>NZ_JARWOP010000049.1 GCF_029868745.1 Nocardia wallacei | reverse complement strand
GTGCCCGGCGCCCGTCGTGCGGGGTCGTGCGGGGGCTCCCGTGGTGGTGTGTCCGCCACGGGGGTTTAATGTTTTCGTTTCGGGCCCGGGGGGACGGTCACGGGGTGCGGGGGGGTGCGCTGCCCGGCCGGCGCGGCGGATCCGGCCGGACGCCACCGGGGGACAACGTCTTTCTCTCGCTGAGCCCGGAGCGGGCCAAGATCCTGCTGTTCATCGCCGCCCGCACGGCCAGCTTCACGATGGTCACCGTGGTGGCGCTGGTATTGATCACGCTGTGGGCGGCCGGTAGCGGCATGACCGGTGCGTCCGGCGCGATCGCCGCGGGCTGGCTCGGCGTGCATCAGGTTCCGCTGGTGATCGGCAAGACCTCGCTGGGACTGCTGCCGTTGCTGCCGACCGCGCTGATGCTGTGGTCGGTCGCGCGCGACTGCGCGCGGGCGGTGGAGCCCGACGCCTCGCGCGCCGATCTCGGCTGGATCGTCGGCGCGGCACTGGCCGGGCCGCTGCTGATCACGGCGGTCTGCCTGGCGGTCGCCGAGGACGCGTCGGCCGTCGTGGCGCTGCAGCCGCCGGCGACCCTCGCGGCGTTCGGCTGGGTGCTCGGCCTGCATCTGGTCGCCGCGGTGGCCGGTATCGCGAGCCGACCGAATCCCTTGCGCGAGTTGGCCGTTGCCTACCTGCCCGAGTGGGTCGCGCCGGGCGCGCGGGCGGCGCTGCGGGCGACCGGGCGGCTGCTGGTGGTGGCGACCGCGCTCACGCTGATCTCGTTCCTCGCGCATTGGTCGCGCATCGGCGACACCTATGACGCCGCGGGCAATGTGGTCGGTGTGCTGGGCCTGACGGTGCTGTCCCTGGCATATCTGCCGAATGTGGTGATCGGCTCGGCGGCCGTGCTGCTCGGCGCCGAGGTGCACATCGGTACCGGCGGGCTGAGCGTGTTCGAGGTCTCCGGTGCGCCGGTGCCGGGCCTGCCGATCCTGTCCGCGGTCCCGGCCGGGCCCGCCGCCGGATGGTGGCCGGTGCTGCTGCTCGTCCCGGCGGCGATCGGCGTACTGAATGGAATCGACTGTGCCCGAACCTCGTACGACGAGGTGCGCGCGCCGTGGGCGACGTTGGCGTCGGCCGGTTTCGCGGCCCTGCTGACCGTCGTTTTCGGCGGACCGGCCGGTGGCGCGGTGGGGTCGTTCGGCTATCTCGGCCCCGCCCTGCCACTCGCGACCGTGCTGGTTTTCGCGTGGCTGGCGATTCCCGGGTATGCCGCCCTGGTCTACGCGCGGCGGTTCCTGCCGAATCTCGCACCGTCGGCGGCGTTCGGATACGACGAGTACGCGGATGACGACGAGGACGACTACGCCGGGGATTACGCCGAAAGCTACGACTACGACGAGCGCGAGGCCGACTACGCCGACGACCGGTACGCCGACTACACCGACTACCGCCGCGATACCGAGGTGGTCGAGGGCGAACTGGTCGAGGAGCAGCGCGCGCTCGGCGGCCGGATCGGTCCCGGCGCCGGCTTTGCCGACGAAACGGCCGACATTCTCGACGCCGAGGTGGTAGAGGCGGACCTGCCCGAAAGTCGCCGAACCGACGGTCGTTAGGCTCTACCGCGGTGGTTCTTTCGTGGCCGCCCCCTCCGGTAGACCCCGACACGCTGGGAGTAGAGCGCTGACGACCCCGCCCGCCCGCCTGGTGCCTCCGACGGCGCCCGCGACCGTCGTCGTGCTCGCCTCGGGCACCGGATCGCTGCTGCGGTCGCTCGTCGAGGCCACCGGACAGCCGGACTACCCCGCGCGTGTGGCCGCCGTCGGCGTCGACCGTGCCTGTGCCGCAACAGAACACGCCGAAGCCGCCGGCATCCCGCATTTCCGGGTCGCCGTGGCCGACCATCCCGATCGCGCGGCCTGGGACGTCGCGCTGACCGCGGCGGTCGCGGAGCACGAACCCGACCTCGTGGTGTCGGCCGGTTTCATGAAGATCTTCGGCCCGGCGTTCCTGGAGCGATTCGGCGGCCGGACTCTCAACACCCATCCCGCGCTGCTGCCGTCCTTTCCCGGCGCGCACGGGGTGCGTGACGCGCTCGCCTACGGGGTGCGGGTGACGGGATCCACCGTGCATCTCGTCGATGCCGGTGTCGACACGGGACCGATCCTGGCGCAGGAGGCGGTGCCGGTGCTACCGGACGACGACGAGGCGACCCTGCACGAGCGGATCAAGGTGGTGGAGCGACGGTTGCTGGCCGAGGTGGTGGCCGCCGTCGCGACCCGAGGCATTGTCTCCGATGGACGAAAGGCAGTTATCCCAGATGAGCGAGTTCTCCGGTGAGTGAGCGCAAGCCGATCAACAGGGCGCTGGTCAGCGTCTACGACAAGACGGGACTGATCGAACTCGCCACCGGGTTGCACGCCGCCGGCGTGGAACTGGTGTCGACGGGGTCGACCGCGGCGCGCATCGCCGGCGCCGGTATCCCGGTGACCAAGGTGGAGGACCTGACCGGTTTTCCGGAAACCCTGGACGGCCGGGTGAAGACGCTGCATCCGCGGGTGCACGCCGGCATCCTGGCCGACCTGCGCAAGCAGGAGCACGCCGACCAGCTGGCCGAACTCGGCGTCGAGGCGTTCGAACTGGTGGTGGTGAACCTCTACCCGTTCACCGAGACGGTGGCCAGCGGCGCCACTCCCGACGAATGCGTCGAGCAGATCGATATCGGCGGCCCGTCCATGGTGCGCGCGGCGGCCAAGAACCATCCGTCGGTGGCCGTGGTCGTCGACACCGGTGACTACGACGACGTGCTGGCCGCGGTGAAGTCCGGCGGCTTCGATCTCGCCAAGCGAACTACGTTGGCGGCCAAGGCATTCCAGCATACCGCGAGCTACGACGTGGCCGTGGCGAGCTGGATGACGAGCGTGCTGACGGCCGATCCCGCTGCCGCGCAGCAGTTTCCGGGCTGGGTGGGCGGCACCTGGACCCGCGAGGCGGTGCTGCGCTACGGCGAGAACCCGCACCAGTCCGCCGCGCTGTACGCGAACAACGACGGGCGCACCGGTCTGGCCCAGGCGACGCAGTTGCACGGCAAGGAGATGTCGTACAACAACTACACCGACGCCGACGCCGCCTGGCGCGCCGCGTGGGACCACAGCGCCGCCGCGGTCGCGATCGTCAAGCACGCCAACCCCTGTGGCATCGCGGTCGGCGCCGACATCGCCGAGGCGCACCGCAAGGCGCACGCCTGCGATCCGGTGAGCGCGTTCGGCGGCGTCATCGCGGCCAACCGCGAGGTGACCGTGGCGATGGCCGAGCAGGTCGCGGAGATCTTCACCGAGGTGATCGTGGCCCCGGCCTACGCCGACGGCGCGGTAGAAGTGTTGCAGCGCAAGAAGAATGTGCGCATCCTGGTCGCGAGCGAACCGCGGCGCGGCGGCGTCGAGCTGCGCCCGATCAGCGGCGGTGCGCTGCTGCAGCAGTCCGACATCATCGACGCCGAGGGCGACGATCCGGCCAACTGGACCCTGGTCGCGGGTGAAGCCGCCGACGCGGCAACCCGCACCGACCTCGAATTCGCTTGGCGCGCATGCCGAGCCGTGAAGTCCAACGCGATCCTGCTGGCGCACGACGGCGCCTCGGTGGGTGTGGGCATGGGGCAGGTGAACCGGGTGGACGCGGTGCATCTGGCCGTGCTGCGCGCCGGCGAGCGTGCCAAGGGTTCGGTCGCGGCGTCGGACGCCTACTTCCCGTTCCCGGACGGACCGCAGCAGCTCATCGCCGCGGGCGTGAAAGCCATTGTGCAGCCGGGTGGTTCGGTGCGCGACCAGTTGACCATCGACGCCTGCCGCGAGGCCGGTGTGACGATGTACCTGACGGGCGCGCGGCACTTCGCCCACTGAGTAGTTCGGCACCCTCCTCGAAAGACGAAGCCCTGCACGGAATCAGCGTTCCGCGCAGGGCTTCGTCTCATCCAGCCACCGGGCCTTCCTCATCCCGGCACCCGGGTTTCGCTATCCCAGCCGGGGCGGGGAGCGAGTCGAGTGGCTTGTGCCAGGGAACGTATCACCGGCCACACCGCCATTGTGTCAGATCATTTCGCTATAAATGCAGCACGATTCGGCGAAGTGATGTACATCACAAAGAAACTTCCCCGTGAAACCTTCATTTGTTCTTGCATTTGTGCTTTCGCCGTTTTTACCTGGCGCTGAGCACCTTTCGCTCACCGAGCGGTTGCTTCAGCGGCACCTCGAGCGTTCCGAAGACCGCGATCATCGTGCACATCCGACCGGCGGCCTCCGGTAGCGTCCCCGCGCGCAGTTCGACGGTGACCGTGCTGTCGGTCTCGGTGGTCGTCGCGTCCACGCCGTAGCATTCGGGCGAACCGATCTGGAAGTCGACCGCGATCCGGTCGGGAGCGACCCGGCTCCAGGAGTCGAACGGGATCGGCCGGGCGCCCGTGATCGCCGGGTTCGCGGTGAACATCCGGCCGGGCTGGGGCGGGTTCTGCTCGGTGGGAGTGCTCGGGCCCGAGGAGGTGGTGGTGCTCGTATTCGCTTGCGCGCCATCGTTGTCCGCGCCGCCGCAAGCCGCGGCCGCCAGGGTCGACAGCACCGCGGCCGCAGCGGCGAGGCGACGCGGTCCCGAGATCGGTTTCATGGCTGTTCACCCTAGTGGGCAGCGCGAACCCCCCGGCGCGTCGACACCGGGGGGTTCGGGTGGAACTCTGTTTCTCGGCCGGGATCAGCGGCTGGTGAAGGGCAGCAGCGCCATTTCGCGGGCGTTCTTCACCGCGATGGCGACCTGCCGCTGCTGCTGCGGGGTCAGCCCGGTGACGCGCCGGCTGCGGATCTTGCCGCGGTCGGAGATGAACGTGCGCAGCAGGTTCACGTCCTTGTAGTCGACGATCTCGATCCCGGCGGCGATGAGCGGATTCTTCTTCGGGCGGCGCGCCTGCTCGGCACGGACCTTTTTCGACGGTGCTCGCTTCACGGCCATGTCAGTATCCTTCCTCGGCATGCGTTCCGGGCCCGGCCTGGGTACGCAAGCTGCACGAGATCTGCGGTGGTCTACCAGCTCGATTTGTGCACACCGGGCAGCTCCCCCCGGTGGGCCAGCTCGCGCACGCGTACGCGAGAGAGACCGAACTTCCGGAGATGACCACGTGGGCGTCCGTCCGTGGCGTCCCGATTGCGCAATCGTACCGGACTGGCATCGCGCGGCAGCCGCTGCAGGGCGGCCCGCGCGGCGGCGCGCTGTTCCTCGGGGGTCGTGGGCTTGCGGATCAGTTCCTTGAGTTCGGCGCGCCGCTCCGCGTACCGGGCCACGATGACGGCGCGCTGTTCGTTGCGCGCGATTTTGGACTTCTTGGCCATGTCAGCGCTCCTCGCTGTGTTGAATTGCGCCGCCTCCGGCGTCGCGGTTCGCGGCCCCCTGCGGGCCGGGTCTTCCCTCCTCCGCTCCTCCGCTTCGCTCCCCCGCTCCGTCAGTCCAGACCCGACCCGGGTCCGCGAACTCGATGGTTGGCGTATGGGCCATGTCAGCGTTCCTCTCGGAAGTCGACGTGCTTGCGGATAACGGGGTCGTATTTGCGCAGCACCATGCGGTCGGGGTCGTTGCGGCGGTTCTTGCGGGTGACGTAGGTGAAACCGGTGCCGGCGGTGGAGCGGAGCTTGATGATCGGCCGGATCTCGTTGCGTGCCATCAGATCTTCTCTCCTCGCGCGCGCAGCCGGGCGACGACCGCCTCGATGCCGTCGCGGTCGATGGTCTTGATGCCCTTGGCGGACACGGTCAGCGTGATCCGGCGGCCCTCGCTGGGCAGGAAGTAGGTCTTGCGCTGGATGTTGGGATCCCAGCGGCGATTGGTCCGCCGATGCGAGTGCGAGACGGACTTGCCGAATCCCGGCTTGCGACCGGTCACCTGGCAGTGAGCCGACATAGGAGCCTCCTGTTTCCGATGGCGGTGCTCCCGGGTCGCGAGGACCCGTCGCTCACACCGCAATGACAATCATTTTCGACAATGGTCGTCCGAGACTGTACCGTGGGCCTGCGTTAAATGAAAATCATTGTCGAAAGGGGTTCCGGTGCTGTCTCATCCCGACCGCCGCACGCCCGTCGTGATGCTGGCCGGCTTCGACGGTCTCACGACGACCGGCGTGGATCACCTGGCGCGGATGCTGCGGGACACGCCCGGCACCGTCGTGATCCGCCACGACCTGACCGAACTGCACGAGGGCATCGTTCGCCGCACCGTCTCCTACCTCCCGCTGGGGGAGGCGTCGGGCGAGGTCATCCGCCACCGCACCGTGCACGAGCTGGCGCACGGGTGCGTCTCCTGCACGCTGCGGGCGGATCTGCTGCCGCTGCTGTGTCGGCTGGCGGCGCGGGATTCGGTGCGGCGCATCGTGATCGCGCTGGATCCGGCGTTCGAAGCGGAGGCGGTGTGCCATGCGATCGCGAATGTTCCCGTCGCCGGGGTGGTGGGCCGGGTCGACGGCCCGGCCGGGCGGGACGTGCGGGTCGAGGCCGTGGTCACCTGCCTGGACGCGCGGAGCTGGCTGGCGGACGCCCTGAGCGAGGAGACCCTGGCCGACCGCGGGCAGGCCGACGCCGATGACGATCGGACGGTGGCGCAGCTCGCCGTGGGCCAGGTCGAATTCGCCGATGTCGCAGTGGTTCTCGGCGCGGACGGCACGCTCGAATCGGACCGGGCCCGGCTGGGCGCGGTGCTGGACCGGCTGCTGCCGCAGGCGCCGCGGGTATGGGCGAACGATCCGGAGGCGTTGGGCGCCGAGCGGATCGAGGCGTTGCTCGCGGAAATCCCGGCGGACTCGCGGCGCGGCCGCCTCTTCGACGCGCACGCCCCGCTGCTGCGCGGGCAGCCGCCGCTGGACACCGACCACGGCGTGACGCTGATCGAGTTCGCCACCGACCGCCCGTTCCATCCCGTCCGCCTGCACGAGGCGCTGGACGTGCTGTTCGACGGCGTGGTCACCGCCCGCGGCCGGATCTGGCTGGCCACCCAGCCCGACGAGGTGGTGTGGCTGGAGTCGGCCGGCGGCGGGCTGCGCGTCGGTTCGGCCGGGCCGTGGCTGGCGGCGATGTCACCGCGGGAGCTGGCCGCCGCCGACCCGGATCGGCGGGCGCTGGCGGCGCTGCGCTGGGACGAGCAGTTCGGCGACCGCGACATCTCGCTGGTGATCCTCACCTGTGACGGCGATGCCGACGAGATCCGCCGCGCGCTGCACTGGGCGCTGGTCGACGACGCCGAACTGCTGCTGGTGCACAGCGCCCCGGAACTGGTGGCGCAGTGGGAGGACCCGTTCGGCGAGTGGCATGCGGACCCGTGCGCGGACGGGTCCGAGTCCGACCCGGCATCCAGCGCCTCGCCGACCGGCGAGCAGCGCACGACAGAAAGGTAGGGCCATGAAGGCAGGAATCCATCCGGATTACCATCCGGTGATCTTCGAGGACGTGAGCACCGGCAAGCGCTTCCTCACCCGCTCGACCGCGACCGGAACCCGGACCGCCGAGTGGACCGACGGCAACAGCTATCCGCTGATCACCGTCGATGTCACCGCCGACTCGCACCCGTTCTGGACCGGCGCGAATCGCGTGCTGGACACCCAGGGCCGGGTGGAGAAGTTCGAACGCAAGTACGGCAGGCGGCAACGCGGCGGATCGTCGTCCACTCCGACCGAACGAGGGGAGGGCTAGGCGATGGCGGTTCCCAAGCGGCGGATGTCGCGGGCCAACACCCGCAGCCGGCGAGCGAACTGGAAGGCGACGCCGCCCGACCTGGTGCCGGTCAGCGTCGGGGGCGTCACCTATCGGGTACCGCGGCGCCTGGTGGCCGCCGTGCGCCGGGGCGTGATCGACCCGGAGCGGCTGTAGCGGCCGGGGCGGTCAGCCTTCCTTCGCGGCGAGGTCGGCCAGGGCGGCCGCGAGCCGGAAGTACTTGTTGCCGGCCAGGTCCGCGACCGTCTTGATGCCCAGCGCGTCGAGCAGTTTCGCGTCGTGGCTCTCGGTGAGTCCGGCCAGGGCCGACGGTGGTGCGGAGAGGACTTCCTTCAGTTCCTTGTTCTCGTATGCCCTGTCGAGGACTTTGTCGAGGGACACGGTGACGGCCATCGGAATCTCCTTGAGAGCGAGTCGGGTTCGGGCAAGCAGACGATAACTCGAAGTGTGCTCGTTGTGGGGAGTATTGGTGGATTCGAGTCGGGACCGTCCAGTCTGTACAGTGCTGTCCGACATGAATGATTTGCCCGAATCCCGCAACCGCGGTGGGAATCACGACGTTGCGACTAGCTGCAAGCTCGTACACATTGCGATTGCTTTGCGGTAACTGATCGGCGAATTACCTACTGGTAGTTCGTTTTTGAGCGACGAAAAAGTCGCGCCGAAGTGATGCTTTCGTGGCGTTGCCCCGGTACGCTCGTCCGGGAGGGCGGGTTCTCCCGAGAAATCGCGAGAACCCGCTCATCGCCACTCCGGCGCGCTTCCCGTCTTCTCTCGCGCTATTGCTTTGTGCCCGTTGCTCGTTGGGTTCCGTTCTGCGGGCCCTCCTCGCCGCGGCCGGGCAGCGGGAGATCGGCCAGCAGCGCCTCGAGCCTGGCCAGCTGATCGCCCACGAGTTCGGCCGGGCCCTGTAGCAACGACAGCGGCCACGGCCAGTGGTGCCCGGACAGCCGCTCGACCTCCTTCTCCAACTCCGCGACCGTCGCCTCCAAGTCACCGATCTCGGTGCGCAATTCGGCGATCTGCGCCAAGGCCGCCGCCACACCGTCCACCAGCGTGCGGTTACGGCCGTCCGCGTCGGTGCCCAACTGCGGCCAGCCCGCCAGTCCAGGACCGCGCTGCTGGATCTGGATATCGCGCAGAATCGCGTCCTGTTCCGGCGTCAACTCTCCTACCTCCTGATCGAAATCCCATTGCCCGAAGTCCACGGCCTCGGCCTCGTTCACATCGCAGACCACCCCGTTGACGACCACCTGCCGACGCGTCTGATGCAGCTGCCGGCGGGTTTCGACATTGCCGCCCGACCAGGCATCCGTCTGCCAGGCCCAGCGCGCGACGCCGGCGTCCAGAGCCCGGCTCACCGGCCAGTACCCGCCGTAGATTCCGATCCATTCGCGGCCCAGCACGGTGGCCGCGCCGTCGAGATAGGCGTTGATCGGAAGCTGCTGGGCGGGCGTGGCGTCGAAGTCGACGGAAAAGTAGACCGGCCGGTCGGTGCGGCCGTCGCAGCGCAGTATCTGCGCCACGGCGGCGCGGGCGTCGGTGACCCCCGCCGCGAAACCGTCGAGCATGCGGGTGGCGGTGGTCTCCCAGTTCGAGACGATCGATATCTCGTGGGCGCGCAGGTCCTCCGCCTCCTCGGGGGTCAGGAGTTTGCCGGGCAGCGTCGGGCCGCCGGGCGAGAGGTAGCGGACCACGAAGTCGAAACCCGCGGCGCGGATGGCCTGGCCCCCGGGCCTGCCGGCGGCGTAGTCCAAGCCGAAACGCATGGCTCCCACTGTAATTCGCGCAGGTTATCACCGCTGACACATCGGTGAACCAGGGTGTGTCCGGAGGAGACGGCCGGCGCCGTCGTCACCGCGGCGCGGGGTGCGGGGAGATGTCGCAGTAACACAACTCACAGCAGAAAGAGCTGAGCATTCACTGAGGGTCCCTAGCGGGGAGTTTGCTGGCGGCATTTGCGGTCTCTTAACACGCGCGGCTCGGCCTATCGATCCGTTGATACATTCTGTTACGAATCCGTAATAGTGTGGAGTGAACCTACTGACGGGTTCTCAGTGAGCCTGCGCGCCGGAGGTTGGTGGCGCACCTGCTGCAGAAAGTATTCGAGGGTATGAAGTTCAGGAAGTTCGCCGCAACGTCCGCACTGGTCATCGCGGCTCTGGGAGTCGGTGCCGGGACGTCCTACGCCCAGCCCGCCACCGTCGACAACCCCGATATCCACTACACCGCCGATGTGGTGGACAAGTCCGTGGTGGTGCGGACCGATGCCGGTTCGCTGACCACCGATAACAACCAGCTCCAGGTCCGGGACAACCGCGGAAACGTGGTTGCTGGATTTCCGCTGAGCTATTTGCGGGACGGCTTGGAATATCCGATCGCGGCGGCGGCCGACGGCGCCAACGAGGTCACCCTGACGCCGAGCGTCGACCCCGCGGCGGCGCACCCGGCGCCCATGCTGCACGACGTCGCCTCCCGGGAGGAGATGGACGACGCGATGTCCAATGCCGGCACCGAGTTCGCCCTCGCCACCGGCGTCGGCACCCTCGTCGGCACCGTCATCGGCCTGGCGGGCGGCTGCCTGCTGGGCGCGCTCGCCGGGACGCCGTTCCTGGTGATCCCGGGCTGGATCGGCGGCTGCCTCACGGGCGCCGCACTCGGTGCGCCGCTGGGCGCCGCGGCGGGTCTGGTGACCGTCGGCGGCGTCGCCGGGATCGCCGTGGCGGTCGAGTACTTCAGCCGGATCAACACGCCCCCCGCGGGCTGATCGCGGCTGTGCCGCAACGCAATCGGGCCGGACCGCCGTCGTGGCGCTCCGGCCCGATGCCGTATCCGTCGTGCCGCGTATCAGCCGACCGGGTCCGGGCTGCGGCGGCGCGGTACCGCCCGGACGGGCGCGTTGTCCTGCTGGGGCGGCACCGTCGGCCGGGGGGAGCGGCTGCGGTCGGGTGCGACCAGGATCGCGGTGATCGGGATCGCCAGCGACAGCGTCCCGACCGCGAAGATCGGGACGAACAGGCTGAAAAGATCCTCGCCCGCCGGTTGCAGCACGGCCGAGTCCACCCGGACCTGCACCCCGGCCAGTCCGACGTAGTGCACCGCGCTGACCGCCACCGCGAACAGTAGCGCCACCCCGGTCAGCACGGGCATCGACCGGAAGCGCGAGATGGTCCACAGCACGCCGAGGGAGATCACCACCGCCAGCACGATCGAACCGGCGGTCGACGCCATGTTCACCCGTACCGATCCCTGCACCCGGATGGCGTCCATGCCGAGGTAGTGCATGAGCCCCAGTCCGAGTCCCATGGCCACGCCGCCGCCCGCCAGCCGGAGCGGCTCGGCCGCCCGGCCCATCACGAGCAGGCCGGCCAGCACCGCCGCGACCGCGAGGATCGCCGCGAGCACCATGCGGGCCACGTCGTAGCGAATCGCGCCCACCGGTACCTCGACGCCGAGCATGGTGACGAAGACCGCCAGCCAGGTGCCCACGCCGCCGAGCGACGCGGCCGCCGCGGCCAGCCACACCAGGCGGAAGCGTGCCGTCACCGACAGCGTCGACTGCCGCACGCATGCCAGGCCCACCACGGCCCCCGCGAACGACAGGGCCACCGACAGGCCCAGCACCCAGTACCCCAGCGAGAAGTAGTGCACCGGTCCCTCAGCCCTGTCCGACGGTCTGCTGCTGTGCCGTGGTGAGGCGCTTGATGGCGTACTCGGTCACCGCCGCGAGGGCGTGCCGCACCTCGTTGGCGTTGCGGGCGTCCACATCGACCACCGGCACCTCCTCGCGGATGGTCAGCGCCTCGCGCAACTCGCTCGCGGGGAACTGCGGCGCGCCGGGAAATCGGTTGACCGCCACCAGGAATGGCAGTTCGCGCGCCTCGAAGAAATCGACCACGGCGAAGCTGTCCTCGAGGCGGCGGGTATCCACCAGCACCACCGAGCCGATGGCGCCGCGGATCAGGTCGTCCCACATGAACCAGAATCGGCGCTGCCCGGGCGTGCCGAACAGGTACAGGGTGAGGTCGCCCGGCAGCTTGATGCGGCCGAAATCCATGGCGACCGTGGTGGTTTCCTTGCCGGGGGTGGCCGACAGGTCGTCGATGCCGTCGGAAACGCCGGTCACCATTGCCTCGGTGCGCAGCGGCACGATCTCGGAGACCGCGCCGACAAAAGTGGTTTTCCCCGCGCCGAAGCCACCGGCCACCACGATCTTGGTGGATGCGGTACGGGGGTCGGGTAGTGCGTCAGAGGGCACGAAGTCCACGCAGGGTCCTCTCCATCAGGGATCGGCGCTCGTCGAAGCTCGCATTGTCGCTCAGCGTGGTATACACCCGCAGCATGCCGGCGACAACCAGATCGCCGATAACCACCCGGACCATGCCGAGCGGTCTGTTCAGGTGTGCGGCGATCTCGGCGACGGACAAGCGGGCGGCGCCGAGCCGCAGGATGTCGGTGCGCACATCACCGACGGGCCAATCGAATTGGTTAGCGTACGGCAGGGTTTCGACGACCGCCTCCATCGGCAGATCGACCGCCGGCTGGGTGCGCCCGGCGGTCAGTGCGTAAGGGCGGACGCGAGTTGTCGGCCGGCCGGGGCCGGCTCCGGAAAGATCGGACATCGCGCTCGCTAGACCGCTCTCGCCTTGGCCTGCACCACGGATCCGACCCGATCGACCAGTAGCGCCATCTCGTAGCCGATCCGGCCGATATCGTGCTGCTTGTTGGCCAGCACGGCGAGATGCGAGCCGTTGCCGACGCTCATCACCAGCAGGTAGCCGCGCTGCATGTCGACCACGGACTGCATCACCTTGCCGCCGTTGAACAACTGCGCCGCGCCCGACGACAGGCTGGCCAGCCCGGCCGTGACCGCCGACAGTTGCTCGGCCCGGTCCGACGGCAGGTTCGGGCTGGTGGCCTGCAGCAGCCCGTCGGCCGACACCAGCACCGCATGGGAGACGCCGGGGACCTCCCGGGTGAAGCGGGCGACCAGCCAGTTCAGATTTTCGTCGGTGGTCTGCTCGGTGTCGGTCATGATAGGCCTCCGTCATCGTTGTACTGGGCATCTGCTCGTCCGCTGCGGACACCACTCAGATGCCTCGACAAGTTGTTGCGGATCTCCTCGGGATCGGGAGCGCCCGGTTCCTCGGCCGGTGCCAATCCGCCCGGCACCAACTGCGCACCCGGACGCCGAATCGGCAGGCCACCGCTGGTCCGGTCGGTGGTGGCCGGTTGGCTGGCATCCGCGGCGGCGGCCCAGCCCTCGTCGGCCGGGGATGCCCACATCCCGGCCGGTGTGCTCGACGACGGTTCGACCAGCCACTCCGAGACCATGCGCTGGTAGATCGGAGTGGCGGGGCCGGACGCGCCCGATTCGGGAGCGGTCGATCCCGTGGTTTCCCGGCGAGCAGTCGCGGGCTCCGGTGTCGCCGGGCGGGTGACGTTCGGGGCCGTACCGGTCGCGCGAGTCGCTGATCGCGCGGTGGTGGGTGGGGGCGAAAACGCCTCGCCCCGTTGCGGATCCGGCTGCGAGCCGCCGTCGATCCGGGGCGACTTGTCGAACTGAGGAAAGGTCTCCTCGCGTGGGGCCGTGGCAAAGCCCGACCCCGACATGAACCCCGACCCCGAACCCGATTTCGACCCCGCGCCGAACCCAGAATCCGTGGTGGACTGCGGGTCCGCGCCGAACCTCGAGCCCGGGTCGGCCTGTGAGTCTGCGCTGAACCTGGAGCGCGTGTCGGCCTGTGGGTTCGCGTCGAACCTCGAGCCCGTGTCGGACTGCGAGTTCGCGTCGAACCCGGAGCCTGTGTCGGTCTGCGGGTCCGCGCCGAACCCAGAACCGTTGTCGGCCTGTGGGTTCGCGCCGAACCCCTGGCCTGCGCCGGACGGCGGGTCGGATGCAGCGTCCGTGTCGGCCTGCGCGTTCGCCGAATTCGGGGGCGGTTGGAAGGTTGAGCGCGGCTGGAATCTCGAGCGCGCTTGGAAGTTCGGGCGCGGTTCGGAATTCGAGTCCGCCTCGAACTCTGAGCCCTTCTGGAACTCCGCGTCCGCATCGAACGTCGTGTCCGGGTCGAACTCCGAGTCCGGGTCGAACTCGGTACCTGCCCCGAACTCCGAATTCGGCGCGAAGCCCGTGTCCGCCTCGAGGTTCGAGTGTGTGGCGAGCTCCGGAGCGTCGTCGAAGGCCGAGGTCGTCCCGGACGGTTCGGCGGCGGACTGCAGCGGGAGGAGGGCGGTCTGCTGTGTGGTCAGCCCAGGCTCGTCGGCATCGTCGTAGTCGCGCTCGCCCGGCTCGTCTTCGGGATCGGCCCACATGTTCAAGGCCGGGCGGGCGGGCGGCACCGCACGCCAGGAGCCTGTGGTCGGTGGGGTCCAACCGTTGTGCGAGTCGGCATCTCGGTCGCCGGGCGCGGGGTCGACGTCGGAATCGGTCGCCGCGAGGGCGGAGACGGACTCGGGGGTGCGGCGTTGCGGGAGACCGGCGCTGGTCGTGCCGTACAGCGACGGCTCCGCGGACGGCACGGCGGTCAGGAAACGCTGCGTGGCGTTCGCGGGCTCGTCCTCGACACCCGCGGGGGCGGTGAAGGTTCCGGTGACCGGTGCTCCGCCGTCCGCCGGCGACACCAGCGAACCCGGCAGGTGCACACCGGCCGTGATGCCCGACTGGTGCGACATCGAGGAGGTGCGCCGCAAGCTGACGGTGATGGTGTGCCGCTTGGCGAGCCTTCCGACGACGAAAAGCCCCATGCGCCGGGCGGTTTCGATGGTGACCTCGCCACCGGAGGCCAGTCGCTCGTTGATGGCGGTCAGGTCGTCGACGGACATGCCGAGGCCGCGGTCGGTGATCTCGATTAGGTAGCCGCCGTCCACCGCCCGGTTCACCGACACCGCCACCGGGGTGCTGGGCGGCGAGTAGCGCAGCGAGTTGTCGATCAGCTCGGCAAGCAGGTGCTCGATGTCGACGGCCGGTTCACCCGCGACGATGCCGTCGGGCACGGAACCGATCTCGACGCGCTGGTAATCCTCCACCTGCGAGACCGCGCTCCACAGCATGTCCGACAGCGGCACCGGCGGCAGATGCCCGCGGCGCAACGCGGTACCGGCCAGCACCAGCAGGTTGTCGCCGTTGCGGCGCATGCGGGTGGCGAGGTGGTCCAGCCGGAACAGGCTTTGCAACCGTCCGGAGTCGTCCTCGTCGCGCTCGAGATCCTCGATCAGGGTCAGCTGCTGTTCGACCAGCGATTGGCTACGCCGCGACAGGGTCTCGAACATGCTGCTGATCTGCAGTCGCAGGCGAGCCTGATCGGCCGCCAGATGCAGCGCCTGGCGGTGCATGTCGTCGACGGCCCGGGCCAGCTGACCGATCTCCTCGGTGGTCTGCACGTCGACCGGGACGATCTCCGGCGTGGCGCCGCCCTGGCGCACGACCGCGAGTTCGGCGGGCAGGTCGTCGTGCGCGACCTGCAGGGCGTCGCGCCGCAGCCGCCGCACCGGGACGACCAGCGAGCGGGCCACCGCCAGGGCCAGCGCCAGCCCCGCCAACAGCGTCACCACCACGATCGCCACGTCCCGCAGCACCTGCCCGCGGGCCTCGGTGAGGCTGTCGCGCAGGCTGGTGTCGATCAGGTCGACCAAGCGGTTGGTGGAGTCGGTGTAGATCCCCGAACTGGTCCGCAGCGAGTCCGCGACACCGGGTAGCTCGATGGGCTCCACCGAGTTCTGGTTCAGGGCGTCGACGCGGGTCTGCAGGGCGGCGAGCAGCACGTCGGGCCGGTCGGCCGTCTCCGGATAGACCGCGGCGTACTGGTGGATCGTGGCCGATTCACCACCGGCGGACAGCAGCGCCTGCGACACCAGCGCGGGATTGTCGCCGAGTTCGCCGCTGATGATCCACAGCTGCTCCTGGGTGAACATCTGCCGGGCGATGGCGATGACGCCCATCTGCACGTAGTACCGCTCGATCGCGGTCTCTTTGGGGGTGGGCAGCGCGGTGATCGCGGTGTCGATGTGGGTGGCGACCTCGTCGGCCTGCTTGCCGATCTGCATCGGTGAGGTGCCGGTGCGGTTCTCACGCAGCGCGCGTCCCGCGGCGAGCGCGTTGTTGATCGCGGTGGTGACGCGCTTGTCCGCCTTCGATACCTGTAGTGCGGCTTGCAGATTGGCCAGCGACTGGTCGAAGTGGGCGGCGTCCTGGTCGAGCGTGGGCTTCGCGGCGCGATCGCCGGGACCGTCACCGGCCGCGGTGATTGCCAGCTGGTTCGCGGCCGAACTGTATTCCAGCATCGGCCGGATGATTCGAGCCTGCTCGCCGGCCGTGTTCAGTTGCGAGATGGTAGCCAGCTCGCCCTTGATGCGCAGCACAGCGAAGACCGAGGCGAGGATGACGGGCAGCAGCAGAACGATGCCGACCTTGCTCGTCACGGACAGGTTGGACAGATTGCTCTGCCATGGCCGCGGTGCTGTGCCCATACCCGCTCGTGTCGCCTCCGCTTGCTTATGGCCCTCCGGTCCGGGCGCGGCGCCGACCGCAATGCCCGCCGAAGCTCGGAAAGCTCCCACCCGAGACCTGATTCGTTGCCCGGGTGTAGCGGCCTTCGGGGTGTATCCCGCGCACAACCAACTGGAGGTCTTCTTTTACGGCTCGCAACATACCGCGTGGAGTGGGCTACGGCAATTCGGAACTCCCCTGCGCGAGGGGTCGATTATTGCTGACCACAATATGTTTCGCAGCTTATGTGATGGCTCACCCATGGCCCGCCGGACGGGTGAGTGGGCATCGCCGCAGGAAGGCCCGGCGTGTCGCATGTTTGCTTCTCAGTCGGCTCTCAGTCGGTACGGTCAGACTGATGGTTATGCGCATTCTGGTAGTCGATGACGATCGGGCGGTGCGCGAATCGCTGCGTCGATCGCTCACCTTCAACGGCTACTCCGTCGATCTGGCCGTCGATGGGGTCGACGCCCTGGACCGGGTCGGGGTGCAGCGTCCCGACGCCCTGGTGCTCGATGTGATGATGCCGCGGCTGGACGGTCTCGAGGTGTGCCGCAGGCTCCGCAGCACCGGCGACGATCTGCCGATTCTGGTTCTCACCGCCCGCGATTCGGTCTCCGAGCGGGTCGCCGGGCTGGACGCCGGCGCCGACGACTATCTGCCCAAGCCGTTCGCGCTGGAGGAGTTGCTGGCCCGGCTGCGCGCCCTGCTGCGCCGCACCGCCGCCGACTCGGGCGTCGAGTCCTCCGAGGCGATGCGGTTCGCCGATCTGTCGCTGGATCCGGTGACCCGCGAGGTCGCCCGCGGCGAGCGCTCGATCAGCCTGACCCGCACCGAGTTCTCGCTGCTCGAGATGCTGATGGCCAATCCGCGCCGGGTGCTGACCCGCAGCCGCATCCTCGAGGAGGTGTGGGGTTACGACTTCCCGACCTCGGGCAACGCGCTCGAGGTCTACATCGGTTACCTGCGCCGCAAGACCGAGGCCGAGAACGAGCCCCGGTTGATCCATACCGTGCGCGGCGTCGGTTACGTGCTGCGCGAGACCCCGCCGTAGGAGTGCCGTAGTGGTGGGTAGAACAGTTCCGCGCCGACCGGTGGTCGCCGGGCTGCGGCCCCGGTCCGACGCGCACGAACTGCGCCCGCCGATGCCGCTGACGCGCTCGGTCTCCCTGCGCTGGCGTGTGACGCTGCTGGCCGCGTCCGTGGTGGCGGTGGCCGTGGCGGTGACCTCGATTGCCGCGTACGCCATGGTGGCGCGCGCGTTGTACGCCGATGTCGACAATCAGCTGCGGGCCCGCGCCGAAGCCATGATCGACAACAATTTCGATGCCTACGGTGTCGTACCGGTGTTGCAATTCGCGGGCCTCTACTCCAAGGAGGTCGGCGTCGCGCTCATCTATCCGGACCCGGAACAGGCGTACGTCCCGCCGCAGCAGACCCTGCCGCCGATCGGGGAGCCCGAATTGGCGGTCGCGCACGGCAAATCCGCGTCCTCGCTGCGTACCTACGGCAACCAGCGGGTGCTCGCCGAGCGGATGAAAAGTGGTGCGACACTGATCATTTCGCAAGGATTGCAGCCGACCAGGCGCGTGCTCGACCGGCTGGCGTGGCTGTTGTTCGTGATCGGGGGGTGCGGTGTGGTGGTCGCCGCCGCGGCGGGGACGGCGGTGGGGCGCACCGGTCTGCGTCCGGTCGCGCGGCTGACCGCCGCCACCGAGCGAGTGGCCCGCACCGACGACCTGACGCCCATCCCGGTGACCGGCGACGACGAATTGGCGCGGCTCACCGAGAGTTTCAACACGATGCTGCGCGCGCTCGCGGAATCGCGCGATCGGCAGCGTCGCCTGGTCGCCGACGCCGGGCACGAATTACGCACCCCGCTCACGTCATTGCGCACCAATATGGAATTGCTGATCGCCTCGCAGCGCCCGGGTGCGCCGCCCATTTCCGAACAGGACATGGCCGAATTGCGGGCCGATGTGATCGCCCAGATCGAGGAATTGTCCAATCTCGTCGGTGATCTGGTCGATCTCGCGCGCGAAGACGCCCCCGAAAACGTTTACGAACGAGTCGATCTGGGCGAGGTGGCCGAGCGTGCGCTGGAACGCGCCCGGCGTCGTCGAACGGGCCTGGAATTCGTCGCGGAGTTGCGACCCTGGTTCGTCTACGGCTACGAGGCCGGTCTCGAACGGGCCATTCTCAATGTGCTGGACAACGCGGCGAAGTGGAATCCGGTGGGTGCGCCCGTACTGGTCAGGATGCGCGAAACCGGGCTTGGGCTACTCGAACTCACCGTCGACGACGCCGGGCCCGGGATACCGCCCGCCGAACGGGAACTCGTTTTCGAACGCTTCTACCGAACGACCGCCTCGCGCTCGATGCCCGGCTCCGGATTGGGTCTCGCCATCGTCAAACAGGTGGTGACCAAGCACGGAGGGACGATTGTCATCGAAACGTCCGAGCGTGGCGGCACCCTGGTCCGCATCGTGCTTCCCGGTGCGGGCGAGCCTCCGCCCGAGGACGCGTAAATCCGGTTCGGAGCGCGAGCCGGGGCAACCCTAGGATGACGAGAGGCAGGCACGGATGTCTCGGACAACTGATAGTGCGATCTCAGTCCGCTCTCAGTCGGCGTCACCACACTAGGCGGCAGACTCGAGGAGAAACGAGAGAAATGACCGAGGACTCGAAGGACACGCGGGACGAGTCGGCCGCGCCGAGCGGCCCGGCCTCGCACCCCGACGCCCCGCGCCCCGCCCAGCCGCAATCCGACCCGCGGCCCGCATCGAGCGCCCCCACCCCCCAGCAGCCGTATCCAGGTCAGCCCCAACAGGACCCATACGTCCCGCAAAGCCCATGGGCCCCAACCCCGCCCCCGAACTCACCGCAGGGTCCGGGTGTCGTGCAGGATTCGGGCGTTTCCTATGGCCCGAATCAGGCATACGGTCCGCAGGGGCCGAATGCCGAGCATGCCGTGTACGGGATGGGGGATCAGCAGACAGCTCCGCTGCCGCCGTATCCGCCCGGCCAGGGTGTCGGGTATCCCGCGGCGTCGGCCGGGTATCCGGGGACGCCGGGACGTCGCGGGCGGGCGGGCCTGATCGCCGGTGCCGTGGCGCTGGCTCTGGTCAGTGGTGGCGTCGGAGGTGCGGTCGGCGCGCTCGTCAGCGGTTCGGACGACGGTGGATCGTCCACGTCGATCAATGCGTTGAATGCCCCGTCGCCCAAGTCCGGGCAGCCCGCCGCCAACGCACCCGCGGGCACCGTCCCCGCGGTGGCGCAGAAGGTGGTGCCCAGCGTCGTCATGATCCAGGTGGTCGGGGCCCGCGCGCAGGGTGAGGGCTCGGGCGTGGTGCTCTCCTCGGACGGAATGATCCTCACCAACAACCACGTCGCCAGCGGCGCCGGGCCGAACGCGAAGATCGAGGTGCAGTTCAGCGACGGCAGCGTCGCCGGCGCGACCGTCGTCGGCCTCGATCCGGTGTCGGACCTGGCCGTCATCAAGGCCGACAAGACCGGCCTGACACCCATCGAACTGGGCTCCTCGCAGAACCTCCAGGTCGGCCAGTCGGTGGTCGCGGTCGGCTCCCCACTCGGCCTGGCCGGAACGGTGACCACCGGCATCGTGTCCGCCCTGAATCGCCCGGTCTCCGCCAGCGGCGAAGGCGGCGCCGAACCGGCTTCGGTCATCTCCGCGATCCAGACCGACGCGCCGATCAACCCCGGCAACTCCGGTGGCGCGCTGGTCGATATGAACGGCAATCTCATCGGGATCAATACCGCGATCGCGACGCTCGGCTCCTCGGAACTCACCGGACAGCAGAGCGGTTCGATCGGGCTCGGTTTCGCCATTCCGGTCGACCAGGCGCGCCGGGTCGCCGATCAGCTGATCAAGACCGGTCGCGCGACGTATGCCCAGGTCGGCATTACCGTGTCGCGCGCCGACGACATGAACGGCGCTCGGGTGCAGGACGTCACCCCGGACGGCCCGGCGGCCAAGGCCGGCATCCCGCCCGGCACGGTGGTGACCAGGGTCGACAGTCAGGTCATCGACTCGGGCAACGCCCTGGTCGCCGCCATCCGCTCACATCAGCCGGGGGACAAGGTGAAGATCACCTATACCGACGACAAGGGACAGAACCCGAAGACCGCCGAGGTGACCCTCGCCGCGGCGCCCGCGGAGGGAGGCCGATGAACCGCCGCCCGCGCCCGGTCACGGTGCTGGACGACCGCCGTCCACGCCCCGGGGACACTGCGCCGATGTCACAGCTGGACGCTACGGTGAGCAACATGGAAATGGATGCCGCTGTGGCCGGCCGTGCACTTGTGGTGGTAGTCGACGACCGTACCGCGCACGGCGCGGTGGATTCGCTGGGGCCGCTGGTCACCGAGCTGCTCACCGAGGCCGGATTCCTGGTCGACGCCACGGTGCTGGTCGCCAACGACGAGGTCGAGATCCGCAACGCGCTCAACACCGCCGTCATCGGCGGCGTCGATCTGGTGATCTCGGTCGGCGGTACCGGCATGTCCCCGCGCGACGTGACACCGGAGGTCACCTCCGAGGTGCTCGATCGCGAGCTGCCAGGCATCAGTGAGGCGCTGCGCTCCTCCGGGCTGGCCGCCGGTTCCCTCGACGCTGGCCTCTCGCGCGGGCTGGCCGGTGTCTCCGGCAGCACGCTGGTGGTCAACCTGCCCGGCACCCGGGCCGCCGTGCGCGACGGCATGGCCACACTGAGCCCGCTGGCCGCCCGGGTCATCGACGAGCTGTCCGGATTGGACGAGTGAGCCACACCGAGCAAGACGACCCGACCCCGCGCCCGAGCCGTTCCGACGACTCGACGCGGGGTCGCGTTCGTCCGGAGTCCGATGCGGCGCGACTGGCCCGCATCTTCGGAGATACCCTTCCGCAAACAACCAGTGACGAACGGTCGCCCGACGGCGAACGGGCGGGCTCGCCGGACGACTGGTTGCGTTCACAAGTACCCCCTCATCACGGCTGACCCGTCGCATCACGGCGCTATCACAACGTCTCGTATGTGTCATCGCTCCGATCACCCCTCGATTGGGAGCGCTCACAGCATTTATGCGTAAAACGTGATATGTCGCGCATTGTTGCGTGATCCAGATCACACCTCGTTTGCAGGGCCTTGCGTTGTCAGGTAGATGCCGGTGCGTTTAATGTCCCACTTTGGGCTGCTACACCTGCGGATCCCAACGGCTCGAGCAAGGCGTGCCGGCGCCGACCTCAGCGGAACAGTGCCCAGTTCCGACCGTTGGTTGTCGTTGCCGGAAATTTGGCGTCGGTTACACGGCGGCAACAAGCCAGCGACAAACTGAGCTGGGCCTGAAGGGACCCGCTTTTCAACCTCGAAAGCCGAGGTTGACAGTTAGAACCTGATGAGGGGAAGTATGAGCGAGAACCGCACCATCGGTCTGCGGCGTGGTGCCCGCTTCGCGGGTATCGGCGCAGCTGCGGCCGTTGCCATCGGCCTTTTCTCCACCGGTGCTGCCAACGCCGACACCTTCGTACCGTTGCCGGACGGTCACAAGGTAGGTCCCAATGGCGTTGTCATCACGCGCACCGGAGAGCACGCAACCATTTCACCGTCTCTGGCAGCCAACGGTGCGGGCCGCACCGTGTGGGTGTCGGGTAACGCCATCGCCGACGTGCCGAACGCTCCCGAAGCGGAGGTCGGCCCGAACAACGGTCCACTCAACGCGCCGGGAACGAACAATTCGTCCACGCACGGCGCGTCCCAGGTGAACTCCGGCTACATAGTCGGTTGCCAGGTCAACATCGGTTCCGATGCCATCTCCGCCGGTATCTCCGGCGGCGTCAGCATGACCGATGCGAGCATCGGCGGTTCCATCGGCCTGGAACTCGGCCCCGGCGACGTGAAGTTCGTCCAGATCGACTACAAGGACATCACGAAGCCCGGCCGCTACTCGGTCGAGTACCAGGATGCGGAGATCGAGATCCAGAATTGCGCGGGTTATGCCCAGGCGCGGTCGTACACGGTCGTCGAGGTCGTCGGTGACCACTACTCGAAGACCACTCTCTACGGGCAGCCGTTCTCCATCGGCTGACGTTGGTCGATTCCGCCAAAACCATTACCGCGTAAAGCGATTCATTGAGGGACTCGTTATGAACATCCGTAAGACCGTGGCCCGTGCGGCCGGTATCGGCGCTGTCGCGACCGCCGCTCTAGGCCTTTTCTCCACCGGTGCAGCCAACGCCGACACATTCATCCCGCTGCCGGGCGCGGAACTCACCAAGACCCTGTCCGACGGCACCGTCGTGCACATCTGGGTCGACGGCGAATCGGCGAACATCAATCCGTCCATGGGTTCGACTCCGGTGCACCGCAATGCGTGGGTCACCGGCAGCGCCCATGTGGACATCGGCGGTGACACCAGTGCCACCGGCGGCAGCATCTACCCCGGTTACGTCGTCGGCTGCCAGGTCAACATCGATGGCGGCGGCGTCAACGGTGGCCCGGAGGCGGGCGCGTCGTGGGACACCGAAGGCAATGTCACCCCGTCGGTCAAGGGCAGCGGCGGCGGTGACCTGACCCTCGGACCCGGTCAGGCGCAGTCGTTCTACGTGCTCGATCTGGAGCAGGCCGACGACTACGGCAACGAGGCGCACAAGAAGCGCAACAAGTTCAAGGGCAACAGCGGCTCGGTGTCCTGGGCCGACGAGACCATCGGCCTCAACGGCTGCGGCGGCTACGCGCAGGCGCGGTCGTTCGTGAGCGTCGAGGTCGAGACCGACAACGTCATCTCCTGGGTGACGGTGTGGGGTCAGCCCTTCAGCATCGGCTGATCACCGGTACGAACCGATAACCGAGGGGCCCGGCGCCATCCCGGCGCCGGGTCCGTCGTGTTCAGGTTTCGTGCCGACCGCCCGCGCTCTTGCCGCCCTCGGCGAGCAGATCGCGAATCTCGCGCAGCAGTTCCAGTTCGGTCGCCTCGTCCTTGGTGGCCGCGCCCCACCGTTTCTTGGCCCTGGCCGCCGGCATCACCAGCACGAAGTACAGGATCGCCGCGATCATCAGGAAATTGATCGCGGCGGTGACGATCGGCCCGACGGCGATGAAGGTGGCCGGTTTATCGGCGTCGAGCTGGATGCCCCAACCCAGTTCGTTCTGTTCGCCGAGCAGCGCGAGCAACGGATTGATGATCCCGTTGGTGAAGGCCGTGACGATCGCGACGAAGGCGGTGCCCAGGACCACCGCGACGGCCAAGTCGATCACATTCCCGCGAAGCAGGAACTCCTTGAAACCCTTCAGCATTGCGGCTCCTGTCTCCTCACCGCGCCCTGGCATCGGGCAGAAGTGCTGGTAGTGGTGTATAGCGCGGTGGATGGCTGCGTTTCGGATCGGGTAGACCGGATGCTACTCGAGTTGAAGGCAAATATTCGGCGAACTTTGTGAAGGTCGCGTGCCGGTCAATGGAAGACGACGGTCAGCGCGCTGGTGAGTGAGGCCGCCGCCACGATGGTGGCGGGCGCGGGATCCAGCGCGACGAGCACGACTCGCTCGTCGGAACCACGGGCCTTGGCGGCACCCGCGATGAGCACCACCACGGCATCGGTGGCGAGCGTGTGCGGCGGCGCGGGACCGTGCGCGCCCTCGGCGGCGTGCTCCGCGCCCGCGATCACATCGACCCGGTCTCCGGTGCGGAGGATGTCGGCAACAGCGTTGTCCGCCAAGCGAATCGGCACGATGCGGGCCTCTCTCGCGCCGGTGGCGGCCGTGGCCAGCCGCGGGCCGAGTACGCGGAGGTCGGTGAGTATCTCGCCCGCCCGCACCGGCCCGGTCACCGTGGCGCCCAGTACGGGTGCGACGTCGCGGAGAGCGCCCTCCGGCAACATGCCGGCAGGGCGGGGGACGCGGTGCAGATCGGCGGTCTCCAGCACGTGGCCGGGCGACAGATCGCGTGCGGCGACAACGATGTCGACCGGGTGCGTGTCGGGGTCGCCGCGCAAGTACAGGGCTCCGGCCAGTACGACGAGCGCGGCCGCGAGCACACGGCGGGCCAGCGCGGCATCCGCCCACGCGGGGCGGTATCGGATCAGCCTGTCCCAGTGCGGTTCCCGGCCCAGGTCGGCATCGCGGCGCGGTCGTCGTCTCATGCCCGGGACGCTACGTCGGGCGTCGCCGATCAGCGCCGGAAATCAGCTGGTCGACACCGAGCTGTGGATAACGAGAATGCTGTGGAAAACTCGCCGGAGGCGAGCGTCGCTCAAGCGACCGCCGAACCGGTGGTGGCCGTGCTGGAGCCGTTGGCGGAGGTGCTGGTCGACGGCTTGGAGTCGGACGACGACGAACTCGACGAGTCCGCGCCGTTGGACGAACCGGACGACGAGCTGTCGGCCTTGGCGGGATCGCTCGCGGTCGAGGAACCGTTGCGGCTGTCGGTGCGGTAGAAGCCGCTGCCCTTGAAAACGATGCCGACCGAGTTGAACAGCTTGCGCAGCTTACCGTTGCACTTCTCGCAGGTGGTGAGTGTGTCGTCGGAGAACGACTGCACGATGTCGAATTTGTCACCACACTGCGTGCACTGATACGAGTAAGTAGGCACAGGAACCTCCACAGTCTCCGTCGTTGGCACTCTACAGCCGACAGTGCCAACAGTGCCAATCCGGCCTTAATTCCCGGTCACGCGCCTGCCCAGCCGCCGCAATCCGCCGCCGGGAGTGAGCGCCCAGCCCATCCGCCGATCGTGTGGTTCCTCCGGCAACCGGGACACCAGTTCGTCGTCGCGCACGACCGCGACCAGCCGGGCATCGGCGCGCGCCGCGGGCAGGGTGCGGTCGTAGTATCCCGCACCGCGACCCAGCCGCACTCCCTCGAGGTCCACGGCCAGCGCCGGGACGAGGATCACGTGCGCCGATTCGATTGCGGCCGTGGACAATCGGGGACCGTCGGGTTCCAGTAGCCCGTACCGCCCGCGGCGCAACGAACCGGCGCCGGTGTACTCGGCCCAGTCCAGCGGGCCGGGCGGCCCGGTCACCGGCAGCAGTACGCGGGCGCCGCCCGCACGCAGCGCGTCGAGCATCGCGGTCGAGCCCGGTTCGCCGCCCACCGGCACGTACGCGGCCACCCACGCACCGTCCGCCCACTCGGTGGCCAGTCGCCCCACGGCCGCGGTCAGCGCGTCCGCCTCGGTCTTCCGGACCTGCGCGCCGACGGCGGCCCGGCGCGCCGACAACTCCGCGCGCCACTGCTGTTTGTCGCGCTGACCAGCCGTATTCACCCGACCACGATAGGACCCGTGCCGAGTGTGATCTTGCCTGCGGGTGCGTTTCTCCGTCCGATCCACGGGTAATCCTGTGCCACCACAGGCCGGGCGTCGGCCGAGTTCTCCGTGGCCGCCCCGCGTGCGTGTGCCGAACCGGATTCGTCGAGTGAACCGCTCGACCGGCCGTTTCCGGACCGCCACCGGTAAGCGCCGCACCCGGCCGACGCTTAGGCTCTCCGGATGCCGGGCCCGGTCGAAGCGGGTCCGGCCGACGAATCTGATGGATAGGGTGTGCGACATGACAGCTGACGCCGGAACGGACGCGCCGCAGGCCTGTTTCCGCACCGCGGTGGTGCCCGCGGCCGGGCTCGGAACGCGGTTCCTGCCCGCGACCAAGACCGTGCCGAAGGAACTGCTGCCGGTGGTGGACACTCCCGGCATCGAACTGGTCGCGGCGGAGGCCGCCGAGTCCGGTGCGTCCCGCCTGGTGATCGTCACCTCGCCGGGCAAGGACGGCGTGGTCGCGCACTTCGTCGAGGACCTGATGCTCGAGAGCACGCTCGCCGAGCGGGGCAAGTTCCAGCTGCTGGAGAAGGTCCGCAAGGCGCCGGGCCTGCTCGACGTGACCTCGGTCGTGCAGGAGGAGCCGCTGGGCCTCGGCCATGCCGTCGCGCAGGCCGAGCAGGTGCTCGACACCGACGAGGACGCCATCGCGGTACTGCTGCCCGACGACCTGGTGCTGCCCAGCGGTGTGCTGGAGGTGATGGACCGGGTGCGCCGCAAGCGCGGCGGCACCGTGCTCTGCGCGATCGACGTGCCCAAGGACCAGGTCAGCGCGTACGGCGTCTTCGACGTGGCCACCGTGCCCGACGCGGTGAACCCGAACGTCCTGCGTGTCAAGGGCATGGTCGAGAAGCCCGAGCTGGCCGAGGCGCCGTCCACCTACGCCGCCGCCGGCCGCTATCTGCTCGATCGCGCGATCTTCGACGCCCTGCGGCGCATCGAGCCCGGCGCGGGTGGCGAACTGCAGCTCACCGACGCCATCTCGCTGCTGATCGCGGAGGGTCATCCGGTTCATGTGGTGGTGCACCGTGGGTCGCGCCACGACCTGGGCAACCCGGGCGGTTATCTTCGTGCTGCGGTCGATTTCGCTTTGGAGCGAGAGGAATACGGCCCGGCGCTGCGCGAGTGGCTGGAGCGCCGGCTCGCTCCCGACTGGAATCCGCAGCTGACCTCGTCCGAGTGACGGGTGCGGCTCGGTTCTCGTCGTGCGGGGTCGCCAGGACGCCGGACTATGAGGGAAGGGCTGCATGCGCTCGGTTGAGGACCAGCAGATCAAGGTGACCGCGGCGGCCGTCGCCCCGCGGCCCGTCCGGGTCGCGATCTCCGAGGCCCAGGGTCTGCTGTGCGCCGAGGACGTCGTCACCGAGCGGCCGCTCCCGGGTTTCGACCAGGCGGCCATCGACGGCTACGCGGTACGCAGCGTCGATGTGCAAGGCGCGGGCGCCGATATCCGGGACGAGGACGGCCAGCCGATCGATCTGTCGCTGCCGGTCGTCGGTGAGGTCGCCGCGGGCTCGCGGCAGCCGATCCGGTTGCAGCCGCGCCAGACCGTGCGAGTCGACACCGGTGCGCCGCTGCCGACTTTGGCCGACGCGGTGCTGCCACTGGATTTCACCGACGGCGGGCGCGCCCGGTTGAAGGTGTACGAGCCGGTGCGTTCCGGCGACTACGTGCGCCGCATCGGCGACGATGTGCAGCCCGGTGACATCGCGGTGCGGGCCGGGACGATCATCGGCGCCGCGCAGGTGGGGCTGCTGGCCGCGGTGGGCCGCGACAAGGTGCTGGTGCATCCGCGGCCGCGGTTGTCGGTGATCTCGATCGGCGGCGAGCTGGTCGACATCGATCGCACGCCCGGTCCCGGCCAGGTCTACGACGTGAACTCCTATGCCCTGGCGGCGGCCGCGCGCGACGCGGGCGCGGACGTCAACCGGGTCGGCATCGTCAGCGCCGATCCGGGCCGGTTGCGTGATGTGGTGGAGGGCCAGCTGGTTCGTTCGGAGGTGGTGGTGATCGCCGGTGCGGTCGGCGGCTGGGCCTCCGAGCAGATCCGCGAGGCGCTGGCCGGGCTGGGGGAGCTGGAGGTCGCCCGGGTCGCCATGCATCCCGGCTCGGTGCAGGGCTTCGGCAGGCTGGGCCGCGACGAGGTGCCGACCTTCTTGCTGCCGTCGAATCCCGTTGGGGCACTGGTGGTCTTCGAGGTGATGGTGCGGCCGTTGATCCGGATCGCGCTGGGTCGCCGGCATCCGATGCGGCGGGTCGTGCGGGCGCGCACCATCATGCCGATCGCCTCGATGCAGGGTCGCCGCGGCTATCTGCGGGCGCAGCTCATGCGCGACGAGCAGACCAGCGAGTACCTGGTGCAGCCGCTCGGCGGCAACGGATCCTCACATCTGCTGTCCACGCTCGCCGAGGCGAACAGCCTGATCGTGCTCGACCCCGATGTCACCGAGGTGCGCACGGGGGACGAGGTTCAGGTCGCCTTCCTCGCCCAGCGCGGGTGAGATGTGGACATGAACGTGTTCCGGGCGGCGCAGCATCCGGGCTGGCCCGCACATCTCGGCCCCGTACGGGTCGCCGCCGGCCGGGTCACCCTGCGCCCGATCCGCCTGCGTGACGCCGCCGCCTGGGCCCGCATCCGGGTCCGCGACCGCGAACATCTGGAGCCCTGGGAGCCGACCGGCCGCGGCTCCTGGGAGGCCCGCAACCACCCCTCCAACTGGCCGTCCCTGTGGTCGAGCCTGAAAGCCGAGGCCCGCCGCGGCGCGATGATCCCCCTGGTGATCGAGGTCGACGGCGCCTTCGCGGGCCAGCTCACCGTGGGTAACATCGTGCGCGGCGCGCTGCGTTCGGCCTGGATCGGCTACTGGGTAGCGAAAGATGTCGGAGGCCAAGGAGTAGCAACCGCGGCCCTGGCCCTAGGCCTGGACCACTGCTTCGGACCCGTTGGCCTGCACCGAGTAGAAGCGACCGTCCGTCCCGAGAACCTCCCCAGCCAAGCAGTCCTCCGCAATGTGGGCTTCCGAGAAGAAGGCCTACTCCGCCGCTACCTGGACGTAGACGGCTCCTGGCGAGACCACCTCCTGGTAGCGATGACCGCCGAAGAAGTCACCGGCACGGTAGTAGACCGGCTGATAAAAACAGGCCGAGCCACCCTCCCGTAACCCCCGCCCCCTGTTACCCCTGTGACAGGTGTGGACGGCGCGCCTGCGGGATATTCCTGTGGCACGGCACTAGCCTACGGACGTCGGTGGTGCGTCCCGCACTACCGGAAGGGAGCCGGCGGAGTGACCCGACCAGGCGGCGGTGTAACCGGCGCGCCGACGGGGCGCTGCGCCGGTCACGAGGTGAAAACCGTCGAAGGGACAACGGCCGGGCGGGGACGGAGGTGCGAGCGCGATGCCGAATTCGATCTTGTGGGTCGGCCTTGTCGTGCTCTGGGTCTTCGTGCTGTTCCCGATGCTCGCCGACCGGCACCCGCGCATCCGGCGTACCACGGATGCCGCGCTGGCCACCCGGGTGCTGCACCGCGGCGACACCAAGCGACGTATGAAGAAGGGCCCGGCCGCCGGGCACGAATCCGACCCGGACTGGGTGCCGACCCGCGTGCACAGAAAGCTTTCCCACGGCGATGATGCGGAGGATCGGATGACGACATCGACCGATGAGACCGTCACCGAGCACGACGACGAGACCGCCCGCGACCGCGATCCGGCCGAACCGAC
Source organism: Nocardia wallacei (assembly GCF_029868745.1). Classification (GTDB taxonomy): domain Bacteria; phylum Actinomycetota; class Actinomycetes; order Mycobacteriales; family Mycobacteriaceae; genus Nocardia; species Nocardia wallacei_B. The sequence goes on along the minus strand of NZ_JARWOP010000049.1, from coordinate 22,416 downwards.
AGCCGAGACCGACAGCGAAATTCTCGAGGCCGAGATCGACGACGACGTGACCGATGATTCGGCCACCGACGACGACGGGCCGCATGCCGGCGCCGATCTCGAGGGCCCGGAGGCCGACGCCTTCGACGACGCGGCGACCGACGCGGACTTCGAGGAGTACGACAAGGAATCTGCCGCCGAGCCCGCTCCGGCGATGGCGCGCATCCCCCCGGCTCCCGCGGCGGCCGACCCGGCAGCGCTGCCGGAGGAGGACGAATTCGATTCGGACGACCCGGATTTCGTGCCGACCCGGCGTGGCCGCGGTGGCTACGACCCGGAGTCCGACGCGATGGCTCGCCGGATGCGCTACCGCTTCCGTCAGCGCACCGCGCTCGGTCTGGCCTTGAGCGCCTTGATGTTCGGCGGTTTCGCGTTCGCCGTCGCGCCGATGCTGTGGTGGGGCTGCGCGCTGGCCGTCCTGACGCTCGGCACCTACCTCGCCTACCTCCGCCGCCAGGTGCGCATGGAGGAGGAGATCCGCCGCCGCCGTGCCGCCCGCCTGTCCCGCGGCCGTCAATTACCGGACCGCCCCGCCACCGACGGCCGCCCCGCCCGCGACGACAGCGCCGCCCTCGACCGCGACGCCGCCCGAGTCCTGCGCCGCCGCGCGGTGGTTCTCGACGTGGACGACGAGGACGCCGCCTTCGACCACCTCGAGCCCTTCGACGCCGCGACCGCCCGAGCCACCCGCAACCGCGCCGCCGGCGGCGAAATCCGGCGCGCCGCAGGCGAATAGGCCAGTTCGCTACGTACCCGATTCGCGGGTCGGCGTTTCCCCCGGCTCAACGTGACTGTCCTCGGTGCGGCGGAGGTCCACCACGAGTGGGTACCTCCGTCGAGCCAGACGCGGTGCAGTTCAGGGCATGGTTTACCAGGTATTTCATACGAATGTATTGACTCACGCGTTGGCGAGCTCCTATCGTGCAATACGAACGTATGAAAGGAGCTTCTATGCTGCGGGTAGTTGAGTTGGTGGGGTTGTGCGCACCGCTCGTCGGGGCTGCGCTGGTGCTGTATTACCGGCGGCGGATGGGTGGGGCGTTCGGATTCGCGCTTGCGGGTGCTGCGGTGGCGGGCAGCGGTTCTGTGGTCGGCGTGGTGACCGGGCGGGCGATGTGGTTCGGCGGCGGTGGGGCCGAGGGCATCACCGAGCGGATGGAATTCGGGGGCGGTGTGCGCAATTTGCTGCTGGCGGGGGCCTGGGTGTTGCTGTTGGTCGCGATTGCGCGGCGGCCGCGCCGGGTCGAGGTGCGGTGATGGCGGGATCGGTGGTGTTCGGGGCGGGGGAGGTCGCCGTCGTGGCGCTGGCCGTCGGGTCGCTGGTGTTCGGGCTGCGGCTGGCGCGGCGATACCGGATCGCGGGGCTGTCGCTGGCGGCCGGGTCCCTGGTGTGGCTGCTCGCGGAGGCGCTGCGCGGGCTGCAACTCGGTGTGGTGGGCCCGGCGTTGGCCGGCGACGAGCACGAGTCCGCGCGCATGATCGTGAACCTGCTGGGCGACACGGTCTACTTCGGTGTCGGCGGGATCGGCGTGCTGCTGCTGTTCTTCGCGGCGGTGGTCGAGCGGCCCGACGTGGACGGACGTCGCGAGCCGGTCGCGGCGGCGCGGCAACTCGGCGCGGCGGCCTGGCGCTACTATCGAGACCGCAATCGGCGGGAGAGGAGTCGGCCCGATGGGCGCTAGGCAGGCGGCGGCGACCGCCGAGGCCACCGACCGTCGCCGCGCGTTGCTCGACCGGCTGGCCGAGGTGATCGCCGAGGACGGGATCGAGGGCGTCAGCATCCGCACCCTGGCCGCCCGCGCCAACGTGTCGATCGGCACCGTGCAGTACTACTTCTCGACGAAGAACGATCTGCTGCTGCGGGTTTGGGAGCACGTGCGAGACGAGGCGGCCCGCCGCTTCCTGAACTCCGGCGTCGCCGACCTGCCACCGGAGGAACGCCTGCACCGCCTGACCGACCTGCTCATCGCCCCCGAAAGCGACGACACGCTGGCCCGCGTCTGGCTCGCCCTGGCCGCCCGCGCCGCCCACGACCCGGAAATCGCCGCCCTGCACCGCGGCCAGTGGCAGCAGACCGAGGACATCATCGCCCGCGCCCTGACCGCCGTGAACCCCGCCCGCGCGAGCGAAGCCACCGACGCCGCGGCCGAACTACTGGGCCTGCTGGACGGTCTCACCATCGCGGTCCTCACCGAACCGAACCGCATGCCCCCGGGCCGCGCCACCCGCATCGCGCGCCGCTGGACCGCTGCCTGGTCGAGCTAGTCCGGCGTCCGCCACGGCACAGCAGGCACCCGTGCGCGGCGTGTCGCAGGGCTGCGTGACCGGTTTGCGGTGATCTTGTGGCGGGACCGTCGGTGCCCTGTGACATGCTGTGGATGCCGATCGGAAACCGTTCGGCCGGGACACGATCGGAGTCTGTCGAGGCGAGGAGGCGTGGCATGGCCGACGCGGAACTGGAGTTGACCGCCGGCGACGCGCGGATGGTGGTGAACACCGCCACCGGCCGGATCGCGAGCCTCGATATCGGCGGCCTCGGCATTCTGCGGACCGGTGCCCGGTTCGGCAGCTTCCCCATGGCACCGTGGTGCGGGCGCATGCGCGACGGCGTGCTGACGTGGCACGGGCGCACCTACCACCTGCCCCGCAACGCCGAACCACACGCCATCCACGGCACGGTCCGCGATCGGCCCTGGCGGGTGCTCGACAGCGATGGCACCGAAGCCGTTCTCGCGCAGGAACTTACCGAGCCGTGGCCGTTCGCCGGGCGAGTGACGCAGTCCTTCCGGCTCGCCGCCGACTCCGCGACCTTCCGCATGAGCGTCGAATCGGCCGCGGATTCCTTTCCGGCACAGGTCGGCTGGCATCCCTGGTTCCGGCGGACGCTGGACACCGACGGCAAGGCGGTCGAACTCCGATTCACCCCGGCGTGGCAGGAGCGGCGCGGCGCCGACTATCTGCCCGACGGCCACCGCATCGCCCCGCTGCCGGGCCCGTGGGACGACTGCTTCGCCATGCCCGAGGGCGTGACCGCGACCCTCACCTGGCCGGAAACCCTCGAGCTGACGATCACCAGCCCGCTGTCGTGGGTGGTGGTCTACGACCTTCCGGCCGAGACCGTCTGTGTCGAACCGCAATCCGGCCCGCCGAACGGCCTGAACACCGAGCCCCGGACGGTCACGCCGGAGCGGCCGCTGGTGGCCGAGATGTCCTGGCGGTGGCGCGCTCTCGACTGATCAGCCGCGCCTCACCGCGCGCGAGGAATCGGGAACCAGGCGTCCGGCCTCGACGAGGGTCCGCACCGCCGCCCGTCGCCGGGGGCACTCCTCGGTGCGGCAGTTGAGATGCATCTGCATGATGGCGTGGGCCTTCTGCGGCGTCAGCTGGAGGGGCTCGATCCAGCAGGTACTGAACATGTCCACGTCGGATGCCTCTTTCTCGATCCCGGAAACCCATCGGCGCGCCGTGCCCGGGGGACCGCAACGCCGGTGTCGTCGAGACTATTCAGCGATTCCGTTCGAAAGAATGTGCCGACGGGACGGATTGTTGGTAATTTCGGACAGTGGTTTCGTTTGGTGTACCGCCCGGCGTGCTACCTCACAGCAGCGTCAGCGTGCGGATGATGGTCAGTGTCGGACAGGCGCACGGTCTGGACGAAACATTGTTATTGGCGGGTACCGGAATAGGCGTCGCCGACCTCGACGACGAGAATGCGCAAATCTGGCCGGATCAGGAATTCGATGTTGCCCGGAATCTGCTCGGGCACCTCGGCGACGCGCCCGGTCTGGGCGTGCAGACCGCTCGGCACGCCACCATCGGCAAGGGCGGCATGGTCGGCCTGGCGGCGCTGGTCAGCCCGACGATCGGCGACGTCCTCTCGATCACGGTTCGCTACCAGGACCTCGTCTCCGTCGCGGCGCGCTATTCGCTGGAGGACCGCGGTGACGAGGTCGCGATCGTGGTCGACGGCGCTACGGTCCCCGCGGATGTGCGGGACTTCTTCATCGAGCGCGAAGTGGCGTTCATCTTCATGGCCGGCGAGTTGCTGGATGTCGATATCCCGGTCCTGGGCGTCGAGATGCAGATGTCGGCCGAGCGCGGTGACGAGCTGGCCGGGCTCACGCCGTTCGACCGTCACCCGATCGTCTTCGAGCGTCCCCGCAATCTCGTGAGACTGCCCCGCTCCTTCCTGGACCACCCTATGCCACAAGCGGATTCGCGCACCGCCTCGGCCATCGAGCGGCAGTGCCGCGAAGCGCTGCGGCACTTGCTCGGGTCGAGCTGGCGCCTCACGGCGAAGGTGCGCGAACGACTGCTGAGCGACCCGGACGGAATGCCGTCGATGGTCGAGATTGCCGCGGAGTTGCACGTCACCGTGCGCACCCTCCGGCGCCGACTGGCCGAGGAAGGCGCCACCTTCCGCGGCCTGCTCAACAACGTCCGCGAGATCAAGGCGGCCGAGCTGCTGCGCACCTCCGCGACGGTGGAGGATGTGGCTCGCCGCCTGGGCTACGCCGAGACCGCGAACTTCACCCACGCCTTCACCCGCTGGCGCGGCATGTCGCCGCGGGCGTACCGGCAATCGGTATTACGTAAGTAGATTTCGCCGGGATTTTTCCAGGACCGCGGCCGGGGGAAATCCGAGCAATACCAGTCGACTGATAGTTGAAGAAAAAATATCTTCACCACAATAGTCCGCAGGCAATTCTTGTGAGCGAACACAGGTGTCTGAGCCACTGTGTTCGGACAGCTGTCGAAAGAGCTGTCTCGCGCCCTGAATGTCCGTTTATCGAGCCGTACGCGATGGCGCGCCCGGGTCGAATCCGACCCGGGCGCATGGTGCTGTGGAGTGTCGTAGCACTCGACCGGTCAGCTGTTGCTGGCGACCGACAGCGTGCGGCCGGACCGCCGCCCGGCCGCGAGGGCCGGGATCCGCGGCAGCTCCGCCGATTCGAGGGCGGCGTAGTAGACCGCCTCGTAGCCGGCGCCGAGGTGCTCGCTGGCGAAGCGCTCCATCACGCGACGCCGGCACGCCGCCGGGTCGAGTTCGGCCGACGCGGCGATCGCGGCAGGCAACTCGGCAGGGTCGTCACAGATGATGCCGGTGACGCCGTGCTCGACCACCTCCTCGACCGCTCCGCCGCGGAGCGCCACCACGGGAGTGCCGCAAACCATCGCCTCGATCATGACGATTCCGAAGGGTTCTTCCCAGCGAATCGGGAACAGCAAGCAGCGTGCCTGAGAAAGCAGCAGCTTCTTGGCAACCGAGTCTGCCTCGCCGAATACCAGATCGCGAGCCGTCAACAACGGACGCACCGATCGCTCGAAATAGGCCTTTTCCGGGGGCTCGTTCATCTTCGCCGCCAAGACCAGTGGAACTCCGGCGGCATGAGCCGCCTCCAACGCCAGATCCGGGCCCTTGTAAGGCGCGTAGCGACCCAGGAACAATGCGAAGTCCTGCTTTTTCGCCTGGAATGGGAACTCGCTCGGCCGGATCGAGTTGTACACCCGCCCGAGCCAATTCAGCTCGGTGGCCAGGCCGCGCTGCCGATCGCTGATGGCGACCAGATGGGCCGTGTCACCGAGTGCCCGATAATATTCGCCCGGGTCGCCGTCGACCGGGCCGTGCACGGTCACCACGGTCGGAATGCCGAGTTCCTTGTACATCGGTGCGTTCAACGGCCCCGCAAAGGTGTGGTCGTGCACGATGTCCACTCGCTCCTTTTGCGCGATCTCGGTGACGATGCGTCGCACCTTGAGGGCGTTGAGGACCTCCGGGAAAGGTTCGCCGAGCCGGTCGGAAAGAATGTCGTCCCATACGGGCACGAAATCCGCCTTGGTCCCGGGGCGCCCTGCTCCGAGCAGAGTGACTCGATGCCCGCAGTCGACGAGCGCGTCGGCGAGCTGTGCGACCACAGCCTCGACGCCGCCGTAGCCGGCCGGTGGGACCTCGAAGTACGGCGGCGCGACCATCACGACATGCAGTGGTGAGCCGGATCCGCGCAGCTGATCGAGAATCGAATCGGTGCCGGACAGGGTACTGCTCATGGTGCTTCCTCCTCGATGGTGTGGAGTGATGACCGAGTCTCGTCCGGATGGCGTGGTCGGCTCGGTCGGCGCCTCGACCGCCTGGCTCAGATAAGCCGCGGCGGCGAGGTACAACTGACATCCGGGACCATGGCCGGCGTGCACCGTTCGCACGAATCTAGCTTTTTCCGGCGTCAGTCCCACGGGTTCACAGCCGCAATCGCGATATTGCGCCAGCCAGAGGTCGGCTTCGGCGCGGTGTGCGGGCTGTTCTGATTCGTTCACGAGCTGTGCTGCAGGCTTCGAGGTACCTCAGCATTCACCGCACTGCCCTCCGGTCGTCGTGAATCAATAAGTTTCAGACAATCGAGAACTACCGACCGCGGAAAACGGTCGGCATTTTAGAATATAGGCTTTCATTCCGATAAATTCGGTGGACATCACATCGGATCGGCGGCGCTAAGTGCGAAACTTCTCGGCCGTGTCGGATGTGGTAACAGCCGGTTCTGCGTAGAATTCTTCGGCAATGCGCAATTGGTCGGGATCGCCGTCGCGGGACGGGCGGATGATGCGTTGCGTGTCCTGATCGAGCAGGGCTCGACGGTGAGCAATATCGAACATGCCGCGCTCCTCGTGGTTGCGCTCCGCCGGTTCCGGCGGGCGATGCTCGCGCATGCTTGGCAATTACCCAGTAAATTGTCAGACAAACCGTAACGCAGGTTTTTATTTGCGGTCGATACAAACTGGTCGCCGGACCGGTTCCGGCTTCGTGCCGTCGTGGCGAAGGGTGTTCAGGAGTCGGTGGCGGCGCGGCGGGCGCGGGCCCGGCGCTTGCCCTCGTGCATGGCCTGCACGCGGGCGATCGGGATGGTGTGACCCTCCTCGATCAGGTCGGCCGGCAGTGTCTGAGGCGGCGGCATCTCGTCGCGCCACGGGTCACGATCGCCGAGGGCGGCCGCCGCCGTGCGGATCGTGAAGTCGCCGGGGCTGATTCCGTCGAGTTCGGACCACGAGAGCGGGAAGGAGACGGGGGCGCCCGGCCGCACCCGCGGGCTGTACGCGGCTACCACGGTCGTGCCGCCGGATCGGGTCGAGTCCAGGAACACCTTGCCGCCCCGGTCTTCCCGGATGAACGCGGTGGTCGCGAGGTCGGCGTCGAGACGTTCGGCACGGGCGGCGACGGCCCGCGTGGCCGCGGCGGCGTCCTCGATGCCGGTGCCCGCCGCGATCGGGACGAAGACGTGCAGGCCCTTGGCGCCGCTGGTCTTCACCGCTCCGGCCAGGCCGTCGGCGTGCAAGGCCGCGCGGATCAGTTCGGCGGCACGCACGGCCTGGCGAAAATGCTCGCCGGGCGGCGGATCCAGGTCCAGGACCAGATGGGTCGGGCCGGTGCTGTGATCGGCGAGCAGCAGGGTGGGGTGGTATTCGATGGCGCGCTGATTGCCGAACCACAGCAGCGTGCGGACGTCGTCGCAGAGTGCGTAGGTAACCTCGCGGCGCGAACTCTCCGCCCAGATGGTCACCCGGGCCATCCACTCCGGGGTGTACTTGGGCAGGTTCTTCTGCATGAACGGTTCCTGCCCGGGGCGGATGCGCACCACCGACAGGGGCCGCTCGCGCAACCCGCGGACCATGCGGTCGCCGACGAACTCGAGGTAGTCGACGAGGTCGCGTTTGGTGGCGTCGGCGCCGTCGAACAGCGGCTTGTCGAGATTGGTCAGCGTCACGCCCTGGCGTGTCTCCTCGCCGCTCATCGCCCAACCATGCCCCGCGGCGCGGGCCCGGTCAACTGTCCGGCAGGCCTCGGCTCAGCGCGTGGTCGGCACGGCGTCACCGGTCACGCGCGTGGAGCCGGTCGCCGTCGAGACCGCGGCGGCGACGGCGAGATTGGCGGCCAGGGCGATGAGACCGCCGTTGATCCCGGCCAGTGGGTCGCGGCCGAGGGCGTGCAGGACCAGCACGATCGCGGTACCGGTCAGCAGTCCCGTGGTCGCGCCCGCGGTGGTGAGCCGCCGCCAGTACAGCCCGAGCAGCACGGCGGGCACCAGCTGCGCGATGCCCTCGTAGGACAGCACCGACAGGTTCACCAGGGCCTTCGGATAGATCAGCGCGCCGGCCAGCGCGAGCAGGCCCACGACGAAACAGATCAGCTGGGAGCGCCCGCGCTGCCCGCGATCGGTGACGCCGTCGGCGCGGCGGGTCCCGTGCAGGCCGCCGCCGAGAATGGTGCGGCCCCACAGCGTCCCGAGGGAAATGAGGAAGACGCTCATCGGCACGATGGCCGACAGCGCGCCCGCGATGCCGATGACCGCCACCACCGCCGATGGCAGCGCGTCGGTGACCAGTTCGAACAGTGCCAGGTCCGGGTTCGTCAGTCCGGGCGCCACGAACAGCGCGGCCGCGCCGATCAGCATCGGAATGACCAGTAGCAGTTGGTACCACGGCAGCAGGATGGAATTGCGGCGCAGCGGCGTCGGGCCGGCGGCCGACAGATAGCCCGCGACTGTGGTCGGGAAGATGCAGATGGTCGCCACGTTGAGCAGGATCGTGGAGACGAACCAGCCCGCGCCGAAGGTGCCGCCGCCCGCGCCGGGGAACGTCAGCCACTGCGGTTTCTCCGCGACCAGGCGATCGAGTAACTCGGCCGGACCGTCGAAGTAGTGCCAGGGCACATAGATCGCCAGGAACAGCACCGACAGCACCGCCAGCCCGTCCTTGAGGACGCTCACCCAGGCCGACCCGCGCAACCCCGACGCGAGAATGAACGCCTCGGCCACGACGAACGACACGACGGCGGCCACCTTCAGATCCACCGCGCCGTAGGACATGGCGTTCACCACCACGCCCATGCCCTGAATCTGCAACTGCACGTAGGGAATCAGGAAGACGGTGCAGACGACGGCCACCACGATGCCGAGCCGACGAGAGCCGAACCGGTGCTCGGCGATGTCGGCGATCGAGACCAGCCGATGGCGGGCGCAGTAGGTCCACAGCAGCGGCGCGACGAAGTAGGCGACCACCAATCCGCTGCTCAGATAGGCGATCAAATAGAAGATCGGGACGCCGTACCGGTACGACCAACCGGCGGCCCCGAGGAACGAGAAGCTCGTGTACGACTCGCCCGCCATGAGCAGCAGCACGAACAACGTGCCGAGCGCGCGCCCGGACACCGACCACTCGGCCATCGACCGTTCGCGCCCGCGCCCTGACAGCACCCCGATCGCGACCGTCGCCACCATCGCCACACCGAACAGCGTGACCGCCACAGCCGCATCCGACGTCATGCCGGGTCCCGCGAATCATCGTCGGCCGGAACGAATTCCGCGGCCCCCTCGCGATAGGCGGGATCGAACCGGGCCACCAGCCCGACGATCGGACCGGTCGACACCGTCACTACCAGCAGGTAGCAGATCAGGAACGGAATCCCGAATACCCGCGGCTCGATCCGGTTCGCCACGAACGGCGCCAGGCAGTACAGCGATACGGGCAGCGCCAGCAACCACAGCACTCGCCCACGCCGCCGCAGCGGATACGAGCGGTCGGGGACGTCCGAGGTGGGTTCGGGCATGGTTCGTGCCGCCTCTCACGGGTCCGGGTATCGTCCGAGCACCTTCGTTCACAGGCTGTTCCGAACCGTACTGCGCCGCCGGTGCCATCCCCTCCATCGGGCACCGACGACCGCAGCCTCAGGTCAGTTGCGCCAGCCCGGCGCGGGCCGTGTTCCCGGCGGGCAGACCTTGTCCAGCGGGTGGTACATGGGCACGGTCTTGCTCTGGTCGTCGTGGAAACAGAAGACGCCCTTGGTCGGCGGCGCGGGCTCGGCCGACGCGATCGCGGCGCCGGACATCGCTGTGGCGAGGGCGAATCCGGTCACGGCGAGGGCCATGGTGGTAGTGCGTTTCATCGTTCGATCTCCTTCATCACGCGAAGGGGACGAATGCCCCCCGTATGCATTGGATGCATGAGAGGCCGGTTCGGTTCCTTCTGCCTCCGAATACGGTCGGAGACCGGCTCAGGAGTATCGGGACTGACAGGTCTGGCGGTTGCCGAGGACACCGGCGCGGAAGGCGTCGACCCGGGCGAAACCGCTGCGGACGGTATTGCCCTCCACATCGCTGGCGGCGAGTCCGTCGCTGAGCAGGCCGGAGACGGCCTTGTCGAGATCGCCTGGGGACAGGGTGATGTCGCCGTCGGCGGGATCGCGGTTCTGGTCGCCGAGCTTCGCCGTGATGACCCCGGCCAGGCAGGCCGCGCGCAGACCGGTCTTCGCGCCGGTCAGTGCCTGGTGCGCGTTGTTCTGCACCGCCAGCGCGTAGCGGGACACGAACACCACGTAGGCGTTGTAGTCACCGCCGACGCGGGCCGGGAAGCCGTCGTGCTGTGCGGTATTCGCGAGGCCGCGCTCGGCGAGGGCGGGCACGTCGGTGCCGATCGTATTCGTCGCCGGGCAGTAGGTGACCGGTGCGGTGTCGGCGCCGTTGCGGCAGTTCAGCGTCGCGCCGTGGTAGTCGTAGGCGGGCTCGGAGGGGACGGGCATGATGGCCGCCATCGCCTTGCTCAGCTCGATCAGGCTGGCCTTGGTGATCTTCATCTCGCCGTGGTTGGGGTCGCTCTCGAACGACTGGGGCAGGTTCTTGCGGCGCTGGTTGATGTCCTTCATGTCGATCGCCTTGCAGCCCTTGGGGCCGTCGGTGAAGCCGATCTGGACGGCGGTCACCCGCTCGAACGCGGAGCCGTGCACGGCCTCCGGGTCTTCCGGGTTGGCGTCGCGGATCGCGACCGTCGCGGCGAGAACGTTGTTCAGTCCCTCGGAGGTGTTGATGGTGAAGTGGGTCGCGTTGCCTTCGGCCACATGCCGCATGAACGCTCCGGCGAAACAGTCGGCCTGCTGCTCCTTGACGATCACCGGATCCTTGGCGCCGACGATGCGCGACATGGTCTGGATGGCGTGCCCGTACTCGTGCGCCAGCACCATGACCACCGCCATCTTCCCGAAGCTCTCCTGCATCATCGGCAGCAGCACGCCGCGGTCCCAGCCGACGGAGTTGTCCAGCCGGCAGTAGGCCGCGTTCACCAAGTGGTAGGTGCTCTCCTTACAGAACTGGGTCTCCTGCGACTTCGGGTCCTTGGCGTTCCACGAGTAGAACTTGCCGACCGGCGCGAAGTCACCCTGGAATTCCTTGTGATACTCACCCTGCCAATAGGTTTGGATGTCGTCGATGGCGTTGAGCGCCAGCTTGTCGATCTCGCCACGGTCGCCGCCGACCGCGGACATCGGGGTGTCGGGCACACCCTCGCGGGGGCCGCTGGGGCCGTCGGTGGTGGGGAGTCCGGCGACCTTGAACGGGTCGTCGTAGATCGACACCGCCCGGCCGTCGACGGTCATCGTGCAGCCCGTGAGCACCATGGCTGCCAGGGCCGATACGGCAAGCGCCGTGATGGCTAGGCGTCTTGCCACCCTTCACTCCCTCCCCGGGGCAGGTCACGTCTCGGTCGCGGTCGCCGGTACAGAGTAATCGAGGGCAGCTTCGGGCCTCACCGATGTCCGGGTCATCGCATAGGATCCGGCACATGTCATCACCGGGGGCGCAAAAGATCACCGTGCGCCATGAGGGAACCGATCGGGTCTTCGACTCCACTCAGCACGTCACCGTGGGCCGCGCGCCGGAGGTACTGCTGTTCGTCGACAGCCCGCTGGTTTCCCGTGTGCACGCGACACTGACTTGGCAGGGTAGTACCTGGATACTCAGCGATAACGGAAGTACCAACGGCGTGTTCGTGGACGCGCAGCGGTTGGACGGGCCGGTGCCGATCGAGCGGCCGACGCTCGTGCGGCTGGGGGACGCGGTCACCGGTCCACTGCTGCATCTGGTGCCCGATGCCGCGCGGCAGGCGCCGCCGCAGCGTCCCGCGCCGTCCCGGGGGCAGGCCGCGGCGGACGGGCATCCGCGCGGGCAGACTCCGCCCGGCGGACATCGTCAGCAGCCGCCGCCGGGCCAGCGGCCTCCCGCGCCGCAGCGCCCGCAACAGCCGCCGCAGCGTCCCCAGGGTGGTCCGCCGCAGCGCCCGCAATCGCCGCCGCACGGGCGCGATCGCACGCCGCCGCAGCGCCCGAATTCCCAACCCCGGCAGTCGGTCCCGTTGGGTCCGAGCGCCAACATGCCCAACGTCAACATGACGACCAAGGCCGATACCTCCGCGCTGCCGCCGGTGCGCGCCCGCGCGTCCACCGCGCCGATCGCCCGCGCCGACCGAATCCCCGCCGGCGGCTTGACCATCGGCCGCACCAGCGACAACCAGATCGTCGTCAACGATCCGCTGGCCTCGCGCCGGCACGCCCGCCTGGTCAAGGGCGCCGAGGGCCTGGTCCTCGAGGACGTCGGCTCGGCCAACGGCACCTTCGTCAACGGCCGTCGCGAACAGCGGGTGGCGCTGCGCGAGCGCGACATCGTCACCATCGGCAACGTCGACTTCGTGGTGCAGGAGGGGGCCCTCAAGCACCGCAAGAAGCCCGTCACCGAGCAGGGCCTGCACGTGCACGGCGTCGGATTCACCGTCGAGGGCAACAAGCAACTGCTGATCGACGTGAACATGCAGGCCGGGCGCGGCACTCTGACCGCGCTCATCGGGCCCTCCGGCGCGGGCAAGTCCACGCTGTCGAAACTCATTGCGGGATCGACACATCCGTCCGCGGGTGTGGTCACCTTCGAGGGCCGCAACCTGCACGCCGAGTACGAGGCCATGCGCAGCCGAATCGGCATGGTGCCGCAGGACGACGTGCTGCACCGCCAGCTCACCGTCCGTCAGGCCCTCGGTTTCGCCGCCGAACTGCGCCTGCCGCCCGACTCCAGCAAGGCCGACCGCCAGCAGGTCATCGACGGTGTGCTGAAGGAGCTTTCGCTCACCGAGCACGCCGACACCCGCGTCGACAAGCTGTCCGGCGGTCAGCGCAAGCGTGCCTCGGTCGCTCTCGAACTGCTGACCGGTCCGGCGCTGCTGCTGCTCGACGAGCCCACCTCCGGCCTGGACCCGGCGCTGGACCGTCAGGTGATGACCATGCTGCGCGAGCTGGCCGACGCCGGACGCACGGTCATCGTCGTCACGCACTCGGTCGCGTGTCTCGACATGTGCGATCAGGTGCTGCTGCTGGCGCCCGGCGGTAAGACGGCGTTCTGCGGGCATCCCGCGACCGTCGGCGACTTCCTGGGCACCAGCGACTGGGCGGATATCTTCGCGCGGGTCGCCGCCGACCCGGACCGGGCCTTCGCGCACTACCGGTCCCGGCAGGCCGCCGCGACTCCGCCGCCACCCCCGGTCGCACCGCGCGGCGGCGGTGGGCAGCCTCCGAAATCCAGTGGCTGGAAACAGTTCTCGACACTGTCGCGGCGGCAGGTGCGGCTGATTCTGGCCGATCGCGGCTATCTGGCGTTCCTGGTGGTGCTGCCGTTCGTGCTGGGCATCCTGTCGCTGGTGGTCCCGGGCGAGAACGGCTTTGCGCCCGGCGTGCCGGTGCCGCTGCCGGACGGCACGTTCGTCCTCGACGGCGGCGGTGAGACCCAGCAGTTGCTGGTGGTGCTCATTCTCGGCGCCTGCTTCATGGGCTCGACGCTGACCGTGCGCGACCTGGTCGGCGAGCGTCCCATCTTCTTCCGCGAGCGCGCGGTGGGGCTGCTGCCGTCGGCGTATCTACTGGCGAAGGTCGCCATCTTCGGTATCGCCGCGCTGTTGCAGTCGGCGGTGCTGGTGGGGATCGTGCTGGCGGGCAAGAACCCGCCCGGCAAGGGCGCGCTCATCCCGTCGGGCAGCGTGGAGTTGTATTTCGATCTGGCGTTCACGGCGGTGGCGTGCGTCGTCATCGGGCTGCTGCTGTCCACGGTCGCGAAGTCCAACGAACAGGTGATGCCGCTGCTGGTCGTGATGATCATGTGCCAGCTGGTGATGGCCGGCGGCATGATCCCGGTGACCGACCGCATCGTGCTGGAGCAGCTCTCCTATATCTTCCCGTCGCGCTGGGGTTTCGCCTCGGGAGCCGCGACGGTCGATCTCCGCTATCTGTTCGCGAACGCCCAGCCGGACGCGATCTGGCAGCACAAGGCCGGCTTCTGGCTGCTCGACATCGGCATGCTGCTGGTGATCACGGCCGTGCTGTCGGTGCTGACGTGGTGGCGGCTGCGCCTGCGGAAGACCTCGGCATGATTCAGCGAACCCGCAGCTCAGTGTGGGAATCCTGCCCTGCCCCGAGCGTGTCGGCAGCGCAGCAGGCACACTTATGCATGTGACGGCTCGAGTTGGGGCAATGCATCTCGGCTGGGATGTGGTGTCCGTGGCCGCAGGCGGCGGTGGCACACCGATCCGCCCGGTCCAGGTGGAAGGCACATACACGCCGCCCGCGTATCTGCTGGCGGACGCGTCGGGCCGACTGCACACGGCAGGCGCCGAGCGGCAGCGTCCCGACCTGGGCATCGCCATCTCCGATGTGCGCGACGTGCTCGGCCATCGGCAGATCCGGATCGCGGGTGCGACCTGGCCGGTGGAGCTGGTGTTCCGCGCCCGCCTCTACAACCCGCTGGCCGCGATCGGTAAGCACGTGCGCGGCAAGCCGCAGGTCGTGGCGCTGCCCTACCCGGACGACTGGCCCGACGAGAAGATCGACGAGTACTGCCGGGTCGTCGAAATGCTGGATGTGGCAATCGAACCGCTACCGGAATCGGTGGCGCTGTCGGGATACGTGCGGGCACTCGGCCTGGTCCGTCCGCCCGAGGCCGGTCGCGGCGGTAACGGGGCCACCGGCGTGTACTCCGACGGCCGGATCTGCCTGGTGGTCGCGGTGCACGGCGACGACGAGCAGCCCACCGAGTCGGTCGGCGTGCCGATCGCCCCCGACGCCATGCGCGACGCCCAGTCCGCCGACAACGTGGTGATCGAGGTGATGGCCGCGGCCCGCTCCATCGGCGCCGACACCTCGACCGTGCTCCTCACCGGAAACGTGTGTTTCAACGACGCGCTGCGGCTGGCGTTCCAGAACCACCTGGGTCACCGGCTGCGCGTCGCGGATCATCCGATGCACGCGCTGGCGCTGGGCGCGGCTCACCTGCTCGTCACCGACAGCGAATATGCCGACGAGGAACCGGACCACCCACATCCCGCCTCGGGACCCGTTGCGCGCCCG
Organism: Nocardia wallacei; assembly: GCF_029868745.1. Lineage (GTDB taxonomy): Bacteria > Actinomycetota > Actinomycetes > Mycobacteriales > Mycobacteriaceae > Nocardia > Nocardia wallacei_B. The sequence goes on along the minus strand of NZ_JARWOP010000049.1, from coordinate 7,181 downwards.
GCAAACCCGGCCTCGGGTCCCGCCACCCCGGGCTCGCAGCCCGGAGGCCCGTCGACCGGCTCGGCCTCGTCGGGGCCGTCGCCCGGAGACCCAGGTCCCGCCACATCGGCATCTCCACGTGGGGGCCCGTCGTCGGGGCCGGGTGCCTCTGGCTCGGGTCCCGCAACGCCCGGATCGCGGCTCGGAGGTTCGTCGTCTGGGTCGCCGCTCGGAGAACCGTCGTTCGGGTCGGGTCCCGCATCGGGATCGCCGCTCGGGGGGGCGTCGTCCGGGTCGGGGGCCACGGCGCCCGGCGCGCGTGGTGCGGGGCAGGACATCGGACAGCCGGGGGCCGGGCGTCCGGCGTCGGGGGAATCCGGGGTGGACCCGGGGAACTCCGGGCCGGGCTCGGCTGGACAGGCGACGCCCGGCATGCCCAGCGGGGGACCGGGGGCGGGGCCGACCCAGCATTTCGGTTCTGCGGGGGCACAATCCGGGCTCACGTCGGCCGCGCCCATGATGGCGGCTCCGGTCGAGGGGGGCGGGCGGCACAGCCTGCGCACCCCGACCGATCAGGTGCGCCACGCGGGTGGCCGCCCGGTCGACCAGGGTATTCGGCATGTCGGTCCCGTCGTGGCATCGTCCCGTCGCGGGTCGGACACGATTGCGCGGGAAGCGGATTCGCCGCCGCGGCACGGCCGCCACGCCGCCCGCGAACCCGACCACGAGCAGACCACCCGCATCACGCGCGACCAGACCGCGCTCAACGAGACCGGCAGCCGCTTCACCCGGCCGCCGGAGATCCCGCCCGACGACCAGCTGACCACGGTCCTCGGCCGTCGTCCGGCCGACGACCAGGCCGAAGCCGAACGCCCGAGCGGAACCCAGCCCGCTCCGGACGCCGAACCCGGCGACGAGCCGGAGCACGGCAAGCGCTCGCGCAAGGTCAAGGACAACCCGTTCGGCGCCCCGACGATCGTCGGCGTGGTGGCATTGGCCGCATTCCTCCTGCACCCCGGCGGCGCGGCCGACCACTCCGCCCGCCCGGTCCTCGACTCCGCGCCCCTCTGCGCATTCACGCCGCAGGACCGGTCACACGGCACGAACCAGGCCCGCAACTCCGACGACTGCCCACGCCTCGGCGTGCACAACCTCCGCTACACGATCCCCACACCCCGCGGCACCATCGACCCGGGCCCGCCCATGCACATCTGAGCGGCGGGCACGCCGGGCACAGCTGTGGGCACGCCGGGAACACTCCGGCCGGAAGGACAGCTGCGGCGCGGGCAGGGAGGAGCGGCGCTGCTACCGATCCAGTGCCTCATGTCCGGAACGCCGAATATTCGGCCACCGGGGCGAGGGCACATTCGGGCTGTGGCAGTCGCCGCCCGGTACGTCCGTGCCGGTCGAACGGCCTTCGCGACCGATTTCAGGGGCCGATGGGCCTGCTGGTATCGTTGCCCGTTGGCGTGCGGTACGTCGCGGAATTCTCGCGTCGTCCGACGGGCCCCGGGTCTCCACTGGCCGCCGGGATCACCCGACCGCTCGCCTGGCCGGCAGAACACGACGACAGACAGGGAAGCACTGTGCCTACGTACAGCCCGAAGGCGGGTGACGTGACCCGGCAGTGGTACGTCATCGACGCCACTGACGTAGTGCTCGGCCGCCTTGCCGTGCAGGCAGCGAATCTGCTGCGGGGCAAGACCAAGCCGACCTACGCGCCGAACGTCGATGGTGGCGATTTCGTCATCATCATCAACGCCGACAAGATTGCGATCGCCGGCAACAAGGCCGACCGCAAGTTCATCCACACCCACTCCGGGTTCCCGGGCGGTCTGAAGACCCGGTCTGTCCGTCAGCTGATGGAGACCCGTCCCGAGCGTGTCGTGGAGCGTGCCATCAAGGGCATGATCCCGAAGAACAAGCTGGGCAACCAGATCGCCCGCAAGCTGAAGGTCTACGCCGGCTCGTCGCACCCGCACGCGGCCCAGCAGCCCGTTCCGTTCGAGATCAAGCAGGTGGCCCAGTGACCGCTCCTGAGGAATTCAACGAAGAGTACGTCGAGGAGGCCCCGGCCGAGGTCGTCGAGGACGGCGCCGGCTACGAGGAGCCCTTCGAGGCCACCGTCGCCCCGGCCCTGATCGACCGCCCGGTGCAGACCGTCGGCCGCCGCAAGGAGGCCGTGGTCCGCGTCCGCCTGGTGCCCGGCTCCGGCAACTTCGTGCTGAACGGCCGCACCATCGAGGACTATTTCCCGAACAAGGTGCATCAGCAGCTGGTGAAGTCCCCGCTGGTCACCGTCGAGCGCACCGAGAACTTCGACGTGTTCGCCCGCCTGGTCGGCGGCGGCCCGTCGGGTCAGGCCGGCGCCCTGCGGCTGGCGATTGCCCGCGCCCTGATCGAGGTCACCCCGGACGACCGTCCGGCCCTGAAGCGGGCGGGCTTCCTGACCCGTGACCCGCGTGCCACCGAGCGCAAGAAGTACGGCCTGAAGAAGGCCCGCAAGGCTCCGCAGTACTCGAAGCGCTGATCTTGCGGCGTGCGGCCTTCGTACGAGAGCAGGCGCCCCGTCCGGGCGCCTGCTCTCGTGCTGTATCCAGCCGCGGCACTTCGTAATCGGCCACGCGGACGGGCAGCCTGCGTGACTATGGAGGTTCCCGCGGACGCGCAACCAAGACCGCGGCCGGGCACCGCGATCAGACACAAGGGGCGAGGGAATGGGACGTTTGTTCGGCACCGACGGAGTCCGCGGGCTTGCCAACGAGTCGTTGAGTCCGGAACTGGCGCTACATGTTTCGGCCGCGGCGGCACAGGTTCTCGGGCGCGGTAAGCGCCGCGCGGTGGCGGTGGTCGGCCGCGACCCGCGCGCCAGCGGCGAGATGCTCGAGGCCGCGGTCACCGCGGGCCTGACCGCCGCCGGGGTGGACGTGCTCTCGGTCGGGGTGCTGCCGACACCGGCCGTCGCCTACCTCACCGCCACGTACGACGCGTGCCTGGGCGTGATGATCTCCGCTTCGCACAATCCGATGCCCGACAACGGCATCAAGATCTTCGCCGCGGGCGGTCGCAAGCTCGACGACGCCGTGGAGGACCGCATCGAGGAACTGGTGCGCGAACGCGCCTTCGTGCGCCCGACGGGTGCGGGGCTGGGCCGGATACTGAGCCAGTCCGGCATCGACGGCCACGTGGACGACCACTACAGCCTGCACGGCACCCACGAACGCTATGTCGAGCATTTGGTGGAGGCGACCGGCCGCGACCTCAGCGGGCTGACGGTCGTGGTGGACTGCGCGCACGGCGCGGCCTCGGACGTGGGACCGGCGGCCTACCGCGAGGCGGGCGCGCGGGTCGTCGCGATCAACGCCGAACCGAACGGCCTCAACATCAACGACCGCTGCGGCTCCACCCATCTGGACCAGGTCCAGCGCGCGGTCCGCGAGCACGGCGCCGACCTGGGCCTGGCGCACGACGGCGACGCCGACCGCTGCCTGGCCGTCGACGCCGCGGGCGCGGTGGTCGACGGCGACGCCATCATGGCGATCCTCGCGGTGGCGATGCACGAGGCCGGCGAACTCGCCCACGACACCCTGGTCGCGACCGTGATGAGCAACCTCGGCCTGCACCTCGCGCTGCGCGAGGCCAGAATCACGGTGCGTACCACCGCCGTCGGCGACCGGTATGTGCTGGAGGAACTGCGCCGCGGCGGCTACACCCTCGGCGGCGAGCAGTCCGGGCACGTGGTCTTCCCGAAGTTCGGCACCACCGGCGACGGCGTGCTGACGGGCCTGAAGCTGATGGCCCGCATGGCCGAGACCGGTCGCGGCCTCGACGACCTCGCGAGCCTGGTGCGGACGGTGCCGCAGGTGCTGATCAACGTGCCCGTGTCGGACCGCGCCGCCGTCGCCGCGGCCCCCGAGATCCGCGACGCCGTCACCGAGGCCGAACGCATCCTCGGCGAGTCCGGGCGAGTCCTGCTGCGGCCCAGCGGAACCGAGCAGCTGGTTCGCGTGATGGTCGAGGCCACCGATCCCGACCGTGCCCGCGAACTCGCCGACGATCTTGCCAAGCGCGTGGCCGCCATCTGAGGGAAGTCGGCGAAAGAGTGCGTGAGCTGCGGTGAGGCGTTAATCTCGACTGAACGTCCGGTAGCCGTCGGAGGGATCGGGAAGCAAGGCCCGGTGCCGCCACGTATGGTGGACGTCGAATCCTGATGCGGCAGCGAAAGCTTGGGTTTCCGTGAGGGGGAACAGTGAACACGCTGAAGCTCGATCCGGCGGCAATGGCCGCCTACACCACCATCGCGGATACGGTGTCGCAACAACTGGCGTCGGCGGCGGCCGTCGCGGAGGGCGCCGTGAACCAGGAGAAGCTGTCGGCCGACCTGGGCATGCTGGGCGCTGATTTCGCGGCCCGGTTCACCGCGGCGGTCTCCGAGCACGCGCAAGCATTGTCGACGGCGGGCCAGCTGGTCTCCGCCTACGGCCAGGTGCTGCGCGGATTCGACACCTCGGTCCAGGGCGGCGACGCCGAGGCGGCCGCGGCCATCACCCGGACCGGGGAGTCCCTGCCATGAGGCGCCTGCGGAACCGGCCGACCGAACCCGCCGCCACCCCCGCGTCCACCGCCACCCCCGCCGGCGACCCGCCGATCATCGCGAGGCTGGTGGAACCGATGCTGGCGCTGCGGGCTTCGCTCGGCACCGGCGTCCCCGTCCCCGACGCGACGATCGCCGCCGCGCTGTCCAACGCCTCGGCCCAGGCCGCCGAGACCGAAACCCCGCACCGCGACGGCCTGCACGCCATCGAGTCCAGCATGGTCGGCCAGACCTCCGATGCCGCGGTCCCGGCGCTGCGCACCACGCAGACCGAGATAGGCGACATCTCCGATCGCGGCCCGGCCTATCTGGCCGTGCTGTCGGACGCGCAGTCCACGAGTTCCCGGGCGGCGAAGCGGGTCGACGTGATCATCGACGACTTCCGCCGCGACGCCCGCGTCATCCTGGACAACGCCAACTCGGCCCCCGACACCGATGCCGTGATCACCCGTGCCACCCAGGCGCTGCGCGACGCCATCGGCACGGTCACCGCGGCGCGCACCGAGATGAACGATCACAGCCGCCGCCTGGACGAGATGGGTCCGCTGACGGTGAGCGCGCCGTCCGGCATGGCGCAGAACTACGGCACCCAGACGCAGGGCTGGTCGGCGCCCGGCCAGTCCTCGACGATGCCCCCGCAGTACTCGGCCGTGCCCGGCCAGCCGCCGGGGCAGCCGATGGATCCGGCGCTGGCCGCGCAGATGCAGTTGCAGCAGCAGCTCATCTCCGCGGGCGTGCAGATCGGCACCACGGCGATCAACGCCGGTGTCGATATCGGCACGCATCTGATCGACAAGATCGCCGAGGTCGGCACGCACGCCATGGACACCGTCGCGGCCTCGGCCGACAAGGCGATCACCGAGGCCATCAACCCCGACGCGGCCGACAGCACCACCTCGAGCGGCAGCAACGGGTCGAGCAAGCTGTTCGACTTCGGCGGCGGCTCCGGGCATTCGGGACAACAGTCCACGCCGTCGGGCGCCGCGCCGGGCGGCGCCGTCATCCCGCCGTCGCAGAACACTCCGGCCGCGCCCGCCGCGCCGGAGAAGTCGGAGCCCAAGCCCGCCCCGATGCCCTCCCCGGTCATCCCGCCGAGCGACCCGGTCCCGCAGGCGTCGGCCCCCGCGCCGAAACCCGCCGCGCCCGAGCATGTTCCCGGCGCGACCGGCGGGCTCGCGTTGCCGCCGCCCGCGTCCGGCGATCAGGACCACAAGCCGCGCGGCGAGGGCCAGCTGGGGGTGACCGTTCCGGCGCGGGTCGAGGAGACGGTCCCGGCGGCCGTCATCGGCGACTTCGGCGATGACACGATCTGATCCCGGCGCACCGCACCCGGACGACGGCAACCCGTTCGAGCTGGGGCTGCCGATGGTGCGAATGCCGGCCCGCCGGCCGAAGCGACGCCGTCCCGGGCGTCGTGGCGCGCGGCGTCGCCGACCGCCGCCACCCGACGTCCCCGAGGCGCTACCCATGACCGACGGTCCTTCCTATCAGTCGGGTGAATGGGAGCAGTGGCTGGATTCCGCGCCGCCGCAACGGGAGCCGAGTGTTGTGGTGACGCCGTCCGAGCCGTCCGAATCGTGGGGTGAGGAGCCTCTCGCCGAGGATCGGCCCCCCTTGGTTCCGGCGCTCGTCGATCGGTCGGGCGGCAATCCCGGTCCGCGGCTGCGGCATCCGCGAAGGCGGCAGCAGGCGGACAATCGCCGCCGCGACAAGGTGGTTGCCGCGCTGATCATGCTGGGGCTCGGCGTGGTCGTGGTGGCGATCGTGCTGACGGTCATCCACACCGCCCGGGATCGGACGCCGACCACCGCCGCCCGCACCACGGCCGCCGCGCAGGGTGTGCCGACCCGTTCGGCCGCCGCACCGGCCGCGCCCGTGCCCTCCACCGGCCAGCCCGCGACCTTCGCCGCGGACGGCTGTGAGCAGCGGCGTACCGCAGACGTGGTGTCCGGCACCGACCCGGGCGGCACCGGCAACGGACCCGACGCCATCCTCGCCTTCGAACGCGCCTATTACGTGCAGCGTTCCGGTTTCGCGGCCCGCGCCGTCGTCGCCGACGACGCGACTGTGCCCGCGGCGGAACAGATTCAGCGCGGCATCAACCAGATCCCCGTCGGCACCCGCTACTGCGTGCAGATCACCCGGTCCGGGGAGGAGGGCCAGTGGGAGGTCCGGCTGACCCAGCAGACGCCCGACGAGGCGCCGAAGTCGTTCACCCAGACGGTCATCACCGAGACCGTCGCCAACCGCACCTTGATCAGCGCCATTCACGCGGGGTGAGCCGCGGCGTGTGGTCGTGACGGGCTGACTCGCCGAGAGTCACGGCTGGCATTCTGGGGCGCGTGACCGCATTCGCCTGGAGCCACAACGCCTTCTATCACCGGCTGCTCATTCGGCAGCTGCCACGACCGTGTCGTCACGTCCTGGATGTCGGTTGCGGCGCGGGGGGGGTTTCGGGCCCCAAACCCCCCATTAAACCCCCGCTTCTTCAGCGGCCCCCCCCCCCGCGCTTGGCCACAGGTCGGGTTGGGGGTGGGGGGCGGGGGCGTGTCCGCGGCCAACCGCCCCCGGCGCGCCGAGCGGGTCGACGCCCTGGACCGTTCCCCGG
>NZ_JARWOP010000048.1 GCF_029868745.1 Nocardia wallacei | reverse complement strand
CCGTCCTCGCCGCGCGGGTCCCTCGCCGGCCCCCTGATCAGGGGCTCCAATCTCACCCATTACCCGGGGGTGGCAAGTCGGCTTTCGGTCGACTTGCCACCTTTCCTGCCTGATGGGTGGGCCGTTTTGCTCGATGTGGGCACCGCGGATCCGGTGGCCCGGAATCGAGTGGGAGGCGCGAGCCATGACGATAACGACCCGCTACGGCGTTCCGCTGCTGGCTGCTGAGCAGCAGGTGGGGATGCGGTCTGAGTTGCTGGACGTGATCGAGTACCGCAAGTCCGGTTTGAGTCTGAACTGGATCGTCGGGTGTCCGCTGGATTGCGGTTACTGCGTGCGGCACTTGTTCGACAACTTCGCCATGAAGGTCCCGCGTGCGGTGATGGACGACGAGGAGGCCGCCGGCCTGCTGACCGGGCATCGATACTTCCGGCCGCACGTCACTCCGATTCAGTTGCTGAATCGGGCTACCGATCCGATGTTGCCGAGGGTCAAGCAACACACGCTCAACATGTTGAGGCTGCTGGATGCGCGCGGGTTGACCAACCACGTTCTCGTGATCACCCGGTGGCGGATCGAACCCGAGGACTGCGTGGTGTTGAACTCGATCGAGAATCTGAAAGTCACTGTGCTGGTGACATATTCGGGCATCGATGACCCGCGGATCGAGCCGGTGGACTCGGCGATCGCGGCGCGGTCGCTGGTGACGGCGTTCGAGCAGGCGGACCGGTATCGAGTGGTGCTGTACTGGCGGCCGATCGTGCCGGGCCTCAATGATTCGGATGAGCATCTATGCCGCGCGCTCGCCCTGAGCCAGCACGCACACGCGACGGTGTTCACCGGGTTGTTCTTCAAAGACCAGATCCGCGACTACTACCGCGCGAATGGCCTGCCGGAACCCTATCCGGAAGGGGCGCGGCGCAAGGTGTTCCCCGAGGCGCTGGAACGGCGGATTCTCGATGCCGCCGATAGGAATCGACCCGGTTCCCCGTTGTTTCGTAAGACCAGTTGCGCGGTCGCCTACGCGCACGGCGTCGCAGACTACAACGGCCATTACGGCATCCGGGAACTGTGCGACATCTGCCCGGCCGCGCAGCTGCGCCGGTGCGCACAGGCGTGGCAACTGCCGGAGCAACGGCATGTCGCCGAAGAAACCGCGGTGTTGGGCGGCACCCTCGTACGGATCAACGACCGCGCTGTCGCGGTGTCGGGGTTGGATGAACAGCGCCGCTACTTCTTGCAGCACGGTCTCGGTTACCAGGTGCACGACATCGACAAACCCCACCATGACCATCGACACGGCCGCGCCGATCTCGGCTGGCCTACAACGAGGGAGAACACGCCGCAATGACGAACCCACTTCCGTTTCCGACCGCCTTGCGTGATCGGCAGTTGGCCGTGGTCGATGTGGAGGGTAACGGGCAGCATCCGCCCGAGATCATCGAAATCGCGGTGCTGTTGGTGGACGGGCCGACGACGCCGGATGCGTTGCGGTCGTGGCTGATTCAGCCGCAGCGTCCCGTGGCGCCGATCGTGACTCGCAAGGTCCACGGGATCACGAACGCTGATCTCGCCGAATGTCCACGGTGGCAAGAGATCTCCGAGGAGATCGATGAGGCACTGTGCGGGCGGGTGCTGATAGCCCACAACGCGACAGTCGAGCGGAAGGTCCTCACCGCGCATCTGCCCAACTGGAATCCGCCGCTGATCCTCGACACGCTGCGTCTGGCGAAATCGGTGTGGCAGGGTCTGCCCTCCTATGCCTTGGACAAGCTCATCGACCGCGGCCAACTCGATACCACAGCGGTAGCCGACCAGGGCTACCACCGCGCTGGTCATGACACCTGGGCGGCCTGGCAACTGCTGTGCGCACTGATCACCGACGGCGATCTGGACTGGCCGGCTCTGGTGTCGGCGGCAGGTCTGTCCGACTTCTTGCCCACACCCGAACCAGAAGGGGGATTGTGGTGAGCAGCAACGATCAACCGGTCACCGTCGCGGTGGTCGGCACGCATTCCACCGGCAAGAGCACCTTCCTCGCCCGGCTGGCCCACGAACTGCGCCGGAGCGGTCTGCAAGTCGCCACGGTCGCGGACCTGGGCGAGCAAGCCCAGCGGTTGGGTATGCCGATCCTGTGGAACCACACCTGGACCTCGACGTTATGGATCGTGACCAGAGGCATCAGCAATGAACTCGAAGCATGGCTACACGGGGATGTCGTGCTGGTCGACCGCGCCGTCCCCGACGCGCTGGGCTACTACCGGGCCGCCCTCGCGTACCGCGGCGAGGCGGCCGACCGGGCGGGATGGGCGTATCTGGAGACTCTGGCCCGTGACCACGGCCACCGCTACAACCTGATCTTCCGTACCCAGCTCGACCCCGATATCCCGTTGGGTACCAACAAGACCCGCGATGCCAATCACCAGTTCCGGAAACTCGCCGACCGCCACGTCGGCGAGGTACTGGCGGAGCTGGCGCTACCGTGGCTGCCTCTCGCCGCTGACGGGCACGACGCAGCGCTGACTCTGGCCGTCGGCTTCGTTGCGAAGGTGATGAAAACGCAAGCAGCACAATCAGACCCACAGCACCATATATCCAGCCGGGGAAATGGATGAAACCATGATCGTGACGCCGCCGCAGATCTGCGACTACGCCGATATCGCGTTGGCACACGAGCAGATGCGGCTACATCTTTCCTGCCGGGTCGATCGCTGTGTATGGAAAACAGCGGCCTACCACACGCTTGTGGAGGCAGGGCGACTCGCGCCACAGACATTGGCCCCGCGGGAGCGCGCCGCCGCACGAGGACTGCCGTTTCCGCCATTGGATTGCGAATCACCCACGGGCGCCGGGCCGACGCGGCAAACGTTGCGTGAGGTGTTGGACAGACTCTCCGAGCTGGCGCTACCTACGTCGAGCGCAGATAGCGATGGCAAACGATGAGCCTCGGAAGGGGCGTGAGCAGTTCCCGAACCTATCTGACTTCGAAAGGTATTGTGGTGGACCCCGATCCGGAATCGGCGCGAGTGCGAGTGCTCATCAAGCGGGCCACACGAGCGGGCTACGGGCTGGTGCGCGGTTCCGGCTCGCCATACGCCTGGATTCTGCTCGACATCGACGACGGCGAATCGATCCATTCGGCCGCGACATTGGACGACGTCGAGAGCTGGTTGAATTCCTGAGTACTTTTCCAATTCTTTCGATGATGGATGAGGTGGGCTGTGCTGCTCGTGCTGGATGAGCGGCTGGTTCGCGGTTCTTATGTCTGGTCTGTTGTGCGCAGCCCGATGGTGATGGCGGCGTTCAGGATTCCCAAATCCGCGCCGAGTTCGGCGGCGAGGGTGCGGGCTACTGCGATGTCTTTGCCGAGGAATTCGCCGACTGTGGTGCGGAAGGTGTGGACTGCGCCCTTGGCGGCGATGCTTGCCAGGGCGCGGCCGCTGCTGCTGGCGTGTGGCAGGGCGTCGAGCAAAGTCGATTCGTCGAGTCCGAGCTGGTTGCCGAGGCGTATGGCGTCGGCGACGAGGCCGATTTGGGCGGCGAACAGGGTGTTGTTGACCAGTTTGACGCGCTGGCCGGAGCCTAGTGGGCCGACGTGCAGCACGGGATCGGCGTAGGCGGACAACACTTCTCGGGCGCGATGCACTGCCGCGTCGGTCCCGCCCGCGAAGACGGTGAGTTGTCCCGCCGCGATATTGTGCGGGCCGCCGCTCACCGGTGCGTCCACCACCTCGAGGCCGTGCGGTCGTGCCGCGTCGGCGATGGCGGCCACGGTATCCGGGCTGCCGGTGGTGTGCACGACGAGCACCGCGCCGTGCGGCAGGGCGGACAGCACCGGGCCGTCCAGACACACCTCGCGCACCTGCTCGTCGCTGAATACGCAGACCACGAACACGTCCGCGCCCTCGGCGGCCGCGGCGACGGTTTCGACCGGCTCGGCGCCGAGTTCGCCCAGCGCCGAACGGCTCTCGGCCGACCGGCCCACCGCCCGCACCGTATGCCCGGCCCCCGCCAGCCGCTCGATCATGGGGCGGCCCATGCGCCCGGCCCCCGCGAACCCGATCAGCACCGCGACCCCTGCGGCGAATATGGCCCGCCGCAGCGGGGGTGGCGGTAAGGCATCGCGAATTCCCTTCAGCGCGTGCGGTGCATGAGGGCCAGGGTGGCGTCGGCGGCGTCGAGGACGGTTCCCGGCGGCACGCCCGCGGCGTCGGCCAGATCGGCGACCAGGCCGACGTCCTTGCGGAGCAGATCTCCGGCGTGTGCGGCGAGCCGGTCGAGGTTGCCGCCGGCGGAGACGACGCGGCCCAGGGCGAAGCTGTTCGCGGTGCCGTGCGTGATCACCTCGCCGAGGCGGTCGGAGCTGATGCCCAGTGACTCGGCCAGCCGCAGGGTGCTCTCGGCGGTCGCCAGATTCGCGGTGAACAGCAGGTTGTTGAGCAGCTTGGTGGTCTGCCCGGCCCCGACCTCGCCGAGGTGCACGATCGGGTTCGCGTAGGTCTCGAACACCGGCCGACTGCGTTCGACCGCCTCGGCGTCCCCGCCGATCATCACCAGCAGCGTCCCCGCCTCGGCCGCCATACCGCCGCCGCTGACCGGTGCGTCGATGAGCGAGACACCCTGTGCGGCAGCGACTTTCGCCAGCTCGCGGCAGGTCTCGGGATGCACAGTGGAGTGCACGGCGACGATCGATCCCGCGGCGATCCCGGCCAGCACGCCGTTCGCGCCGGTGAGCACCTCCCGCACATCGTCGTCGCCGACCACGCACAGGCACACCAGGTCACTCCGCGCGGCGAGCGCGGCGGGGGAGTCGGCCGTGGTGGCCGGGGTGTCGGCGAAGGGTTCCAGCGACGCCGCGCGCCGCGCCCACAGCGTGGTGGGGTGCCCGCTCTCGGCGATGCGGCGCGCCATCGGCCCGCCCTGACTGCCCAATCCGATGAATCCGACTCGCATCAGCGCACCTCGTCCTTCGTAGTCGCGGGGGCGGGGCGGTAGAACACGGCGAGCAGCCCGGCCGTCGCCAGCACGCCCAGGATCAGCGCGATACCGCCACCGGCCCACCCGGTGATCTCGATGCCCGCGGCATGGTCCACCGACAGCCATCCCGGCCCCAGCAGACCGAGCGCCACCGCGACGACCGCCAGCACCAGCACGTACTCGTAACCCTCGTTCATCACGAAGAATCCGTTGCGCCGGTGCGCCAGCAGAGCGGCGACCAGCATCACGGACACGATCGCCGCCGCGGCGAACGGGGTGAGCAGACCGAGCACCAGCAGCGCACCGGCCGCCACCTCGGTGAGCACACTCAGCCACGCCTGGAGCACGCCGTTGCGCAGCCCGAGCGAGGCGAACCAGCGACCCGTGCCCGCGATCTTGCCGCCGCCGATCCAGTGATTGACGCCGTGCGCGATCATCGTGCCGCCCACGACCAGTCGCAGCAGCAACAGCGCTACATCGCCGACCTCCATGTGCCTCACCTCCCTGGCGGCGTCTGGGCGCCGCCGTCGAATTGTCGTGTGGGACCGGAGAACTCACCGGTCGCGGCGGCCACCACGCACTCCTCGACGAAGGAGAGCAGCTTCAGGTGGTACGCCGCCGCCGTGTACCCCAGGCTGATGTTGTGCCCGGTGTTCGGCTGTAGATTGACTACCACCCGCGGCGCCGCGTGGAACAGTGCCGCGATCCCGGCGAGTTCCTCGGGATCGTTGCGCCACACCGTCTCGTGGTCACCCGCGGTCCAGCGCACCGGAATTCGCACCAGGCCGGCCAGCCGGGGGAGTTCGCGGTCGGGCCAATCGGTGATGGCCGCGGCCTCCAGTTTCGGGCCGGGCACGCCGATGGCCGCGCCGCCCACCAGGTCCGGCGGATACAGCCGGTCGGGATGCCACAGCAGCGCGCCGAGTCCCGGCGGCCGGGCGCCGGGCGGCCGCGGGCTCCAGAGTATGCGCTGGGCCTCCGGATGATGCCGCCGCCCGCTGCCCGCCAGCTCGACACCGAGCAGCGCGCGGCCGCGGTGGTCCTCGGCCGACATCCGCAGGGCGAGTTCGCATCCGGCCGAGTGCGCCAGCAGGAATATGCCCGCGCCACGGGGCCGGTCGCCGAGGTGGGCCTCGATACCGCCGTGCATCAGGCCGACGCGGCGCTCCGGCCGGGTCAGCCGGTCCGCGAACGGACCCGAACTCCCGTAGCCGGGTCGGTCCAGGGCCAGCACCGTGTATCCCAGTCGCCGGGCGGTGCGCAGCAGCGAGAGTTCGGGATGTCCCGGGCAGTCGAAGTACGCGGAGGTGGTGGCGCCCCCGTGCAGTGCGACCAGAACCGCGCGCGGCGACGGCGCTTCGGCCAGCAATCCCGACACCGGGATGCCGTCGACGTCGGCGACCACCGCTTCGGGTGCGCCGTCGTCGGAGGGCAGCAGGTCGGTCTGGGTGAGAGTCATCGCGCGCCGCTCGCGTTCCCGGCGTTCAGGATTGCGTCCGCAGCAGGATCGCGCCGCCGGGCGTGAGCCCGCCGCTGGACACGACCGCGACCCGGGCGCCGTCGACCTGTCGCGGGCCCGCGCTGCCGCGCAACTGCACCACCGCCTCGTGCAGCAGGCCCATGCCGTGCGTGCGGCCGTGCGAGAGCTGGCCGCCGTGCGTGTTGACCGGGATGGTGCCGTCGCGGGCGATGGCCTTGCCGCCGTCGAGGAAGTCCTTGGCCTCGCCGATGCCGCAGAAACCGAGCGCCTCGATCCAGGACAGGCAGTTGAAGGTGAAGCCGTCGTAGAGTTCGGCGACGTCGACGTCGGCGGGGCGCAGCGTGGTCCGGCTCCACAGGTGCGCGGCGGGCCCGAGGACCTGCGGCTCGTGGGTCAGTGTGCTCTGATCCCACTCGATGCGCTCGACGATTTGGGTGCCCACGGCCTCCACCAGCACCGGCGGCACCGCGAGATCCTGCGCGGCGTCCTTCGCCGAGACGATCACCGCGATGGCGCCGTCGCAGGGCACGTCGCAGTCGTAGAGACCGAACGGGGTGGTGATGGTCCGGGCGGTGAGGTAGTCGTCCATGGTGAGCGGATCCCGGTACACCGCAGTGGGTTCCAGCTCGGCGTTGGCGCGCTGGTTCAGCGCGATCCAGCCGAGCGTCTCGCGGGTGGTGCCGTAGCGATGGAAGTGCCGCTGCGCGTTCTGCGCCAGGGTGTGCGCGGCGGAGGTGGCGCCGAAGGGCATCATCCAGCTGGTGGTGCGCCCGCCGGAGGGCTTGATCCGGCCGGTCTTCATCAGCTCGTTGAACGTCGCCTCCCACAGCGTGCGGAAGCACAGCACGTGCCGCGCCAGCCCGGCCGCCACCGCCGTCATCGCGGCGATCACCGAGCCGCCCGGACCGAAGGTCTCGATGCCGCCGTTGTGCCAGGTGGGCCGCAGCCCGAGGGCGGCCTCGAGGGCGGTGATGCCGCCCTCGCCGAACCCGCCCAGATTGCCGCCGCCCGGATAGGAGGCGAGGCCGTCGATGTCGTCGAGGGTCAGCCCGGCGTCGGCGACGGCACGCTCGCACGCCTCCACGGTCAGTTCCAGCGGCGGCACCATCAGTCGTCGGCCCAGCCGGGACATGCCGATCCCGGTGAGCGCCACCTTGTCCTCGAACTTGTCCTGGCGGATCATCGGCCGCACGTGCTCGGCGAACCGGGCGGGGTCGATCTCGTCCACCGGCAGCGCGTCGGGCGTGGGCTGCTCGGCGGCGGGCCGGAACAGCGGCAGCCAGACGTCGTCGTCCTGCCGGAACACCACCTCCAGCCGCATCCCGAGCGCCAGCTCGTCGGGGTTGGCGTCGATGATGTTGGTGGTCAAGCGAACTCGCGGATCCTCCACCAGCGCGACCTGCGCCACCACGTAGGGCGCGGGGAGTCCGGGCACCGAGAACCGGTGATTCACCGTGAAACTCGACAGCACGGCCGCGCCGGACACCTCCCGCACGCCCAGGTCGTGCCCGCGGCAGTACCGGCACAGCGGCTGCGGCGGATGGATCAGCGCCGCGCAGGACCGGCACTCCTGGATCCGCAGCGTGCCGTCGGCGCCCGCGGTCCAGAAGAATTCGGTGTCCGGGGTGAGCAGGGGCAGTGGCCGCCCGGACGGCTCGGCCCGTGATGCAGGTGTCTGCTCGGCCACAGCGCCTCCTCGTGATGTCGCAGCCGACGCCGCGGCCGGGACGGAGCGCCGCCGCGGCCGTGGTCGCCGGATACTGTGTGGTGTCCGGTTATTCGGCGATCGAGATCGCGCGCTCGGGGCACGAGTGCACGGCCTCGCGCACCTGCTCGCGCTGGTCGTCGGGGACCGATTCGTCGACCGGGGACGAATGGCCGTCGATCTCGCTCAGTTCGAACGACTTCGGGGCGATCATCGCGCACAGCGTGTGCCCTTGGCAGCGTTCCTGATCGACATGGACCTTCACGACGTACTTCCTCTCGGATGTGACAGCGGTGGTGGCGGGCTCAGGTGTTGCGCCCGCCGTTGACGCCGATGATCTGGCCGGTGATGTAGCCGGCCTCCTCGGAGATGAGGAACGCGCAGGCCGCCGCGATATCGGCGGGCGTGCCGACGCGCCGGACCGGCGTGCGCTGGATGTGGTCCTCGACCGAGCCGCCGAGCCGGCGCGCCTCTTCGGAGCGGCGCAGCATCGGGGTGTCGATGAACCCGGGCGGGACGGCGTTCACCGTGATGCCCGACGGCCCGAGTTCCAGCGCCAGCGCCTTGGTGAGGCCGTTGACCGCCGACTTGGCCGACACGTAGTGCGACATGAACGGCTGGCCGGAGTGCGTGCTGGAGGAGGAGATGTTGACGATGCGCCCCCAGCTCGCCGCCAACATGTCCGGCAGCACCGCCTGCACGCAGTGGAAGACGCCGTGGAGGTTGACGTCGATCACGCGCTGCCACTCGGGGAAGGAGATGTTCTGGAACCGCTTGAATCCGTCCACGCCCGCCGCGTTCACCAGCACGGTCACCGGACCGAGTTTGGCGCGGATGTCGGTCAGTGCCGCGGCGATCTCCTCGGGGTCGGTGACGTCGGCCCGGAAGGCGAAATCGTCGTCGGTGGACGGATTCAGATCCAATGCGGCGACGTGGAATCCGTCGCTGCGCAACCGCTGTGCGATGCCGAGGCCGATGCCCGAGGCACCGCCGGTGACCACTGCCGTCTTCACGCGCGCCCCTTCCCGGTGATCCGGATACGCGCCGGGCGACTCGGCGCCCCCGTCACGAGAGTGCGTGTAGTCTCGAGCACAAGAATCTCCCTTCCAAGTATGAGAACCGTACTCTCGTCGCGTTTGAGTCCGCAAGGGTCGCGCGCCGGGGCGCTCGGCCGCCCCGGCATTCGCGCCGGTCCCGAGAATTCGAGCAGCGCACCGGATTGTGGCGAGTTGTTACGGCCCTGGCCTACGAATGTTACATTCTCTGATATCGAGAATGAAGTTTCCACAGATCGGCGAGGAGACGGGATGTCAACGCAGGAACAGGCGGTAGCGGTCACGCGGCGGCTGCTGATCGATGGGCAGCTGGTCGAGACCGGCCGCACGCTCGCCTCGCTCGATCCCGCGACGGGCGCGGTGTACGGACACGCGCCGGAGGCGGGGGTGGCCGAGGTGGACGCGGCGGTCGCCGCGGCGCGGCGGGCCTTCGACACCACCGACTGGCCGACGAACCCGCAGTTCCGGGCGCACTGCCTGAACCAGCTGTACCAGGCCCTGCGCGACAACGTGGAGGAACTGCGGGAGCTGACGATCGCGGAGGTCGGCGCCACCCGCATGCTCACGCACGGCAATCAGCTCGAGACGCCGTTCGAGATCGTGCGCTACTACGCCGGATTGCTGGCGGACTACCCGTGGACCGAGGATCTCGGCGACGTCGAGGTCCGCGGCCAGCAGCACCACCGCTGGGTGGAGAAGGAGGCGGCCGGCGTCGTGGCCGCCATCGCCGCCTACAACTATCCGCATCAGCTCGCGCTGGCCAAGCTCGCGCCGTCGCTGGCGGCCGGGTGCACCGTGGTGCTCAAGGGCGCGCCCGACACCCCGCTGGCCACCCTGGCGCTGGGCGAGATCATCGCGAACCACACCGACATTCCCGCCGGCGTGGTGAACGTCCTGTCGGGCTCCGACATCGAGGTCGGCAAGCGGATGACCACGCACCCGGACGTCGACGTCGTCACCTTCACCGGCTCCACCCCCGTGGGCAGGCAGATCATGGCCGCCGCCAGCGCGACGCTGAAGAAGGTGTTCCTGGAGCTGGGCGGCAAATCGGCGATGATCCTGCTCGACGACGCCGACTACACCAAGGCCGCGCAGTTCGCGGCGTTCAGCATCGCCAGCCACGCGGGACAGGGCTGCGCGCTGACCACTCGGGTCCTGGTGCCGCGGCAGGACCACGACAAGGTGGCCGAACTGATCGCCGCCACCCTCGGCTACGTGACCTACGGCGATCCCAGCGATCCGAAAACCTATATGGGCCCGCTGATCAGCGAACGCCAGCGCGACAAGGTCGACGGCCTGGTGCAGCGCGCGGTCGCCGCGGGCGCCACCCTCGTCACCGGCGGGGAGAAGGTCGACCCGGGCTACTTCTACAAGCCCACCCTGCTGTCGAACGTCGACCCGGACAGCGAGATCGCGCAGGAGGAGGTGTTCGGGCCGGTGCTCGCACTGATCTCCTACACCGACGACGACGATGCCGTGCGGATCGCCAACAACTCCATCTACGGACTGTCGGGCGCGGTGTTCGGCGCCGACGCCGACCGCGCCAAGGCGGTGGCCCGGCGCATCCGCACCGGCACGATGAGTGTCAACGGCGGCAACTACTTCCACCCCGACGCCCCCTTCGGCGGCTACAAGCAGTCGGGCATCGGGCGCGAGATGGGCCGGCTCGGGCTGGAGGAATTCCTGGAGCACAAGACGCTGGCGGAGGTGGTGTCGTGAGCAAACCGCTGGAGGGCATCCGGGTGCTCGAGGTCGCGATGTACGGTTTCGTCCCGTCCGCGGGCGCCGTGCTGTCGGACTGGGGCGCGGATGTGATCAAGGTCGAGCACGCCGTCACCGGCGACCCGCAGCGCGGGCTGCGCCAGGTGGGCGCGTTCAAGATCGAGGGCGACCCGAATCCCAATGTGGAGCATGCCAATCGGGGCAAGCGCAGCATCGGCGTGGACATGTCGGTGGCCGAGGGCCGCGAGGTGATCTACGACCTGGCGCGGCGCGCGGATGTGTTCCTCACCAGTTTCCTGCCGCAGGCCCGCGCCAAGTTCGGCATCGACGTGGACGACATCCGCACGGTGAACCCGGGCATCATCTACGCCCGCGGCAGCGCGCTGGGTCCGCGCGGCCTCGAATCCGATCGCGGCGGGTACGACATGACCGCGTTCTGGTGTCGCGGCGGCGTCGCGGCCACGGTCACCCCGCCGGGCACCGAGGGCATGATCTCGCCGCCCGGACCGGCGTTCGGCGACACCATCTCCGGCACCAATCTCGCGGGCGGCATCGCGGCCGCGCTGGTGAAGCGGGAACGGACGGGGGAACCCTCGATCGTCGACGTGTCGCTGCTCGGCAGCGGCCTGTGGTCGATCGGCCACACGGTCGCGCTGTCGGCGTATCAGGACAAGCCGATGGTGGCGCCGGTGCCCGGCACGCACGGTGCGCCCACCAACCCGCTGTCGGGGCTGTACGCCACCGCCGACGACCGGTACCTGTCGTTCGTGATGCTGCAACCGGCCAAGTTCTGGGCCGACGTGTGCCGCCACATCGATCGGTCGGAGCTCGCCGACGACCCGCGCTTCGCCGACGCCGCGAAGATCGCCGAGCACACCGCCGACGCGGTGCAGATTCTGCGCGAGGTGATCGGGAAGCGGACGCTGGCCGAGTGGACCGAGCGCTTCGCCACCCTCGCCGGACCGTGGGCGCCGGTGCAGGATTCGCAGCAGGTGACCGCCGACGCGCAGATCCGCGCGAACGAATATCTGCTCGACGCGGGCCAGATGGAACTGGTCTCCAGTCCGGTGCAGTTCGACGTGCACGCGCCGGAGCTGCGGCCCGGGCCCGAGTTCGCGGCCCAGACCGAGGAGGTGCTGCTCGAACTCGGGCTGGACTGGGACCGCATCATCGCCCTGAAGGCCGCCGGCGCGGTCGCCTAGGACGGGTGAAGGAGGCACCGATGCCCTACATCGCGTCGATGGGGACGTACCTGCCCTGCTGGGGCAGCCGGGACAGCCGCGTGACCGGCGACGACGAGGACGCCGTGACGCTGGCGGTCGAGGCCGGGCGGGCGGCGCTGGCGGGCGGGGTACCGGTGGAACGCGTGGTGCTGGTCAGCCGGGACCTGCCGCTGGTGGACAGCAGCAATGCGGCGGTGCTGCTGGCCGGTCTGGGGCTGGATCCGGAGCTGGAGGTGATCGAGCGGCTGGGCGGCGCCCCGGCGACGCTGGACGCGCTGAGTTCGGCGCGTCCGCGCACGCTCGTCATCGGTGTCGACGCGGAGCCCGCGGGCGCCGCGGCGGCCTGGGTGTCCGAGCGGGAGGGCCTGCAGGTCCGGATCGCCTCCCGGGTCGCGCGCAGCCTGCCCGCCCGGACGCGCAATGCGGTCGGCACGGTCCATGATTACGGCGATCCGCGGCTGCTGCGCGAGCGCGGGCTGGTGGCGTCGCTGTCGGCGGCGTGGCTCGACACTCCCGTGGCGGTCGCGGGGGTCGACCACAAACAGGCTGCGGCGCAAAGCCTTACGCCGCCTCGGCTGCCCACGCTGGGCGCCAGCTCGGGGCTGTTCGCGCTGGCCTGGATGGGTGAGCGGGGCGAGGCCGGGTTGCTGGTGGGGGTGGAGCAGGCCAACCTGTCCGGGGTCACGGTGGTCGCCGGGCCGACCGCGGTGCGGCGTAGCGAACCGGTCGCGCGGGCGTTGCCCGCGGGCGAGTACATCCCCGGCGGGGATCTGCCGATCTCGCTGGCCGCCTACGAGCGGGCGTTCGAGGCCAAGGTGCGCTGGGAGGCCGGACGGCACGGCGACGGTGGGGAATTGGATTTCCCGCCGCGCTACCGGCTCGGTCCCGA
This sequence comes from Nocardia wallacei, assembly GCF_029868745.1. Lineage (GTDB taxonomy): Bacteria > Actinomycetota > Actinomycetes > Mycobacteriales > Mycobacteriaceae > Nocardia > Nocardia wallacei_B. The sequence goes on along the minus strand of NZ_JARWOP010000048.1, from coordinate 3,076 downwards.
CGGCACGCTGAGCACCGACTACACGCTGGTGCCGTTGCCGCGCACCGGCACCGTCTACGCGGAGACGACCGTGCGTATCCCCGTGCCCGGTTCGCGCAGCCCGTATTCGCTGGTCCTGGTGGAACTCGACGACGTGGGTGTGCGGGCGCTGGCCAAGGTGACCGGCGCCGATCCCGGGAGCGTCGGCATCGGCGCCCGCGGCCGCATGGTGCTGCGCCGGGTGGCGGTGCGCTCCGGCGTGCCGGACTACGGCTACGCCTTCGAACCGGCGGGAGAGTCGAAATGAGGGAGTCGGCATGCGCAAGGTAGCCATCGTCGGTGCGGGGATGACGCCGTTCGCCGAGCACTTCGCGCTCGGGATCAAGGACCTGCTGCCGATGGCCTTCGCGGAATGCGCGGCCACCGTCGACAAGGGCCTGCGGCCGGGCGACCTGCAGGCCGCTTGGTTCGGGGCCATGGGCACCACCGACGGCCCGCCCTCGGGTGTGCTCGCCGACGCGCTGAGCCTGCCCGAGCTGCCGGTCACCCATATCGAGAACTCCTGTGCCACAGGCAATGACGCGGTGCGCAACGCGCTGTTCGCGATCGCCTCCGGCGCGGTGGACGTGGTGCTGGTGATCGGCGCGGACAAGCTGCGCGAGACCGCCCAGAAGGACCTGCTCGGCGAGTGGGGCATGCTGATGCGGGACACCGCCTGGGACTATCAGCTGGGCCTGTTCGGGCCCGCCGGTTTCGCGCTGCACGTCAACCGCTACCTCTACGAATCGCCCGCGACCCGAGAGCATCTGGCGATGGTGGCGGTGAAGAACCATCGACACGGGGCGCGAAATCCCAAGGCGCGCTTGCGTTTCGAGATCACCATGGAGCAGGCGTTGCAGGCGCCGATCGTGGCGGACCCGCTCGGCGTCTACGACTGCGTCCCGCAGAGCGACGGCGCGGCCGCCCTGGTGCTGGCCGCCGAGGACGTGGTGGACCGCTACACCGACCGCCCGGTGTGGGTGCGCGGCGTGGGGCTGGGCCTGGATTCGGTGATGCACCAGCACAAGCGGGACATGACCACCTTCCCGGCGACGGTCCGGGCGGCCCGTGCGGCATTCACCATGGCGGGCCTGCGCCCCTCCGACATCGACGTCGCCGAGGTCCACGACTTCTTCACCGGCATCGAGCTGATCAGCTACGAGGACCTGGGTTTCGCCGACCGTTTCGAGGCACACAAACTCCTGGACGCGGGCGTCACCACCATCGGCGGCAGCCTCCCCGTCAATCCGAGCGGCGGCCTGAAATCCAAGGGCCACCCGCCGGGCGCAACAGGCGTAGCCCAATGCGTGGAACTGTTCGAACAATTGCGCGGCACCGCGGCCAACCAGGTCGACGGCGCGCGTATCGGCTTGGCGCACAACCTCGGTGGCCCGACCGCGGTGTCCGCGGTGACCATCTTGGAGGGGCCGCGCTGAAGGCGCCCGAGGCGGCATAGGAATTCCTATGCCGCCTCGGGCGGTGACACAACACGGGTGGGTGGCGTGTTTACTCCTGGAGCTGGTCCTTCATTACCTTGCCGGTGGCGTTGAGGGGGAGTTCGTCGAGGAAGCGGATGGAGCGGGGGACCTTGTAGCCGGCCATGCGGTCGCGGCTCCATGTGATCAGGTCGGCTTCGGTGAGGGTGCCGCGTTTCACTACGAAGGCGCGGCCGACCTGGCCGAGCCGGTCGTCCGGGACGCCGATGACGGCGGCCTGGACCACCGCGGGGTGTTCCAGCAGGAAGCCCTCGATTTCGGCGGGGTAGGCGTTGAATCCGCCGACGATGAACATGTCCTTCTTGCGGCCGGTGATGATCAACCGGCCCTCCGGGTCGAGCCGTCCCAGATCGCCGGTGTGCAGCCAGCCTTCGGCATCGATCGCGTCGGCGGTGGCCTTCGGATCGTCCAGGTAGCCCTGCATCACGCTGTACCCGCGGACGAGGACCTCGCCGTCCTCGGCGATGCCCACGTCCACGCCGTCGCAGGGTTGTCCGGCGGTGGTGGCGATCTGCTCGAAGGTGTCGCCGGGCCGCGAGGCGGTGGCGGTTCCGGCCTCGGTGAGCCCGTAGCCGGTCATGATCGACCGGAACGGCAGCTCCTCGCGGACGCGGCGGATCAGCTCGACCGGGATATCGGCCGCGCCCGTGACCGCCGCCCGCAGCGAGGACAGGTCGTACTCGCCCCGGGCCGCCAACAGCGAGTGGTAGAGCGTGGGCGGGCCGGGGAGCATCGTGATCCGTTCGCGCGCAATCATTTCCAGCACGCGGTCCACCTCGAACACCGGGACCGGCAGCATCGTCGCGCCGCGGATCAGCGACGAGATCAGGCCCGCCTTGTAACCGAAGGTGTGGAAGTACGGGTTGACCATGAGGTACCGGTCGCCCTCGCGCAGATCGGCCAGATCGCACCACTCGGCGTAGAGGCGCAGCGTCTGCAGGTGATTCATCATCACGCCCTTGGGCCGCCCGGTGGTGCCCGAGGTGTAGACGATGTCGGCGATATCGGTGCCCGCGATCTCCGCCTCGAAAGGCGTTCCGCCGCTGAGGAATCCGGACTTCAGATCGATGACCGGCACCGCGGCGGTGTACTCGGCGCCGAGGAAGCCCTGCTGCACCAGCACCAGCTTCGCGCCGCTGCGGGTGATGATGTCACCGGCCTCCTCGGCCTTGAGCCGCGTGTTCACCGGTACCAGCACCCCGCCCGCGGTGAGTACGCCGAACGCCGCGACGATCCACTCCGCCGAATTGGGCGCCCAGACCGCGACCCGATCGCCCTTGCCGACGCCCGCCGCGGCGAACGCGCCGGCGGCCCGGCGCACCCGATCGGCGAGTTCGCGGAAACTCCAACGGATCTCACCGTCGACGGCCCCGGGAGCGGGGCGGCCGGGGGGGGGGGGGGGGAGGGCCCGAAGCCGGGGTGGGGGGGGGCGCCCTTTATAAATCCCCCCCCCGGGCGCGCCCCGGGCCCGGCGCCCGACGGCCCAGGGCGCGAGGTAGATCGAGTTCTCCACGGTCTGCCGGTAGGCGGGCCGCGGTTTCCACGGCGAGCAGTAGGCGTAC
>NZ_JARWOP010000047.1 GCF_029868745.1 Nocardia wallacei | reverse complement strand
CCGAGGAACTGGTCCTCGGCGCGGGTCTTGCTGTCTTCGGCCGGATACCGCCGCACCGCGTAAGCGATATCGAGCGTCGCGAGTCCCACGAACACCGCAGTCGCCATGCCCGCGACGATAGCGAAACCGGGCTATTCCGTCCCCGGGCCCGCCGTCCCCGAACGCACCCGCTCCTCGTACGCCTTGCGCTCACTGGAGTCGACCTCGTCGAGGAAGGCGTGCTGCGAGCCCAGCGCGCGGCCCAGGGCATCGCCGACGGACTGCGGCAGCAGGCCGAAGACCTGGGCGATCGTGCCCGCGACCGCGGTGACCCGGACCTTCGCCTTCGGGGTGACGAGCAGTTTGGCGATGGCGTTCGCGATCTCCTCCGGCTCGGCCGGGCGCAGCAGCTTCGGCGGCGTCACACCCGAACCCAGCTCCGTCTTCGTCAGCGTCGGCAGCACCGAGGAGAACGACACGCCGGTGCCCCGATACTCCTCGCGCAGCGTGTCGGTGAAGCCGAGCACCGCGTGCTTGGTGGCGTTGTAGGTGGCCAGGCCGGGGATGTGGCTCTCGCCGGCCAGCGAGGCGATGTTGACCACGTGGCCGCTGCGCCGCGGCAGCATCCGGGCCAGCGCCAGCTTCGACCCCAGCACCACGCCGTAGACATTGATGTCGAGAATGCGGCGGGTCAGCGCGTCGGGCTCGTCGACCAGCTTGCCGGTCGGCATGATCCCGGCATTGTTGATCAGCACGTCGATCGGGCCGAGTTGCCGTTCCACCTCGTCGAGGAAGGTGCTGAACGACTGCTGGTCGGTGACATCGAGCCGGCCGTAGTGGTCGAAATCCTTTGCCGCGCCGGACTCCTTCACCGCCGTCTCGTCCACGTCGCCGATCGCGATCTTCGCGCCGAGCGACTGCAGCCGGGTGGCCGTGGCCAGGCCGATGCCGCGCGCCCCGCCGGTGATGACCACGACCTTGCCGCGAATCTTTCCGAATTCGGTCACTTGCCTTTACCTCCCACGGTGTCGAGTACGTCCCGGATGCCCAGGCGCCGCATGCCGCGGGCCCCGGCCGCGCGCATGGCGCTCAGCGCGAAGCCGAGTTTCGCTGTGCTGTACGGGAACCAGAACAGTTCCTTCTGCTGTGTCGGCAGTATCGGTGCGGTGACGGCCTGCTTGCGGCAGTACTTGCGCACGCCGTCCGCGCCGCCCCAGCGGTAACCCACGCCCGACTGCTGCCAGCCGCCCATCGGCAGCGCGAAGTTGAACAGGTTGGCGAACACGTCGTTGATGTTCACCGCGCCCGCGTTCAATTGCCGCGCGATGCGTGCGCCGCGCGCCTTGTCGCCGGTCCATACCGACGCCGACAGCCCGTAGATCGAATCATTGGCCAGCGCAACGGCTTCGGCCTCGTCGGCGACCTTCATCACCGGCAGTGTCGGGCCGAAGGTCTCCTCGGTCATGCACGCCATGCCGTGGTCGACCCGCACCAGTACGGTCGGCTCGAAGAAGGTGCCCACGCCGGTGGGCTTGCCGCCGGTGAGCACCTCGGCGCCCTTGGCGACCGCGTCCTCGACGTGCCGGGAGACGATATCGCGCTGTGCCTCGTTGGCCAGAGCTCCTATGTCGTAACGGGATTCGCGGCCGTCGGCGCCCTGGCGCAGCGCGCGCACGTGCTCGGTCAGCTTGGCGACGAATTCCTCGTACACGGGCTCCTCGACGTACACCCGCTCCACCGAGATACACACCTGGCCCGCGTTGAACAGCCCGCCGAACGCGATGCCGTAGGCGGCGCGGTCGATATCTGCGTCGGCGAGCACGATCGCGGGGTCCTTGCCGCCGAGTTCCAGGCTGTAGGGGACGAACCGGTCCACGCAGGCGGCGGCGATCGCGCGGCCCGTCTTCGTGGACCCGGTGAACTGCACGTAATCGACGGTGTTCACCACGGCCGCACCGGTTTCCCCGGCTCCCGTCGCCACCGCGAGGACCGGCGGCGCGCCGATCTCCGCCCAGCCGCGCGCCAGCTCCAGCGCGGACAGCGGCGTCACCTCCGACGGCTTGAGCAGCACCGCCGCGCCTGCGGCGAGCGCCGGGATCACGTCCAGCGCGGGCATGGCCAGCGGGAAATTCCACGGCGTGATCACGCCGACCACCGGATACGGCCGGTACACGGTGGTCAGCCGCTTGACCCGGGCGAGTGGGCTGTGCGGTGAGGGGTGTTCGTCGGCCAGGAACTTCCCCGCCCGGCGGGCGTAGTAACCGATCAGATCCACCGCGAAGCTGGGGTCGATGAGGGCGTCCACGCGGGGTTTGCCGGTCTCCGACTGGAGCACGTCGGCGAGGTGGTCGGTGTTGTCGATCAGCCAGTCCTGCAGCTTCAGCAGCCAGCGCTTGCGGCCGGCGGCGCCGATCGCCTCCCACTCGGGCTGATACAGCCGCAACTGCCGGACCTTCTCCGCGACCGCGTCGGGTGTATCCACCGGTACCCGGCCGATCACCGTCCCGTTCGCAGGGTTGCGAACCTCGATCTCGGCCGGTGCCGCCGCTACTTTCCCCGCCGCAGCCTGTCCGCCCGAAACCTCCTGCCCCGCCGCCTGCCTGGCCGGGACCTCCTGCGTCGTAGCCTGTCTGGCTGGGATCTCCTGTGCCGCTGCCTGTCCGGCCGGAACCTCCTCTGCTGCCACCTGTCCGGCGGGGACCTCCTGTGCCGCCGCCTGTCCGGCGGGGACCTCCTGTGCTGCCGCCTGCGTGGCGGGGACCTCCTGTGGCGCCGCCTGTCTGGTCGGAACTTCCTGCGCCGCAGTCTTCTTCGCGGGCTTTTTCTTCGGCGCCGCCTTCTTGGCAGTGGCCTTCTTCGCCGAAGTCCCCCGCGCTGCCGTCTTCTTCGCCGCCGCCTTCTTTCCCGGATCCTCCTGCGCTGCTGTCTTTTTCGCGGGAGTACCCTCTGCCGCAGTCTTTTTCGCCGGGCTCTGCGCTGCGGCGGTGTTCTGTCCCTCAGCCTGCTGTGCCGCAGTCGTCTTCTGCGCCGACGTCGCCTTCGTGGCCGGGTCTCCCTGCGCTGCCGCCGAGTTCTCCTGCGCCGCCGTTGTCTTAGCCGAGTTCTCCTGCGCTGCCGTCGTCTGTTTCGCCGAGTCGTCCTGCGTCGCCGCCGTTTTCTTGGCCGGGTTCGCCCGCGCTGCGGTCGCTTTCTTCGCCGGGTTCGCCCGCGGCGCGGTTGCCTTCTTCACCGGTGCTTTTTCGGTGGATGGCTGCTCGGCCGCGGAGTCATCCGTTGTGGATTTCCGGGCCGATGTCTTGCGGGTGGATCCGGCGGACTTGCGTGGTGGGCCCGCCTGGCCCGGATCGGGCAGCGGGTCGGTGTTCGTCACGATCTGTTCTCCCACATGCGCTGCGTTGCGACTTTGTGAATCAGTTCACTGAACTATGATCGTGACACAATCCTCGAGCGACTTCTTGGTTTCGACGGTCAATGCGCGAGGGTGTTTTTGTATTCGGAACACAAATATCGGGGAGGTCTTCGTGGCGGTCGGACCGCCCGACGTGGTGGTGCGGCAGTGGATCGCCGACTTCGTCGCCGAGACCCTGCGCAGCGACACCCTGGAACAGGTCGTCGACCGCCTCGACCTGACGATCGTCCGGCGCGTACCCGAACTCGCCGATCGCGACATGCGCCGCGATCTGCAAGCCAGCACCCGAGCCCACGCGCTGGCGGTTCTGGGCGGCCTCACCCAGGACAAAATGGACTACCCGGTGCCGCCGGAGGCGCACGCCTTCGCCCGCACCCTCGCCCGGCGCGGCCACGATCTCCGTCTGCTGCTGCGGACCTATCACGTCGGCCAGGAGGCGGTGCTCGAATACATGACGGAGGTCCTCGAGGCGCGACAACTCCCCGCGAACACCGAACGCGCGACCCTGCTGCGCCTGTTCGACCGATCGACCCGTTGGATCAGCACCTCGATCGAAGCGCTGACCGACACCTTCATGGAAGAGCGCGAACGCGGCCTGCGCGCGGCACTCAACCAGCGCACGGAAATCGTCAGGGCATTGCTGGCGGGCGAGGAACTGGATGCCGACCAGGCGACGGCGCGCCTGGGCTACCGGCTGGCGCAACGGCATCTCGCATGCGTGCTGTGGACGGAGAAGAACACCACCGGCGTACTCACGGTCGCGGACGGCGTACCCCTCGCGCCCGGCGAGAGCGAAACCCTCGGCCTGCTGGAGCGGATGGCCGCGCGCTCGGCCGCCACGGTCGGCAACGGCGCGGTGCTCACGGTGCCGTCGGGAGCGGCCGCGCTGTGGGCATGGATCGGGGTCGACGGCGACCCGGACGACCTGGCCGCAGCGTTCGACACGGCCGCCGCCCCCGGCACCCTCGAGGCCGCCGTCCGAATCGCGGTCGGCACACCCGCCGACCACATCGCCGGTTTCCGCCAGAGCCACCGCGAGGCGGTAGCCGCCCGCCACGTGGCCGAGCGCGCCGCCCACCCCATCCCGCGCCTGCTGCGATACCCCGACGTGGAAGTCGCCTACCTGGCAGGCGCGGACGAGCCCGCGATGCGCGCCCTGATCGCCCGCGAACTAGGCCCCCTGATAGGCCCGGATCCAGGCTCCGCCCGCCTCCGCCAAACCCTCCACGCCTACCTCCGCTCCCACCGCAGCCCCGACACCACCGCGAAAACCCTTGGCGTACACAAGAACACAGTCCGCTACCGAATCCAGCGAATAGAACAACTACTGGGCCATCCCATCGAAACCCGCAGCCTCCAACTGGAAATCGCCCTGAACTGCACAGCCGTCTTCGGCACCTGACCCCCCACCAACCCGCACACCTGTCGCAGCCCAATCCCCGCCACCCCCGAGGCACACCATCTTGCAACTGCTCACCCCCAAGTTCGCGGCCCGGCTCGATTCTGGACTGACGGAGCGGGGGAGCGAAGCGGAGGAGCGGAGGAGGGAAGAATCGAGCCTCAGGGGCCGCGAACCCGGGGCCGCGGGCGCCGCCGCCAAAAAAACCACCCCGCGGGCCGCGCCCCGGGGCCCCCCCCCCAC
>NZ_JARWOP010000046.1 GCF_029868745.1 Nocardia wallacei | reverse complement strand
CCGCAGGCGCGGGCCGTGGTGTTCCCCCCCCTCCCGGGGGGGCCCCCGCCCGTGGGGGGGGAGACCACCCCCCCACCCCCTTGGCGCGCGGGGCGGGGCCCCCCGGGCCCCGGGCCGCGTTGTTGTTGGTGTCGGGGCGTCTTGCCGGTGTCCGGCCGTGTTGCCATTGTGTGGTGCGAGCGCGTTGCCGGTGCCCCGGCAGGGTGGCGACTGCACGGATATGCGCTGATAGACCTGCGACGGTCCGGCTCCGAGACTCGTGGTGGTGTTGCGTGGTCGATTGATGAGCGGAATCGGCTTGCCGACTTCACTGCGCGTTCCACCCGTTGCGGCGCATGGCAGCCAGGGCGACCCTCAATCGGTGCCGGGTGCCGGGTGCCGGGTGCCGGGTGCCGGGTGCCGGGTGCCGGGTGCCGGGTGCCGGGTGCCGGGTGCCGGGTGCCGGGTGCCGGGTGCCGGGTGCCGCGTGCCGCGTGCCGGGTTGTGGGTTTGTGTGTAACGGGTTGTGGGGACTGGGTGGTCGCGTATGGGCTTGTCTCGGGTCAGCGCGCTGCTCGGTATCGTTCGGGCATGGCTGGAGAGCAGATGGAGATTTGGCACAACCCGCGGTGTACGAAGAGTCGGGCGGCCAAGGCGGCTTTGGATGCGGCGGGGATCGCGTATACCGAGCGGCGGTATCTCGAGGCACCGCCGGGGGTTGAGGAACTGCGGGCCGTGCTGAGCAAGTTGGGGCTGGAGCCGTGGGATATCACCCGCACGGGCGAGGCCGAGGCGAAGGAGCTGGGTATGTCCGGCTGGTCGCGGACGCGCGCCGACCGCGATCACTGGATCGAGGCGCTGGCCCACCATCCCAAGCTCATTCAGCGGCCGATCATCGCCACCCCGGACGGGCACGCGGTGGTGGCGCGCGACGAGCAGGCGCTGAAGTCGGTGCTCTAGTTCGCGAGCATGGTTGCGCCGCACCGGAATCGGTGTCGCGAGCATTACCTGACGCGTAATCGACTCCGGGCATCCGATCGCAGATGCTGGTCTCATGAGCGAATACGAAATCACCGAATACGAAGCCATCGCACAGCGCTACATCGACTCCTGGAACGAGCAGGACGCGGACAAGCGGCGCGCCCTGCTCGCGGAGGTGTACACGCTGGACGCCACCTACACCGACCCGCTCGCCGCGGTGACCGGGCTCGACGCCATCGACCAGGTGGTGTCCGGCGCGCAGCAGCAGTTCGCGGGCCTGCGGTTCACCCTGGGCGAGCGGGTCGACGGCCATCACGGCATCGCCCGGTTCACCTGGAATCTGGGCGCGCCCGGGGCCGAGGCGCTGGTGGTGGGCTTCGACGTGATCACCCTCGACGAGGGCCGCATCTCGCAGGTGCACGGCTTCCTGGACAAGGTGCCCGCCTGAGACATCGGTGCGCACGGGGATCCCTCAGCGGTTCGCCGCTCTCCGTGCGCACCGAGTTGCCTTGCGGCCGAACATGTTCCGATCCGGGCACGACGCACGTCACCGCATCGGCGCCGACTCCAGCGGGAACGGGGGAGTACCCACCCCGGCGATCCGCAGTCCACCCCAGGGATCGCGCTCCTGCAGTGTCGCGTCCGCCGCGACACCGCCGGGCAGGGTGAGACGGACGTGTCCGCGCCGGGGCTCGGGGAGATCGGCGGGGTTCGCGGCCGACACCCGGCCGTACCAGTGATAACGGCCATCGATCGGATCGGGATGGCCGCTCAGGGTGACCGTCACCGGCAACTCGGCGCCGGGTGCGTCCAGCATGGCCGGACCCGAATACTCGTGTGCCGCTTCCCGTTCCGCGGATACGGTCAGATCGAAATGCCGGGGATCGGGGCGGCGGACCGCCCGCCGGTACGACGCGCTGGATCCGGGCCGGACGACCCGGTCGACGCCGGAACCACCACTCGACACCGCGGCCGATCTCGCCCGCAGCCGCCGAATGAACTCGTGTTGTGTCGCCGCCCGCACCTCGATCCGATCGGCCGCCGCACGCCGCATGAGCTGTACGCATTGCCGGATGTACGCGGCCTGCGCCTCGATCACCGGACCGGTGGACCGGTGCGCGCCGAGCGAATTCGGTCCCGCCACGAGGAACAGGTTCGGGAAGCCGTGCACCGCCACACCGAGAAATGCTTCCGGCCCGGCCCGCCACGATTCCTCGAGCGTCCGCCCGCCCCGGCCCGTGATGGACTGCCGGGCGAACCGCGCCGGATCATGCAGCGGCCCCACCGCCGACACCACCAGTCGTGGCCGCCAGCACTGTCCGTCGGCGGCGCGGACGTCCCAGCGGTCGGCGTCGTCGTCGAACTCCAGGGCCACGACCTTCGAGCGCATCCGGAGATGACGCCGCAGGCCGCTGCGCTCGACCGTGCGGCGCAGGTCTTCACGAGCTGCCGCCCGTGCGAACAGCCGCGCCCCGAACGGCGCCGCGAACCGCGGCGCGATCTTCCGGCCGCAGTGCGAGCAGCGCCCCTCCCGCCCGGATTCGGCGATGTCGTCGCCCGGTTCCAGCACGGCGAAGTCCTCGATACCCGCCCGGCGCAACTCCCGCGCGATCGCTATGCCGCCGAAACCGGCCCCTACGACGACGATTTCGGCATTCACAGCAGCCCTTGCCGCCGCCACAGCCACTTACCGGCCGGACCGATAAGCCCCTGCTTGTCCAGGAACGCACCGAGATTCGCCGCACCGGTACCGAGAGCCCGCTTGGCATACGGATTCCCGCGCGCCACCCGCCGCGCCGTCCGCCCGTCCAGCCCCGCCCGGTCGTACATGTGCCGGTTGGTCATCAGATGGACGAACAGAGGCGCCGCGATCGCGACACACAAACGCGTATAAGCCAATTCGGCCCGCGACAGGGTCGGCGCCCGCCGCGCCAGCGCGTCCCGGGCGAACCCGATATGGCGCGCCTCCTCCGTGACGTGGATGCGCATCACCCGCGACACCAGTGGCTGCAACTGCGGATCGTCGAGGGTGCGGCGCTGCAGGGCGTCGAAGATCTCCTCGCCGACCAGCGCGCCCACCCAGGTCATCGACCCGCGCAGGAACAGTTGCAGTGACGAGATACCGAGCCGCGCGGGTGCTTTCGGCCAGTAGGGCCGTGCCTCGATCCGATCGATGAGCTTGCCGAACATCATCATGTGCCGGCATTCGTCGCCCATCTCGGTGAGCGTGTAGTGCGAATGGCGCGTGGTCGGGTCGCCGCTCATCAATTCGCGCAGCAGCAGGCGGTTGAGCAGGTTCTCGAACCAGATCCCGACCGACAGCACATTCGCCAGCTCCTGCCGCGACAGCTCGCGGCGCTGCTGCGGCGTCATCGACTCCCACAGCGCCGTGCCGTAGAGCGAGACCACCTCCGGCGGCAGGAACAGTTTCTCCGGATCCAGCGGCGCGTCCCAGTCCAGATCGACCACCGGGTCGTAGGACTTCCGTACCGAGCCGGTGAGCAGGCGTTGCGCGAAGGACTCCGCGGGGAGCGACGCGGTACCGCGAGGCGGCACGACGGCATTGTCCATGACGGCTCTCTCATTCGCTCGTTTACTGATACATGCTGTAACACTCAGATTAGTGAGACAGTCTGTATCGGTCAATAGCCCGACGGGTATCGTTGCGGTGTGACCAAGACCAGCGGAAAGTCCGGAGCGCGGCAGCCCGGAGCCGCCGTCGACGGCCGGAGCACACGCTGGAGCGGCCACAAGCGGCAGCGCCGGGCCGACGTTCTCGACGCCGCGGTCGCGGTGATCGAGGAGCACGGCGTCGAGGTGTCGGTGCAGCAGATCGCCGACCGCCTGCGGCTGCCGCGCCCGGTGGTGTATCGGCATTTCGACGGCCGCGCCGATCTGGACGAGCAGATCCGGCGGCGCATTCTGGAATCGCTGCTGGCGGAACTGATGCCGACGCTGCGGGCGGACGGCACGGTGAAGGACGCCGTGCGCGGCGCGGTGGGCACCTATGTCGGCTGGGTGGCCCGGCATCCCCAGCTGCACCGGTTCCTGGCCGGCGCTGCGCCGCAGGGCGATTCGTCGCAGGCGCTGGCCGGCGCCCGCGATCGGATCGGCGGGCAGCTGTCGGACCTGTTCGCTACCACGCTGGCGCGCTTCGGGATCGAGACCGACCGGGCGCGGCCGATGGCGCTGGGCATCATCGGCTTCGTCGACGGCGTGGTCGAGGGCTGGCGCGCGGATCCCGCGACCTCGCTCACCTCCGAGCAGGTGGAGGGCATCCTGTCGGCGTCGGTGCTGGCGCTGTTCGAGGGCAACGCGCGCAGTCTCGGCGTTCCGCTGCAGCGCGACACGATGGTCGCGGACCTGCTGGAACGGGTGGATGCCCCGCGCGTGCAGCAGGTTTCGTGACTCGATCGCCTGGCTCGTGTGGTGCTGGGCGGTCGGTTTCACTAATCTCCCAGCGGTGCCCCTGTCACCGACCCTGATCGATCTGCTCGACGACGCCGCGCTGCTGTCGCTGGAGCATCAGATGCATCTGACCGACCTGCTCGGCGAACATGCCTGGCGGTGCGACGTGTCCGGTGGCCGACTCGAGTTCGTCGGCGCCGACGCGACATTCGTGTGCTCGGAGTTCCATCTGCTCGGGACGGCCGTGCCCGAGGCCGGGTCCTGGTTGTGGTCGTGGGCGAATCCGCGCGGATTTCCCGCGCCGGTGACCGAGGTGGCGGAAGCGGTGCGCTACTTCGGGGTTCAGCACCGGATCGCCGAACTGGCCACCGCGGAGCTGCCGTTCGCCACGATGTTCGGGGTGAGCCCGGCGCCGTCGCAGGTGGTCGGGGTGCTGATGGAGGCCGCGAAGATCATCACCGGACGCTGGAGCGGGTACAGCGCGGTGGTCGGAGACGATGGCGCCCGCGCGGCGTTCCTGGTGGAACACCCCGAATTCCGCCTGCCCCGGCCGGAACCGGCCCGCCTCGCCGCGATCCTGACCAAGGCCGCGACCAGTCTGGCGGTCTCGGATTGCCGCCGCGCGGTGCGCAGTTATCTGCGCCGCCGTGGCCTCGTCGCCGACCTCGACGCGACTCGCCGCCACCTGACCTTCACCGGTCCGGACATCTTCGGCACCGTGGATTTCGACGCCTACGGCCGGATCAGCACGGTGCACGCGAAATCGGCGTAGCGCGCGGACCCGATACGCGAGGTCAGCCGTAGACGCGGGCCGGGGTGCGGACCGGATGCCATTCGGTGACGTGGAACGTCGGCGTCATCTGGGTTTCGAGGCGGGCGCTGTCCGGTTCGACCTTGCCGCGCACCGAGACCCAGGTGTCGTCCGGCGGTGGATCGTCGAGGCCGGTGAGGTGGACGCGGAGCAGTTGGGCATCCGCGACGCAGCAGGTGATCACCAGCCGCGCCAGGTCGACGCCCGCGCGGGTGCCGTCGGGACGAGGCGCGCCGTCGTTCTCGGTGCGCACGATGAACCCGATGACGGTGACCTCGCGGCGATCGAGTTCGCCGCTGGAATCGTAGGAGGCGCGGTCGATCAGGTCGTACATGCGGATCGTCGGGGCCTCGCCGGCGGGCAGCGGGCCGAAGGGGAATTTCCCGTCGTCGGTGCCCGCGGGCGCGCCGACGCTCGCCTGCGCGGTGCTCCCGGACTGCACCGAGCCCGCGCCCAGCGCGGGTGGCACCACGATCAGCAGGGCCGTGATCGGCGCCAGCAGCAGCCATGGGGAACGGCCCGGGTGATGGTCGGAATCGGCTGCGGCCCATCCGGTTCGGATGTCGCGGCCGATGACGACCAGCGCCAGGAGCGTCAATGCCGCGCCGCTGACGATCAGATACGGTTGCAGGCCGGGTTTGACGTATCGCAGATAGGTGTCGTCGAGCGCGATCTTCAGCACCGCGCCGCCGATCAACAGCAGGACGAAGTTCTGTGTCACCCGGTTCATCGCGCCCCCAGGAAGATCAGTCCGGCCAGGGTGCCGCAGCCGGTCGCCACGGCGAAGGTCGCCGGTGCGAACCGCAGGGCGAATCGGCGGCCGAAGGTTCCGGCCTGCATCGCGAAGAGTTTCACGTCCACCGCGGGGCCGACGACGAGGAATACCAGCCGGGGCAGCAGCGGCAGGCTGGACATGCTCGCCGCCACGAAGGCGTCGGCCTCCGAGCAGAGCGCCAGCACCACCGCCAGCAGTGCCAGCACCAGGATGGACACCAGCATCTGCCCGGCCAGGCTCCGATACCAGTCGGCCGGGACCAGCACGTGCAGTGCGGCCGCCGCGGCGGCGCCGACCACCAGGAAGGCGGCGGCCTGCAGGAAGTCGTGCCGTGCGGCCTCGGTGAACACCTGCCACCGCGAACGCCCGGGCACCCAGTGCTCGTGCCCGCGCGGTTGCGTGGTGAACCACTCCGGCCGCCCGAACCGGGCCCAGAGGAACCCCATCACGAGCGCGGTGGCGAGGGAGCCGGTGAACCGCGCCGCGACCATGCCCGGCTCGCCGGGGAAGGCCACTGCCGTCGCGATCAGCACGACGGGATTGACCGCGGGGGCCGACAGCAGGAAGGCGAACGCCGCGGCGCCGGGCGCCCCCTGATCCATCAGCCTGCGCGAGACGGGTACGGCGCCGCATTCGCACCCCGGCAGCGCGATGCCCGCCAGCCCCGCCACACCGATGGCCGCGGATTCGTTGCGCGGCAGCAGCTTCCGCAGCAGATCGGGGGAGACGAAGGCCGCGATCCCCCCGCTCACCACCACGCCGAGCACAAGAAACGGCACGGCCTGCACGAATATCCCGGTGAATACCGTTGCCCCGGTCTGCAATTCGGCACTGGACCCGAACCAGCCCGCGATCGGCCCCGCGAACACCAAACCGAGCGCCAGCAACCCGGCCAGCACGTACGTCGACGACATCCGCGCACCCGACCGAGACGCGTGTTCCGCGCCTGTACCCGATCCCCGCGATCTCGCGTCGTCTGGAACGGGGCTGTGTGGCTCGTCCGTGCTCGGTCTGTGCGGCGCTACGCCACCGAGAACGGCCGCGGGGACCGGTTCCGCCGCTGTTTCCGGCTGCTCGCCCGGCATCGATCGCGCCCCTGGCATCGACACTGTTCAACCCCGTTCGCTGGCGACGTTCCGACCGATCCCGCGCGTCCGCTCGCCTCTCGCCGAGAGATCCGATGCGGTGCGATCTCGCCGGAAGCGAACAAAACGCATGATCGCATACGCTGGTGACAAGTAGCTGCCCATGCCTGGCGGCCCGGCCGTGTCGGCGGTGTCGGACCGATGTCCGCTACGCCGCCCGTGCCCGAGTGATCGCCCGATAGCTGTTGTGCCACAACCATTCCACCGGCCCGCGCTGAAACCGGCGCAGCCAGAGATTCGCGAACACCACCATGATCACGCACACCGTCAGGTAGACCGCGATCGTGAACGGCGCGCGGTCGCCGGGGGAGACGCGCGCCGCCAGCCCGAGACCCCAGCCGTAGCACAGCGCCGAAGCCACCAGATTCTGAAGGATGTAGCAGCTCAGTGCCATTCGCCCGACCTCGCTGAAGCGACGACCTGCGAACCCGGTAGTGCTGCGGCCGATATAGAACTGCGCGACCAGGGCGAGGATGCCCAGCGAGACCAGCGGCGCGGTCCCGTACCGGGTGAACAGCACCAGATCCCCGTCCCACAGGCCCAGCCCCAGATCCAGCGGAGCGGCGACACCGAAGCCGAGCACCATCAGACGCTGCCGCAACCGCCGCCCCGACGGCTCGAACAGCCCCGCCCGGAACAGTCGGGCACCGAGCAGGAACAGCGCGACGGACATCGGGAACACGAAAACCGGCTCCAGCCGGAACATCCCGGCGTTCTCCACGCGGAACAGCACCAGCTCCCAGAACGAGCCCTCGGCATACGGATTCGGATCGAGCGGGCGAACCTCGCCCGAATCCGATTGCGCGAGAAGGGCCGTCGCCGCCGCGAGGGCCGTCAGCATGAACACGTGCACCGCGGCCGCGACGAGCAGCCACCGGCGCTGGGCCCGCTCGCTGGTGGCGAGCAGGTACGCCACCACCGCACCGGTGACCGCGTACCCCATCAGCACATCGAATTCGGCGACGAACAGGAAATTCAGCAACCCGTCGAGGAACAGCAGCGCCGCCCGCCACGGATATCCGCCCGGCCAGGCCCGTCCGCCCCGCACCGCGGACCGCTGCTGAATAGCCAGCCCGATCCCGAACATGATGGTCAGCAGGCCGAGGAACTTGCCCTGTGCCAGCTGCTGCAGTACCCGTTCGGTCCAGCCCCAGGCGCCGGTCGGCCCGCCGAGGTCCTGGAGGTAGCCGATGAGGCCCGCCGGATCGGTGAGGATCCAGATGTTGGTCCCCAGTGTGCCCAGGATGGCGATACCGCGCAGCACGTCGAGGGCGGGCAGCCGGGTGGGCCGGGGACCGGCGGGCGGCGCGGTGAGATCGGAGCCGGGCGTGTCGCGCCGGGCGAGCGATTCGGTCATGCCGACCATTCTCATACGACTGTATAGCGCTGGTCGTCCGCCATCCGGAGGACATCGGCCTACGACCTCGGACCGACGCCGGCGGGCCACACCCGCACCCGGGATCGCGCCGAGCGCCCGCCGGTCGCCTAGGCTCGGGTCATGCAGCGCATCATCGGAATCGAGGTCGAGTACGGCATCTCCACGCCTACCGAGCCGTCGGCCAACCCGATTCTCACCTCCACCCAGGCGGTGCTGGCGTACGCGGCGGCGGAGGGCGTGCCGCGCGCCAAGCGCACCCGCTGGGACTACGAGGTGGAATCGCCGCTGCGCGATGCTCGCGGTTTCGATCTGGGCCGGCTCAACGGACCCGCCCCCGTGATCGACGCCGACGAGGTCGGCGCGGCCAACATGATCCTCACCAACGGGGCCCGGCTCTACGTCGACCACGCCCACCCGGAATACTCCGCGCCCGAGGTGACCGACCCGCTGGATGCGGTGATCTGGGACAAGGCCGGTGAACGCGTGATGGAGGCTGCCGCCCGCTACGCCTCCAGCGTGCCGAACGCGCCCCGCATGCAGCTGTACAAGAACAATATCGACGGCAAGGGCGCCTCCTACGGCACCCACGAGAACTACCTGATGAACCGCGACACGCCGTTCAATCAGATCATCGTCGGCCTCACCCCGTTCTTCGTGTCCCGGCAGGTGGTGACCGGGTCCGGGCGCGTCGGCCTCGGGCAGTCCGGCGACCAGGCCGGTTTCCAGCTGTCGCAGCGGTCGGACTACATCGAGGTCGAGGTCGGCCTGGAGACCACGCTGAAGCGCGGCATCATCAACACCCGCGACGAGCCGCACGCCGACGCCGACAAGTACCGCCGCCTGCACGTCATCATCGGCGACGCGAATCTGGCCGAATGGTCGACGTATCTGAAGGTCGGCACCACGGCGCTGGTGCTGGACCTGATCGAGGCGGGGGAGGACCTGTCGGATCTGCAGCTGGCCCGCCCGGTCACGGCCGTGCACACGATCAGCCACGACCCGACGCTGCGCGCCACGGTGGCGCTGACCGACGGCCGCGAGCTGACCGGCCTTGCGCTGCAACGGATCTACCTGGACCGGGCGGAGAAGTTCCACGGCCGCGAGGGCACCGACGACGCCCGCGTCACCGACATCCTGGAGAAGTGGGCGCACGTGCTGGACCTGCTCGAGCGCGATCCGATGGAGACCGCCGACCTGCTGGACTGGACCGCGAAACTGCGCCTGTTCGAGGGCATGCGCAGCCGCGAGGGCCTGGGCTGGGCCGCTCCGAAGCTGCACCTGATGGATCTGCAGTACTCCGACGTGCGGCTGGACAAGGGCCTGTACAACCGCCTCGTCGCGCGCGGCTCCATGCAACGGCTGGTGTCCGAGCAGCAGGTGGTCGACGCGATGACCGCCCCGCCGACCGACACGCGCGCCTATTTCCGCGGGGAATGCCTGCGCCGCTTCGGCGCCGACATCGCCGCCGCCAGCTGGGATTCGGTGATCTTCGACCTGGGCGGCGACTCGCTGGTCCGCATTCCCACTCTGGAACCCCGCCGCGGCACCAAGTCGCATGTCGGGAAGCTGCTCGACGGCGTGGACACCGCCGCCGAACTGGTCGAACAGCTCACCACCTAGGGTGCCCGCGGCCGGGCGCGCCGGACCGGAACGCCGGTCGCGGGCGGGGCACATTGCGAGGTAATCCGGCAAGTTGTCCCCGACGCTGGGTAGTGTTGAGGCACGAGCATCGGATTTTCTCCGATGCTCGCCGATATCAGTACAGAGGAGGTCGGCTGCTATGGCACAAGAGCAGACCAAGCGCGCCGGTGGCGGCGACGAGGATGACGAGGCGGTCGGCGCGGAAGCGGCCGGACAGGCGCGTCGCGAGAAGCTGGCGGAGGACACCGACGACCTGCTCGACGAGATCGATGATGTGCTCGAGGAGAACGCGGAGGACTTCGTGCGTGCATATGTTCAGAAAGGCGGCCAGTGACATCAGGTGACCCCTTGCGGCTCCACACGGGGTACGCCCTGTCCTCCTTCTCCGAATACCTGCGTGAGGTCGCGCCGGAACTGTTGCCCGGCAACGGTTTCGGTCGCGCCGGCGCGGGCCCGGCCGGGGCGTCGTCGCAGGACATCGCCCCGCACGGCACCACCATCGTCGCGGTCAGCTACCGCGGCGGGGTGCTGATCGCCGGCGACCGGCGCGCCACCCAGGGCAACCTGCTGGCCAGCCGGGACATGGAGAAGGTGTACATCACCGACACGTTCTCCGCGGCCGGCATCGCCGGTACCGCGGGCGTGGCGGTGGAGATGATCCGGCTGTTCGCCGTGGAGCTCGAGTACTACGAGAAGATCGAGGGCGTCCCGCTGACCTTCGACGGCAAGGCCAACAAGCTGTCGAAGATGGTGCGCGACAACCTGCCCGCGGCCCTGCAGGGTCTCGCGGTGGTGCCCATCCTGGTCGGCTTCGATCTGGAGGCCACCGACCCGGCTCGGGCCGGGCGCATCGTGTCCTACGACGTGGTCGGCGGACGCAGTGAGGAGCGCTTCGGCTATACCGCCGTCGGCTCGGGGTCGATGTTCGCCAAGTCGTCGCTGAAGAAGACGTACCACCGCGACATCGACGAGGACAACGCGCTGCGTATCGCCGTCGAATCGCTGTTGGACGCCTCCGACGACGACACCGCCACCGGCGGGCCCGACCTGATGCGCAACATCTTCCCCACGGCGGTCACCATCAATGCCGAAGGGGCGGACGAGGTTTCGGACGAGCGGCTGGAGGAGGTCGCCCGGGCGATCGTCGAGCGGCGTGGGGCGTCGGATCGGGAAGGGAGCGCCACAGCATGACACTGCCGTACTACGCGTCGGCCGAACAGATCATGCGCGACAAGACCGAACTTGCGCGCAAGGGCATCGCACGAGGCCGCAGTGTCGTGGTGTTGGTGTACGACAAGGGCGTGTTGTTCGTCGCCGAGAATCCGTCGGCGACGCTGCACAAGGTGAGTGAGCTGTACGACCGGGTGGGGTTCGCCGCGGTCGGCAAGTACAACGAGTTCGAGAACCTGCGCCGGCACGGGATCCTGCAGGCCGACCTGCGCGGCTACCAGTACGACCGCCGCGACGTGACGGGCCGGGCGCTGGCGAACATGTTCGCGTCCCTGCTCGGCTCGATCTTCACCGATCAGCTCAAGCCGTTCGAGGTGGAGATCTGCATCGGTGAGGTGGGTTATCCGGAGCAGGCGCAGAACGCGGTCCTGTACCGGGTCAATTTCGACGGCTCGATAGTCGACGAGCGGGACTACGTGGTGATGGGCGGCAATACCGAGCCCATCATCAGCGCGCTCAAAGAGACCTATCAGCCCGGCCTGGACCTCCACGCGGCGATCAAGCTGGCGCTGGAGGCGCTGCAGAAGGCCACCCCCGAGGGCGACAAGGACAAGCGGGTGCTCGGCGTCGGAACGCTCGAGGTGGCAACCCTGGAACAGGCCCGGCCGCGACGGTCCTTCCGCCGCATCGCGGGTCCGCAACTGGAGGCCCTGCTCACCGACGAGAAAACCGGCAAGAGCAAGGCCAAGCCCAAGGACTCCACCCCCGAAACCCCCAGCGCGGGAGACCCTTCCAACGCCTGAAGTGTTTCGTGACATGCCCCCTGCATCCCCACGGATGCAGGGGGCATGCTCATTCCCCAGGAAGTGACTTCCCCCAGGAAGCGACCCACCCCGGTTTGTGGTCCGGGGGGGGGTTTTTTGTGGGGGGGGGGGCG
This sequence comes from Nocardia wallacei, assembly GCF_029868745.1. Classification (GTDB taxonomy): domain Bacteria; phylum Actinomycetota; class Actinomycetes; order Mycobacteriales; family Mycobacteriaceae; genus Nocardia; species Nocardia wallacei_B. Next base: position 56 of record NZ_JARWOP010000046.1, on the reverse strand, counting down.
CAGCCGAGCCGGGAGCACCGCCCCCCCGAGCACCAGCCCCCCAGGCCCGCCACCAA
>NZ_JARWOP010000045.1 GCF_029868745.1 Nocardia wallacei | reverse complement strand
CGGGCGGGGGCGGCGCGCGCCGTTGGCGGGGGCGGGGGCGGCGCGCCGCCCCCCCCCCACGGCTTTTCGCGCTATCACGCGAGGGGGAGGCCTAGCAGGCGGCGGGCATTGTCGCCCATGAAGTCGTAGGTGCGCCGAATGTCCATGCCCTCGGCGTATTTCCAGTAGCCCTTCGGTTCGGCCAGACCTTCCGGATGCGGATAGTCCGATCCGAACATGACCTTGTCCCAGCCGACCGTGTCGACCACATCGGCGACGCAACCCTCCCAGAACGGGCTGACCCAGATATTGCGCCGGAAGACGTCGTGCGGGTGTTCGGGGAAGTTCTGGGGCATCTTCTTGTAGAGGTCTTCGAAGTCGTGGAACAGCGGATAGATCCACGAGCTGCCGTTCTCCACACTGGCGATGCGCAGCTTGGGGAATCGGGTCAGGGTGCCGTGGCAGATGAGGCTGGTGATCATGTCGGCGATCTCGCGGTGTCCCAGGGCCATCCAGCGAAACGCGCTCTGCGCCATGAAGCTCGCGGTGTGCGGCGGCTCCCACTTGGCGATGTACTCGTCCAGCGGTGGGTAGCTCGCGTGCAGCACGATCGGCAGGCCGGCGGTCTCGACATCGCGCCAGAACGGATCGAATTCGGGCAGCGCGGGCGAGCGCCACCCGTGCAGGCCGTGCACCGGCCCGGGCTTGATCAGCGCCACCCGCGCGCCGTGGGCCAGGATGTATTCCAGCTCGCGCCGTGCCGCGTCGACCTCGGACAGATTGATGATCGGTGTCGAGTAGATGCGACCGGCGTAGTCGAAGGTCCAGTGCTCGGCCATCCACTGGTTGAGGGCGTGGATGATCGCCAGGCTCAGCTGGGGGTCCTCGGCCGCGGAATGCTCGACCAGGCTGGCCAGAGTCGGATAGTTCAGTGCCTCGACCACGCCCTGGCGGTCGAGTTCGGCGATCCGATCCACCGGGTTGCGGGTGGCGGCGGGCGCTTCGATGGAGTGGCCCTGCATCTCTCGCAGTGTGAGTCCCTCGGTGTTCTCGCCCGCGAAGAACTTCTCGTGCGCGCCGGGGGCGGCGACACGTTCGAAGGTCGGGTTCGGGATGAAGTCGGTGACCCTGTTGTTGATCACGATCCGGGTCTGCCGGCCGATCTGCGCGTACTGCACGGCGCCCGCGTACTGCGCGGGGAGATACCTGGTCAGCGCATCGGGGGTCTCGTACATGTGCTGATCGGCGTCGAAGATCGGCGCATCTCGAAACGGGGCTTCGGTTCGGCTCACGAGCGCATTCCTCCAGGGCCGGAAGCCGTCCGCGACGGCTTGGTCCGGCATCGGTTCCATCCACTGCCGTGGTTTCTCTACGAGTTGGCGAAACAGTCCATGTAACTGTAATTGATACGGTACCTTTTCCGGTAGTTCGGTTTCGATCGGAAAGGGAGCCAGATGCGCAGCCCAGGGAACGTAGTGGCTCGCCGCGATGGCGGGGGGTGAACGATGCCGAGCGTCTTCGATCCCGATGGACGGGGAGCCTCCGCTCCGCGCCTGCTGCTGACCGGGATCTGCTTCCTCGCCGCCATCGCGGTCGCCGTGGCGGCCATGATCGCGGTGTCGCGCGGCGCATTACGCGAGACCGTGGTGGTCACCGCGCTGATGGCCGACGCCGGTGACGGTCTGCCGCCGAAGTCGGATGTGAAGTTCCAGGGAGTGCGGGTCGGATCGGTCGTCGAGGTGACACCGACGGCCGAGATCGGCGGCAACGCCGTCCGCATCCAGCTGGATCCGCGGTACGCGAATCGGGTGCCCGCCACGGTGACCGCGCGCGTCGTGCCGAGCAACGTGTTCGCGGTGCCGTCGGTGCAATTGGTCTACAACGGTGAGGCGCCCGCCGTGACCTCCGGGGCGACCATCGCGCAGGACCGCAGCCTGTCGGCCGTGCGGCTGCAATCCTCGCTGGATCAGTTCCGCCACATCCTGGACGCTGTGGGCCGGGAGCAATCGGACGAGGCCGTCGGCATGCTGGCGACCCTGGCCGAGGCCACCGCGGGCCGTGGCGCCGCGATCGAGGACGCGGGGGCCCGCCTGCTCGAGATCGTCAGGGAACTGGGCAAGGTCGTCTCCCTCCGGGAAGCGCCGTCGACGCTCGACGCGCTGGCGGCGGCGCTGCGGTCGGTGCAGGCGACGGCGCCGGAACTGCTCGACACGCTGCATCACGCGATCTCGCCGCTGCTGACCCTCGCCCAGCAGCGGCAGCAACTCGCCGACCTGCTCACCGGCGGATTGCACACGTCCGGCACCGTCGAGGCGGCACTGGCGCACAACGCCGACCGCATCATCGACATCACCACGCACATGTCACCACCCCTCGCCGTACTCGGCGACGGCGCAAGCCATTTCACCCAGATGACCACCTCGCTCACCAGGACCACAGGATTGTTCAGCGATCAGGTCTTCGATCCCCAGGCGCAGATGATGGTGGGCAAGGCGATCGTGCAGTTCACGCCGAACCGCCGGTACGACCGTGCGGATTGCCCGCGATACGGCGACCTGGCGGGCCCGAGTTGCTCGACCGCGCCGGTGACGGCACCCGAGGCGGCGGCGCTGCCGTCCGGATTCCGGCCGGACATGTTCCGGCCGGTCGATATCGGGCCGGTGGGCAGTCCCGAGGAGCAGCGGCGGATCGCCGGCATTCTCGGCGGAACGCCGAATGCCGCCGCCGACATCCTTTTCGGTCCGCTCGCGCGGGGAACGACCGTCACGGTTTCGCCCGACCCGAATGGCGGCCCTCGATGAGCTATCGCAGGTCGCTCCTCGTGCTGATCGTTTTCGCCGTCGTGTCGGCCGTGCTGATCTGGACCGTCACGGTCATCCTGGACCGTGGCGTCGGCGGCGCCACCGCGAAGTATTCGGCTCAGTTCACCGATGTCTCGGGCCTGCGGGTCGGTGACGACGTCCGGGTCGCGGGAGTGCGCGTGGGCCGGGTCGACTCCATCGGGCTCGACGGGTCCCGCGCCCGCGTGGGATTCGAGGTGCAGAACGATCAGACGCTGTACGGGGACACGGTCGTGTCGGTCACCTATCAGAATCTGATCGGCCAGCGTTATCTCGGTCTGGCGCGGGGCGGCAAGGGTGCTCCGGCGCCGCTGCCGGCCGGAGCCGTTGTCCCCGTGGAGAATACGGAGCCGTCGTTCGATATCTCGAAACTGCTCAAGGGTTTCGAGCCGTTGTTCGGCACGATAGACCGCACCGCGATCGACAACATCACCGATGCGCTCATCAAGGCGCTGCAGGGCGACAACGGTTCGCTCACGGCACTGATCGCCCAGACGACCCAGCTGGCACAATCGTTCGCCGGACCGGACGACGTGCTGGGACAGGTGATCGCGAATCTCACCACGATCGTGGGCAATCTGGCCGCACAGAGCGGCAACCTCACCACCGTGATCGAGCGGACCCGGTCCGTGTTCGACGGGCTGGAGAAGAACAAGCAGACCTTGCTCGGCTCGGTGGATCAGGCGTCCCGGGTCGTCGACCGGGCGGCGCAACTCGCGCGGGCGGACGCGCCGATGCTGGACGAATTTCTCCGCCGCGAGCCAGGGTTCACACAACATTTCCTGGACAACGAATACAAATTCGAATTCATGGGCGACAACCTCCCGCTGGTGCTGAAGGGACTGGCGCGGCTGGCGCAGAGCGGCGCGTACGTCGATGCCTATGTCTGCGATGTGTCGTTCTCGATGGTGCCCGGCCTGGCGCCACTGATTCCGGAGATCGTCGGGGCGCTGACGCCCGGCGGTGTCCCCGCACATACGGCGAAATGCAGGTGAACCGGATGTCGTGGCGAAAGACCGTGGCGCGTCGCCGAATTCGGGGACGGACGCTCGAGGAATACAACCCGGCCTGGCTCGGTACGCTGGCGATCGCGGCACTCGTCGTGGCCGTCGCCGTCGCATTGACGATCAATTCGCTGAGTATCGGCGACAAGCGGATCGAGGCGGATTTCGCCCAGGCCGCGCAGCTCGGCGTCGGAGATCAGGTCACCGTGGCCGGGGTGCCGGTCGGCAGTGTGGCGCGCGTGCGGCTGGCGGGCGACCATGTCGCCGTAACCCTGAGCATCGGCGCCGATGTCCACCTCGGCGCGGACACCACCGCATCGATCAAGCTCACCACGCTGCTGGGCAATCGCTACGTCGAATTGGCGCCCGCCGGCTCCGGCTCACTGGTCTCCGGCCGAATACCCTTGGCACACACCAGCGTTCCCTATGACCTCCAATCAGCGCTGTCCGATGCGACGAAGACCTTCGACCAGGTCGATGCCGACCAGGTCGCCACCGCGCTGACCGATCTGTCGGGCCGGCTCGACGGCTTGCCACAGCTGATCCCGTCGGTGCTGCAGAACATCAGCACGCTCTCGAGCGTGATCGCCGAACGCCGGGGCCAGATCGGCGCGCTGCTGGACAGCACGAGCCGGCTGACGACCGCGATCGAGAACCAGCGGGCGAATCTCGGGGCATTGTTCACCCAGGGCAGTGGCCTGCTCCAGGACATTCTGGCCCACAAGCAGGCGATCGAGACGATGATCGCGGCCACCACCACCTTGGTGAATACTCTGAAGCCGCTCGCGGTCGACGATCAGCCGCAGATCCAATCCCTGCTGACCAACCTGAGCGCGATGACGGGCAAGCTCAGCCGCCACGACGACCTGATGCGCAACATTCTGGAAATCCTCCCGGTGCCGTGGCGATCGTGGGCGAACCTGACCGGCACCGGACCGGAAATGGACGTGAACGCCCCCAGCGGAGCCTTCGTCGACTCGTTCATGTGCGCGCTCGTCCTGCGGGCGCCGCAAGCCCGCATCTCCCCGTACTCCGAGGACTGCAAATGACGCGTTTGTCTCGGCCGGCCAAGCTGGCATTCCTCGGGGCGGCCGCGGCCGTGGTGGCGGCCGCGAGCGTTCCGGTGACGCGAATGGGGAACACCACGATCAATGTCGTCGCTCGATTCGACAATGCCGCCGGCCTCTATGCCGGGAATCCGGTGGACGTGCTCGGGATGCGCGTGGGAGAGATCTCCGGCATCGTCCAGCGCGGCACGTATATCGACGTGACGATGTCGATCGACAAGTCGGTGCCGATTCCCGCCGACGCCATGGCGGTGACGGTATCGGATTCGGTGCTCACCGATCGGCACATCGAGTTCACCCCGGCCTATCGCGGCGGGCCGACGCTGCCGGACGGCGCGGTGCTCGACACCGGACGAACGCGGACACCGATCGAATTCGACAGTGTCCTCGCGATGGCCGACAAACTCTCCCGATCGCTCGCCGGAGACGGTAAGGGGAACGGCCCGGTCGCGGACATCGTCGGGGTCGGCGCGTCCGTCGCGACGGGTAACAATGCGAACCTCAAAGCCGCACTGGATCAACTGTCGCGGGCGTTGCGGAGGGGAAACGACAGCGGCGCGGCCACCCAGGACGCCATCACGAAGATCGTGAACAACCTGAACACCTTGTCGGCCGCGGCGGCGGGCAACGACCAGAAGATCCGGGACTTCGGCAGCGCGGTGCACCAGATGAGCACACTGCTCGCCGATCTGAATCTCGGCACGGGCGATACCGGGACGGAGCTTGTCGAGATCCTCACCGCGACAACCGATCTCATGGAGAAGAACAGGGACGCGCTGCGCTCGACCGCGGCCGGAGCGGATGTCCTGTTCAAGAGCCTGGCCGACTACAACCGGAATATCGCCGAATTCCTCGATGTGTTTCCGCTCGTCACCGACAACGCCTATCGCGTGATCGATCAGGAGGCGGGCGCCGCCCGGGTGCACGCGAACGTGGACAAGATCGCCCTGGACGGGCAGATGGTGAAGGAGGTGTGCAACCTGCTGGGTCTGAAACAGCTGGGCTGCGACACCGGGAAAGCGTCGGATATGGGACCCGATTTCGGGGTGGTGGCCATGCTGGCCGGAATAGCGGGTCTGCCGGAATGAGTATCGGAATTCTTCGCCGCGGCCTGACCGCCGTCATCGTGCTGTCGGCGATCTCGGTCACCTCGTGTGCGGTGGGAACGGAACGACTCCCGTTGCCCGCGCCCTCGGTCGGACCGCACAGCTACACCGTGACCGCCACGTTCGGCAATGCGCTGAATCTCCCCGCCAAGGCCGAGGTGAAGGTGAACGGCGCCGGGGTCGGCAAGGTCGAGGGAATGCGCGCGCGCGATTACGCGGCGGTCGTCACGATGCGGATTCGACCGGAGGTGACACTGCCGGTCGGCACGGCCGCCGAACTCCGGTCCGCCACGCCGCTGGGCGATGTCTTCGTCGCGCTGGTGCCGCCGGCCGCCGGACTGCCGGGCGCTCCGGTCCTGCGTGACGGCGACAGCATCCCGGAATCGTCGACCTCGGCCGCGGCGACGATCGAGGACGTGCTGAGCCGGGCGGCGCTCCTGGTCAACGGCGGCGTGATGCGGGATCTGACCAAGGTCGTCAACGGGCTGGGCGCCGAATTCGGGGGACGCGGGGATCGCCTGGGCGACTTGATCGCCGAGACCACGACGCTGGTACAGACGCTCTCCCGGCGCTCGGAACAGATCCGGGCGGCAGTGCGAGACACCGGCGCGCTGGCGGAGACCGTGGCGGCGCAGCAGTCGACGGTGAACGACGCCGTGGCCGCGGCCGGTCCGGCGCTGGCCGTGGTCGGGGAGAGCACACAGAGCCTTGCCGACCTCGCGGCGCGATTCGCCGGGATCGCCGGGCAACTCGAGAAGTTTCCCTCGGTGAACGGCACGGGGGACCGGAGCATCATCGCCGATCTGAACAATCTCGCGGCCGGACTGAACGCCGCGGCCGAGAACCCCGACGCCAATCTGGACAACCTCAACAAAGGTATAGCCACGGTCGGTGGCAAGGTGGCCTCGTCCACGGCCGCGAGCCCGGCCGGTGTCGATATCTATCAACTCGCGCTCGGCGTCGTGCCGGACCCCAATTTCCCCGGCAATCCGGAATCGAAGATCCCCGACCGGGCGGACTGGGCGAATTTCGTCGGATCGCTGGCCTACACGCTGCAGCGCTTGCACGACCGCGTGATCGGACCGGGACGATGACACGCCGGGAATCGTTGCCGGCCATCGGTTTCCGCGTGCTGGACCGGTCGGCGGGTGCGGTGGTGACGGGCATCGACGCCCTGTTCCGGCGCCGGCTCACCGTGTCCTGGGTCGCGTTGGTGCTCACGCTGGTCCTGGGCGCGGGGTATCTCACCTTCGGAGCGCTGCGGACGAACCCTTTCCGGTCGAGTTACCAGGTACGGATTCACCTGGCCCAATCGGGCGGGTTGCTGCCGAATCAGGATGTGACCATTCGCGGTCAACGGGTCGGGCGGGTGGCGTCGGTCGATATCGAGCGCGGGCGCGTCGTGGTGGACGCGGCGATCGACTCCTCGGCCGAGATACCGGCCGACACCACGGTGCGGGTGGCCTCGTTGTCCGCCGCCGGCGAGCAATATCTGGACTTCGTCCCGGCGGCCGGCGGCGGACCATTTCTCGCGGACGGGTCGGTCGTCGAATCCGATCGGACATCCACGCCGGTCACGCTGGCGCAGCTGCTGGGTGACGCGAACGGCGCCATCGTTCAGCTCGATCCGGCGAAGCTGGCCACGATCTCCCGGGAGCTGGGCGCCGGTTCGCAGGCGCCCGAGAAGCTGGCAGCGATCATCGACGGCGGCACGTTCCTGATCAGCACGCTCGGTGCCGTGCTGCCGCAGACTGTGAGCCTGTTGCGCCACAGCGAGATCGTCTTGTCGACGGTCCGCGACACGGGCCCGGGGCTCACGGCGACCGTTGCCGAGATGAATCGCGTCGCGTCCGGGGTGGAATCGATGACGGACGGCTACGCGACATTGCTCGGCACGGGCCCGCGGGCATTGCAGACCATGGATCGGATCATCGCGGACAACTCGCCCACGATGGTCCAGTTACTGGGCAACCTCGCGACGGTCGCGCAGATGTCGTACGCGCATGTGCCGGCGTTTCAAGAGTTCTTCTTTCCCCAGCAGCGCGACGGTTCCGCGGTGGATGCGATAGGGAAAGCCTTCCACGACAACGCGGTGTGGGCGCTGGTCAACATCTATCCCCGCAAGCAGTGTGACTACGACCTGCCACGGCGGGCCGCCACCGACGCGAGCTTCCCGGAACCGTATCTGTACGCCTACTGCACGGACCCGGATCCGAGCATGGTCGTGCGAGGCGCGCGGAACGCCCCGCGTCCCCCGGGAGACGACACGGCCGGACCGCCGCCGGGAGTGGATCCGCTGGCGACCGCGGCCGCCACGCCGCAGCAGCCCCGGACCGTGCCGACGCCCTACGGCGGGATTCCCCAACCGGCGTACGTGCCACCTCGGTAGCCAACGATCCACGACAGTGAGGAGCGATCCGATGCCGAATACATCATCGGGACGAGTGCTGGAAAAGCCTGAGACGGAAGAGGATTCGGCCGACGAGGCGCCCGACACGGGCACACCGTCGCCGTCCCCGCGGCGTTCCCTGCGCGCGGCCGTCGCCGTGGTCGCCGTCGTAGTGATCGGGTTGTCGGTGTGTGCCGGAGTGTTCGGCTGGAAACTGAAGGAGCGCAACGAGATCGATGCCGCGGGTCGCGCGGCGTCGGCGACCGCGCAGAATTACGCCGTCACGCTCACCAGTATCGATTCGCGGCATATCGACCAGAACTTCACCGATGTGTTGAACGGCGCCACCGGCGAATTCAAGGACATGTACTCGAAATCGAGTGAGCAGCTGAAGCAATTGCTCATCGACAACAAGGCCGTGAGCAAGGGGAAGGTGGTCGGCGTCGCCATCAGATCCGCCTCGACGGAACGGGTCGAGGTGATGTTGTTCGTCGATCAGGAGGTCACCAACGCCGCCAGCCCCGACCCTCGCCTGGATCGCAGTCGCATTGTCATGACCATGCAGCGGGCCGGGGATCGGTGGCTGGCCGGCAAAGTGGAGATGGTCTGATCACCATGAGCGCCAACGAGATTCGTGCGCCGCGGACCTCCGCTCCGGTCGGCCGGATCACCTCCTGGGGGAGCGGCTATCTGCGGCGGCATCCGATCGCGTCCCTCGAGACGGTCGGGGCGCAGTTCGTCATGGGTGTTCGCGCGGTGCAGTATCTGGTCGCCGATATCGCGACCGGGCGGTTCGCCTTTCACGAATTCGTGCGGCAGGCCGCGTTCATGGTCAAGACCTCGTATGTGCCGACCGTCGCGGTGGCGCTGCCCATCAGCGCGACCCTGTCGATCCAGTTCGGGCTCATCGCCGGTCAGGTGGGCGCCACCTCGCTGGCTGGTGCGTCGAGCGGCCTCGCGGTGATCCGGCAGGCCGCGCCCGTGGTGACCGCGCTGCTGCTGGCCGCGGCGGTGGGCTCGGCGATCTGTGCCGATCTCGGTTCCCGGACCATCCGGGAGGAGATCGACGCCCTGCAGGTCATGGGCGTCTCGGTGATTCGCAGGCTGGTGGTGCCGCGGGTGGCCGCGGGGGTGGTCGTCGCGGTCGGGCTCACCGGATTGAGCGCGTTCGTCGGTTTTCTCGCCGGATACCTGTTCAACGTCTATGTCCAGGGTGGAACGCCGGGCAGCTTCGTGGCGACGTTCTCCTCGTTCGCGACCATCGGCGACATGTATCTGGCGGTGGTCAAGGCAGTGGTGTTCGGGCTGATCGTGACCGTTGTCGCCTGCCAGAAGGGATTGAGCACCAAGGGCGGACCCGGCGGGGTCGCCGATTCGGTCAATGCGACCGTGGTGGCGTCCATCGTGCTGCTCATGGTGGTCAATGTGGGCTTCACGCAGATATACACCATGCTTTTCCCGCGAGCGGCGCTCTGACATGGCGGCTACGTATTATCCGCTCGGCCTCGGCCGCGTGCTCCGCGCGGCCGAGCCGCCGACGCGAGAAATCATGCGGCTCGGGCACATGGCCCTGTTCTTCGTGCGGGCGGTGTCGTCGATTCCGGTGGTGTTGCGCCATTACCGCAAGGAATTCTTGCGCCTGATCTCGATGGTCACCTGGGGCAACGGTTCGCTGATAGTCGGCGGCGGCACGGCCGGCATCGTCGTCGTGCTCGGTGCCAGCGCGGGCGCCCTGGTCGGGATCGAAGGGTACAACGCGCTGAAATTGCTGGGCCTCGGCCCGGCGACCGGTCTGATCTCCGCGACCGCGTCGACGCGGGAACTCGCGCCGATCATGGCCTCCATCGCCTTCGCCGCGCAGGCGGGCTGCCGGTTCACCGCGCAATTGGGCGCGATGCGCATCGCCGAGGAGATCGATGCGATGGAGTCGCTGGGTATCCGATCGGTGTCGTATCTGGTCACCACCCGGCTGATGGCGTCGGTATCGGCGATCGTCCCGCTGTATCTGGTGTGCCTGGCGATGAATTTTCTCGCGGTCCAGTTCGCCATCGGAATCGCCGGCAGCCAGGCGCCGGGCACCTACGACCATTACTTCCGCATGGTGCTGACCGGTACGGACATCTTGTATTCGCTGAGCAAGGCCGTCGTATTCGTCGTGATCACCACGACGATCCAATGCTATTTCGGTTATTACGCCACCGGCGGTCCGGAGGGAGTCGGCATCGCGGCGGGCCGGGCCATGCGCGCGAGCATCACGGTGATGATCTGTGTCAACCTGCTCATGACACTGTCGCTGTGGGGGTTCGACGCCGGGGCGCGGATCAGCGGGTAGCCGCCGACCTCATCGATCGAGCGGAGGCAACGGGGCGCGGCAGATCCGGTGCGCGTCGTCCGGCGGAAGTCCGAACATGCGGAGCAGATCCTCGGCCACCTGATCCGTGGCCTCGGCGTCATCGCGCTCCGGATCGTCGTGGAGCAGGCGGCCGAGCGCGAGGGTGGCCCCGGCGACGACGGTCATGGCCAATTCCGGGTCCCGGACCTCGAATCGGCCGGCGCGGGCCGCCGCTTCGATATCGCGGCGAGCCCGGGGCGCGAGCCCCTTGGCGGACCTCATGAGGTTGAGTCCGTCGTTGAGCAGGACCTTGCTGAGGGTGGGATTGAGGCGGTGCATGCGCCCGGTGAGGCGAAAGCTCTGGGCGAAAACCTGCGCGGGGTCCTCGATGTTCTCGCACAGCACGTCGAGTAGCGCGCCGTGCCGGTCGAGCGCCTCCTCGACCGCCGCGTGGAACAGTTCCTCACGGCTGCGGAAGTGGTTGTAGAACGAGCCCATGCCGACGTCGGCGGCTTGGGTGATCTCGAGGATCGGCACGTTGAGCTTGCCCTCGGCCAGCAGCGCCTGCGCGGCGCCGACGAGTGCCGCCCGGGTTCGCGCCTTGCGGCGTTCCAGACGGTTTGGTTCCGAACCGGTCTGCACGGACATGGCTGCTCACCTCTCCTGACGCACTCACCCGCGATCCTATCCTCCGGGTCAGTTCTGACGAAATTGTCACATACCTTGACTGATGATCGGTTCGTAAGTGACGATATCCTCATTAAAGGAAGGGAGTGGTCGATGAGCGGCCATCGCGATGCGCACAGCGGCCTGCACAGCGAGCACGGGTCGCTGGCGGGCGAGCATCCCGGACGGGCGCGTGATCCGGTAATCAAAGTGTTCGATCTCGCCTGGCTGGAGTTCGAGAAGCCCGACCTGGACGTGGCCGAAACCTTCGCGCACGCTTTCGGATTCGTGACGGCGACGCGTACGGCCGATCGACTGCATCTGCGGGGTATGGACCCGGGCTCGCCCTGTGTGCTCATCCGCCGGAGCGCCCGTTCGCGGTTCGTCGGTCCGGCGTTCCGCGCCGCCGATTCCGCCGACCTGTCACGGCTGGCGGCAGCGACCGAATCGCGGCCCGTGCCGCTGCCGGAGGAACTCGGCGGGTTGTCCGTCGATCTCACCGATCCGAGTCACCTGCGGGTGCGGGTGGTCGCGGAGACGCACGAACTGCCGGGCTTGCCGACGCAACAGCCGCAGGTGCTGAACACCGGGCGGGAGATGGTGCGTATCAACGCCGTCCAGCGACCGCCGCGGGTGCCGGCGCGCGTGCAACGGCTCGGGCACGTCGTCGTGCAGACGACCAGGTACCGGGAAACCCTCGACTGGTACCTGCGGTACCTGGGCCTGATCGTCAGTGATTTTCTCTACTACCCGGGCCGGCGCGAGCACGGCCCGGTCATGAGCTTCATTCGCTGCGACCGCGGTCTCACCCCGGCTGATCACCACACGCTGGCCCTGACGCTGGGCCCCTCGAACCGATACGTGCATTCGGCGTACCAGGTCGCGGACCTGGATGCGCTCGCCGCGGGCGGGGAATACCTGCGCGAACGGGGCTATCGGCGGTCGTGGGGGATCGGCCGCCATATCCAGGGCAGCCAGATCTTCGACTACTGGCGAGATCCCGAGGGGTTCATGGTCGAGCACTTCAGCGATGGCGACATGTTCGACTGCACGCTCGAGCCGGGATGGGCGCCGATGACCGCGACCGGTCTCGCGCAATGGGGCCCGCCCGCGACCAAGGACTTCCTGGGCATCGCGCCCGGCCGCGAATCGCTGCGCGAACTGCGCGCGATCGCCGGTGCGCTGCGCGAGGACAACGAATTCGATCTCCGCCGCCTGCGCGGCCTGTGGAAAGTAGCCAATTCATGACCCTTTCCGTGCTCCGGACCGCCGACGCCTGGTGGGTGCGGACACCCGCCGGCGCCGCCCGCGTCGACACCGCGGCCACCACCACGCGCGAACTGCTGGCCGATCGGCAGGCGGTCACCGCGGCCGCGGCGAGCGCGGACACCGTGGCGGTCGACAGCCTGGCGCTGGTCTCGCCCGTGACGGCGCCGTGCCGGGTGGTGGCCCAGATGACGAATATCGCTTCCCACGTGCGAGATTCGGGTATGAATCCGGATACGGTGCCGCTGACCTTCTTCCGGAAGACGTCCGGGTCGATCAGCGGCCCGTTCGACGATGTGGTGCGCCCGGCGCACGTGCGGCTGCTGGACTACGAGGTGGAGATCGGCCTGGTTTTCGGCCGGGAGATGCCGGTCGGTTCCGACATCACGGCCGAGAATCTCACGGAGTATGTCGCGGGTCTGGTGGTGACCAACGATGTGTCGGCCCGCGACGTGCAACTGCCCAAAACCCAGTTCTACGAAGGGAAGTCGTATCCGACGTTCACACCCGTCGGTCCGGCGCTGGTGCTGCTGGACGCGGCGGAGCTACGGCGGTTCACCGAGCTGCGGCTGCGCTTGTGGGTCGACGGTGAGCTGCGCCAGAACATGACCGTCGCCGATATGATCTACCGGCCCCTGGAGACACTGCGCGCATTGACCCGGTTCCAGCGCATGGATGCCGGTGATCTGCTGCTCACCGGAACCCCGGTGGGCACCGCACTGAGCGCACCGCCCAGACCGGTGGAGATCCTCGGATCGTTGTTGCCGCCGAAGGTGAAGTGGCGCTTGTTCTTCCGTGGTCAGGCCAAGAATCCGAAGTACCTGCACGACGGCGCCGTGGTCGAGGCCGCGATCGGCACCGATGACGGCGCGCTCGACCTGGGTCGGCAGCGCACGATCGTGAGGCACGCCCCGTGAGCGGCAACGTTCCGGTGGTTCTCGTCGGGGCCGGTCCCACCGGGCTCACCGCGGCGACACTGCTCGCGCGGTACGGCATCGAATGCCTCGTGCTGGAGCGCTGGGACGGTATCTATCCGCAGCCGCGGGCGGTGCACCTCGACGGCGAGATCCGGCGCATCCTGCAATGCCTCGACGTGGGGGAGGAATTCGACGCCATCTCCCGGCCGGCGCTGGGGCTACGGTTGCTGGACCGGCACATGCGGGTGCTCGCGCAGTTCGACCGCGATCCGTCCGGCGGCCGCAACGGTCACCCGGAGGCGAATCTGTTCGACCAGCCGGACCTGGAGGCGGTGCTGCGCGCCAACCTGCGAAGGTATCCGCGGGTGACGGTGCGCGGCAACGCGGAGGTGGTGGGTATCGCCGTCGAAACCGACGGTGTCCGAGTCGATTTCGTCGACCGGCCGAGCGGCACGACGGATTCGGTGCGAGCGCGGTACCTGCTGGGCTGCGACGGCGCCAACAGCCTCGTCCGGTCCGCGCTCGGCACCACGATGCGAGATCTGCGGTTCGACCAGCGCTGGCTGGTGGTGGACATCGCCACCACCGCCGAACTCGGCCGGTGGGACGGCGTGCACCAGATATGCGACCCGGTGCGCGCGGCCACGTACATGCGCATCGGGCGAACCCGTTACCGCTGGGAATTTCGGCTCCGGCCCGGTGAATCCGCCGCCGACTACGAGGATTTCGCCGACGTGCGGCCGCTGCTCGCGCCCTGGATCGAGGACATCGCGGCCGACGAGTTCGAGGTGGTGCGGGTGGCGGAGTACACCTTCCGCGCCCGGCTGGCGGACCGCTGGCGTCAGGGCCGGGTGTTCCTGCTCGGCGATGCCGCGCACCTCACCCCGCCGTTCATCGGTCAGGGGATGGGCGCGGGGCTGCGCGACGCGGCCAACCTCGCGTGGAAGCTGGCCGGTGTGCTGCGAGGCGAACTTCCGCCCGATGTGCTCGACACCTATGAGTCGGAACGAAAACCACACGCGCGGACCATGATCCGGCTCGCGAAGCTCACCGGCGTGACCATGACGGCGGGTGGCGAGACCGGCGATCGCCTGCGTGGCTGGATCGCGCCACAGCTGCCCCGGGTGCCCGGTCTGGCGGGTGCGATCCTCAGTGGAGAGTCGCCGCCCCTGCATCGTTCCGCGCTCGTCCGCGCACCGTGGATGCGCCGCGGACTCGTCGGCCGGTTGATCCCCAACGCACGACTTGCCGACGGTCGCCGCGTGGACGATGTCATCGCGGGCCGTTTCGCCGTCGTCACCGTGACTACCCCGACCGCGCGAGAGCGGGCGATCGCCGAACAGCGCGGCGTCGCCGTGCTGACGGCGGGACGGGGCACCGAGCTGCACCGCTGGCTGCGTCGCGCTCGCGCAGCGGCGGCCCTGATTCGTCCGGACGGAACGGTCCAGCGCTGCGGACGGGAGCTGCCGGCGCTGTGTGCCACGGCGCCTCGGTTCGCTCCGTGGGATGCCGCCGGGGAGGGGGCACGGGTCTAGTCGCCCGGACCCCAGGGTGATGTCCCGTCGAAACTCGATGTCTATCGGGGACCGGTGGCAGCGCCAAGACCCGAATTGATGCGGCTCGTGCGGGGACGGTGCGGTCCGGTTACGTGTCTTCCAACGAGTGTGACGGAAGACCGCGCGCGGAACGTCGCAGTAGAAGGAGTTCGTGATGAGCGTCAGGCTCGGTCCTGTCGCGCGGTGCATTCCCCATACCACGCAGGCGGTGGCGCGGTTGCCGGAGCTGGCGACGCGCACCGCGGCGCAGCGTGCGCACGCACTGAGCCTCGGTATCGACAGCGTGCCGGTCGCCGGGGAAATCGCGGCCGCCGACCTGGCATATACCGCCGCCGACACCGCGTTGCGCGAGGCCGGTCTCGCCGCCGCGGACCTCGACGCCCTGCTGCTGGTGCAGGGCCGCGCGCCGGACTACCTGCTGGCCTCCGAGGCCACGGCGCTGCAGCACCGGCTGGGCGCCGCGCGAGCATTCACCACGAGCATCGGCGATCTCGGCTGCGTCTCGGTGTCGGCGGCCGTCGAGATGGGCGCGGCGCTGCTGCGCGGCGGTGGCCGCTACCGCACTGTGCTGGTGGTGGCGGCCGCGACGGCACCGACCCGGGCGCGGTACCGGCCGCCGATGACCATCCTCGGCGACGGCGCGGCGGCCGTGCTGCTGACCACCGACGGCGCGGGCCGGTACGAACTGGTCGACCACATCGTCCGGAGTAACGGGCAATACGCGGATCTGTTCCGGATCGATTACCGCGATGTGCCCACCGCCGACTGGACCGAGGAGTGCGCCGACGAGACGGCCTACTCGTTCCGGCTCGCGGTGGAGAGCCGCAACCGGTTCGCCGACCTGCGGGCGGCGATGCTGTCCCGAAACAACCTGGGGCACACCGATATCGCGGCATACCTGATGCAGAACCTGGGCGCGGGAGCCATCGAATTCTGGCAGCAGGCCCTCGATGTGCCGATCGATCCGGTCTGCCGCCGCAACCTCGCCCGCTACGGCCATCTGGGCCCCGTCGACGTGCTGGTGAACGCCGAGGACGCGGCGGCCGCGCGAACGGCGGGCGACTACCTCATGGTGCTGAACTCCGCCCCGGTGGCGGCGTGGAGCCTCACGCTGCTGCGCCGCTTGCCCGATCCGCGGGAGGTGCGATGGGCCTGGTGATGGTCACTGCCGATCGCGGTCGAATCGTAGTCAGGAGACAACTGTATGGGCGGACCCGGCATTGCGATCGTGGGCATCGGCCTGCGCTTTCCCGACGCCGCCGACACCGCGGCGTTCCGGGCCAACCTGTGGTCCGGCCGCGCCTCGATCGCGCCCATGCCCGCCGCGCGGGCGACCGGCACCGGCGTCGACGCGCGGGCGGCCGCGGTGCCGGCGGGGTACCTCGACGACGTGTCGACGTTCGATCACGAGTTCTTCGGGCTGTCGAAACGCGAAGCGGCCCTGATCGATCCACAGCAGCGGCTGGCGCTGGTGCTGGCCCATCGAGCCGCCGAGGACGGCGGATACGCGCTGTCGACGCTGCGGTCGACCGATACCGCGGTGGTGTTCGGCGCGACCCCGGCGCCGCTGTACGGGCTGGCCGCGGGCGCGAACACGCTGGGCGCGCTCGGTAGCGCGGGTTTCGGCGCGGCCGCGCGCATCGCCCACGTGCTCGGTGTGACGGGCCCGTGCTACGCGATCGACAGCGGCTGCAACGCCGCGCTGCTGGCCGTGCACCAGGCCTGCCGCGAATTGCGCGACGGGACCGCCGATTACGCGCTGGCCGGTGGAGTCAGCGTGCGCGCCTTCGGGATCGGCGCCGACGAGGCGGCCGGCTTCGACGAGCTGGTGTCGGCGCGGGGTGAGTGCCGCGCCTTCGACGCCGACGCCGACGGCACCGTGATCGGGGAGGGCGGGGCCGTGCTGCTGCTCACCACCCTGGACCGTGCCCGCGCCGACGGCGCCGCCGTGCACGCGGTCGTGCGTGGCAGCGCGACCCGGCACAACGGCCACGCCACGGCGACCATCAGTTCGCCGAGCGCTCGGGCCCAGGCCAAGGTCATCGCGGCGGCCTGGCGTGACGCCGGTGTGCCCCTCGAATCCGCCGGATATCTGGAAGGGCACGGCTCGGGCACGCGCCTCGGCGACGCGGTGGAACTGGAGGCGCTCACCGAGGTGTTGCCCGGCGGCCGGACCGCGCCGCTGGCGCTCGGCTCGGTGAAGACCAATATCGGGCACCTCGACCACGCCGCGGGCATCGCCGGATTGGTGAAGGCGGTGCTGGCGGTCGAGCACGGCGAACTGTATCCCTCGCTGAACTTCGACAAGCCGACCGGTGGAATCGATGTGGCGGCCGCCGGCCTCGAGGTGACGGGCCACGCCGCCGCATGGCCCGACTCGGGTGGCCCGCGACGGGCCGGTGTCAGTTCGTTCAGCCTCGGCGGCATGAACGCGCACTGCGTGGTGGAACAAGCTCCGGGGCAACAATTTCCGGCGACAGTCCCGGACAACGACGTCCCCCGCCTGGTCGGCATCTCCGCGCGCACCGGCGCGGCCCTGCGTCACCTGTGCGCCGACCTCGCCTCCGCACTGTCCGACGGCTCCGCCCCGCTCGCCGACGTCGCCTTCACCTTGAACCGCGGCCGCGACCACCACCGACACCGCCTCGGCCTCATCGCCACCACCACCGCCGAACTGTCCGAACGGTTGGCCGCCGCCAGCCACTCCGAAACCGACACCGCCACAGCGTCATCCGCCACCGCCGAGGGCATCCCACGAGTGGTGCTGTTGTTGTCGCCGGACGCGCGGCCGCGTGGTGGAGGGGCGTTGCCGGACGCATTGCCCGCGCGGGGTCCGGTGGCGGATCTGCTCGCCGGGCAGCTCGCGTTTCATGACGAGTTGCGGCGGTACGGCGTGACCGTTGCCGCGGTGCTCGGTGCGGGGGTTTCCCGATATGCCGCACGCTATCTGGCGGCCGCGGGCGACGCGGCAGACCCCGACGAGCTGGCCGCGGCGGCAGCGGACCGCGGTGTCGACACCGAACGCCTGCTCGCCGTCGCCCGGAAGCTCTTGGCGGACGGGCCGGTGTTGTTCGCCGAGACCGCGCCCGGCGGCTGCCTCGGCACGCTGCTGACCCGCGCCCTCGGCGGCGAGCCGAACGCCGAGATCCTGATTCCGCACGACGTGTCCGACGGCCCGGCACGGGTGCTGGCGGCGCTGTACGAACGCGGCGCCGACTTGCATTGGGCCACAGGGCAACCGGATCCAGCGCGGCGGCTCCGCCTCCCCGGGCACCCGCTCGGCGGAGTGCACTGCTGGGTCGACATCACCTGGAGCCCGGCGTCACAGCCGCCCGCCGCGCCGCCGCCGACCGACGACGACACCGCCGACCCGGTCGCCTGGTTGCGCGCCACAGTGCGCACCCTGCTCGACACCGATCGCGAAATCGGCGCGCACGAAAACTATTTCGACCTCGGCGGCAACTCCCTGCTCGCGCTGGCCCTGCTGGATCGGGTCACCGATGCCTACGGGGTGCGCCCGAAACTCCTCGACGTCTACGAGCATCCGACCCTCGCGGAATTCGCCGAATTGCTCACCCACGCCGCGGCGCCGGTCGCGACCCTGCCGCCGGTCGTCCCGCAGGACGAGTACGTGCTGTCGTTCGGGCAGGTCCGGATGTGGTTCCATCATCAACTCGACCCGGACACCACCCTCTACAACCTCCCGATCGTGATCCGGCTGACCGGGGCCGTCGAACCCGATGCCGTGCGTGGCGCCTTCGCCGACCTCGCCGACCGGCACGAAACCCTGCGGTCGAACTTCGTCGACGACGACGGCACACCGGCGCTGCGGATCCGACCGGATCTCGGCGAGTTCTTCCGGCTCGCCGACGTCCGCGAGACGCCGGATCCGGTGGCTGCCGCCCGGGATCTGGTGGCCGACGCGGCCCGGGTGCGTTTCGATCTGGCGACCGACCCGCTGATGCGCGTGCTACTCGTCCGCGTCGGGCCCGAGGACCACGTCCTGCAGGTCACCATGCATCACTCCGTGAACGACGGCGGCTCACCACAAATCGTGCACCGCGAACTCCCCGAGCTGTATCGCGCCCGCGCCGCCGGCCGCGCCCCCGAACTGACGCCGCTGCCGGTGCAATATCGCGACTACGCGCGCTGGCAACGAGACCTGCTCTCCGGCAACGTCCTCGACGGCGAACTGCGCTACTGGACCGAAACCCTCACGGGCGCACCGAGACTGGAACTGCCGCTGGACAAGCCGCGCCCGGCGCGCAAGAGCTTCGCCGGAGCGCTGGAGATCTTCGAGATCGACGCGGACCGGATGGCGGCCGTGCGAACGGTGGCCCGGCGCGAATCGGTCTCGGTGTTCGTGGTGCTGCTGTCGGCGTTCCATCTGCTGCTCGCGCGCTACAGCGGGCAGTCCGACATCGTCATCGGCACCCCGACCACCGGCCGCAACCGTCCCGAATTGGCCGGACTGATCGGCTATTTCAACAGCACGGTCGCGCTGCGGGCCGATGTGTCCGGCGGGCCGTCGGTGCGCGACTGGCTGCACCGGGTGCGTTCGGTCGTGCTCGCGGCGCTGGACCACCAGGAGATTCCGTTCGACCGGGTGGTGCAGGAACTCGGCGGGGACCGCGATCTGAGCCGCACCCCGGTGTTCGACGTCTTCCACGTGCACCAGGAGCTGCCCGGCGGCGAGTCCGGTGGAGAGGCGATCACCGACTTCTTCGATCAGCACCGCACCGTGGCGAACCTGTTCCCCGGAATGCCGCTCGGCACAGCGAAATTCGATCTCACGCTGCTCACTCTCGACCATCCCGGACGCCCGGGCATCGACGCTTGCCTGGAGTGCAGCACCGACCTGTTCACGGCCGCCACGGGGGCGGAGATGGCATCGGCCTACCTGGACATCCTACGGGAACTGGCGGGCTCGGAACCGGACCGGATCGTCGACGAGATCGTCCGCCCCCCGGCCACATTCACCGGCGAGGCCTTCCACCCGATCGAGATACCCGCCGACCGCCCGCGCCCAGCCGTCCCCGCGTACACGGTGGCCCGCACGCGGCGCGTTCTCGACCGGGACGTCCCCGATCTCGACGTGGCCCTGACCGCGGCATGGGCCGTGCTGCTGTCCTGGTACAGCGGCGCGGATGTCGTAGACCTGGACGTCGCCCCCGGACCGCGGCCGCTGCGCGTGGATCTGAGTGACGATCCCACGCCGGCCGCGCTGCTCGACCGGCTGGCGCGCCGGAAGCCGGTCGGTGTGGTGCCGGAACCGTCTGCCGCGCAACCGCTTCCGGTCCGCTACGAAGGCGAGGGCATCCCCGCGCCTGCGCCGGGCGTGGAACTGGCGCTCGCAGTGGACCGCCGGGCCCCGGCCGCTGTGCTGACCCTCGACTACGCCACCGACCTCTTCGACGAATCCACCGCCGACGCGCTGCTGGCGGACCTGGCGCGGATCCTCGACGGCCTCCTACGGGAACCGGACCGGCCCTGCTCGGAAGTCGCCGCCGCGGCCACGGACCCCGACAGGAGCAAGGCATGACCGTCGACACACCGGACAACTCGGCCGCGAAGCGGGGACTACATGACCATCGCTGACGAGACGAGCTACCGGCAGTCCGGCAGATGGGCGGCCGACCGCGAATACTGGGCGAGCCGGTTCGCGGACGCGCCGCGATCGGACACCGCACTGCCACTGGGCCCCAACGGTTTCCGAGCGGGCAACGGCCGCGACGGCGGTCTCCGGAGCAGCCTGCCGGCCGCCGTGCTCACACCGCTCGCCCGGCGCAGCGGCGGCGGCACGGCGGCCGTTCTCCTCGCGGCGCTGGCGGCGTTCGCCCACCGGATCACCGGGGAGCGAGACATCGTGCTCGCACTCCGGCAGGGCGCGACGGTCACGCCGGTGCGAGCGAGTGTGTCACCGGAATGGACGCTCGGCCGTCTCGCGGCACAGCTCGGGCGGGAACTGCGGACCGCACGCCGACACCGATATCTCACCGAGTTCGACGCCCCGTGGCCCGAACGGTGGGCACTCGTCGCCACAACGGACGCATCCGAAGGTGACGAGTCCGCACCCGCGGACGTGCTCCGCGCCAGGCTGGACGACAGTGACCCCGGCCGCTGGACCGTCACCGCGGACGGCGTCGCCGCGGACCTGCCGCGGCGCTTCCTCCACGCGCTCGAACAACTCGCGCGCGAACCGGATCGACCGATCGGCACCGTCGACCTCGCCGACGCCACCGAACGCCGGTGGGCGACAGAGGTATCCACCGGGACGGTACGCCCGCTACCCGTACCCGACACCATCGCGGCGGCTTTCGCGCGCCAGGCCGAGCGCACGCCCCACGCCACCGCGCTGGTCACCGACGACACGACCGTCGCATACGGCGCGCTCGCCGCCCGCGTGCACCGCTTGGCGCGCTGGCTGGTCGCGGCCGGCGCCGGACCGGAAACACCGGTGGCGGTGGCGATCCCGCGCTCGGTCGAGCTGGTGGTCGCGCTGTACGCGGTCGCGGCTGCAGGCGCGGTCTATGTGCCGATCGACCCGGACCATCCGGCCGCCCGGACCGCGCACATGCTGGACACCGTCCGCCCGCTCTGCGTGCTGACCCGCTCCGCCGACGACCTCACGGTGCCGCCCGGCGTCCGGGTGGTGGCCCTGAGCACCCTCGACACTTCCTCGTATTCCCCGGTGGCGCTACAGGATTCGGAACGCCGTGCGCCTGTGCGTCCGGAGCACGCGGCGTACGTGATCTTCACGTCCGGGTCGACGGGCGTGCCCAAGGGGGTGGCGGTCTCCCAGGCCGCGATCGTCAACCACATCGAATGGATGATCGCCCGATACGCGCTGGGACCGGACGAGGTGTACCTGCACAAGACCGCCACGACGTTCGATGTGTCGCTGTGGGGTTTCCTGCTGCCGCTGCGGGTCGGCGCGACCGTGGTGCTGGCCCGCCCAGGCGGTCGGCGAGACCCGGAATACCTGGCCGAGCTGATCGAGTGGCACGGCGTCACGATGACCGATTTCGTGCCATCGCTGCTGTCGGTGTTCCTGCGGCAGGCGGACAAGGCGCGGCTGGCGTCGCTGCGGCAGCTGTTCGTCATCGGCGAGCAGCTGCCACCGGCCGTGGCGGCCGCCGTGGGACCCGAAGTGGCCGTGCACAATCTGTACGGACCGACCGAGGCGGCGGTCGCGGTGACCGAGCATCGTGCCGAACCGGCGGACACCGCGGTGGTGCCGATCGGCGCCCCGGCGTGGAACGTCCGGGCGGATGTGCTCGACGCGGGGCTGCGCCCGGCCCCGCCGGGCTTTCTCGGCGAACTCCATCTGGCCGGAATCCCTGTGGCGCGTGGCTATTACGGCCGCCCGGCGGCGACGGCCGAACGGTTCGTCGCGGATCCGTTCGGACCGCCCGGCACTCGCATGTACCGCACCGGTGACCTGGTGCGGCGGCGTCCCGACGGCACCCTGGAATTCTGCGGCCGCGCCGACTCGCAGGTGAAGCTGCGCGGTCAGCGGATCGAGCTGGGGGAGGTGGAGCAGACGCTCGCCGCCCACCCGGACATCGAACGGGCCGTGGTGCTGGTGCGCGGCGACGACCCGCACGGTGACCGGCTCGTGGCGTATATGGTTGCCGCGCAGGACTTGTCGATGGCGGCGGTGCGGGAATGGCTCGCCGAGCGCCTGCCCGCGTACATGATTCCCGACGCATTCGTGCTGCTGGACCGTGTTCCGATGACGTCGTCGGGAAAGCTGGACGTGCGCGCCCTGCCCGCACCGCAAGCCGACCGGCCCGAATACCGTGCCCCGGCCGGGCCCGCGGAGACGGTCGTCGCGGCGGCGTTCGCCGACGTCCTCGGCCTCGAGCAGGTCGGCGCGCACGACTCGTTCTTCGCGCTCGGCGGCGACAGCATCATGGCGATCCTGCTCGTGGCCCGCGCTCGCGGGCGCGGCGTCCGGTTCAGCGCGCAGGACGTGTTCGAACAGCGCACGGTGGCCGCGCTCGCCGTACACGCCGAGACCTCGCCGACGAACACCGACGCCGGGATCCTCGCCGAACTGCCGGGCGGCGGCGTCGGCGACATGCCCCTGCCGCCGGTGCTGCGGCACCTGATCGACCACGGCGTGGGCGACGGCCCGACCCAATCGGCGACACTGCGGCTCCCGGCGGACACGGATCACGCGACGCTGACGGCGACCCTCGCCACCGTGGTCGACCGGCACGACATGCTGCGGGCCCGGCTGTACCGGGAGGCCGGGCAATGGCGCCTGACGGTCGCCCCGCCCGGCGCGGTGGACGTCGCGGCGCTGGTGCGGCGGGTCCCGGTCGATCCGGCGGCGGACATCGAGACGATTCGCGCGCTCCTGGTGGCGGAGCGGGACGCGGCCCTGCGGCGCTTGGCGCCCTCGGAAGGTGTTGTGCTGCAAGCGGTGTGGCTCGACCGTCCGGGCGCGGCGGGGTGGTTGCTGCTGGTCGTGCACCATGTGGCCGTGGACGCGGTGTCGTGGCGCATCCTGGTGCCCGATCTGATGTCGGCCTGGACGCAACTGCGGTCCGACGGAACCGCCGCACTACCCGCGCCGACCACCTCGATGCGCCGGTGGGTCCACGCGCTGGCCGCCGACACACAACGCGCCGCGGAACTCCCGTCGTGGCGGCGCATCGTCGAGGCCCCCGAGATGCCTTTGGGGGCAAGGCCGTTCGACCCGTCCACGGACCGCGCACAAGACGTACGTCGAATCCGGGTGCGCATCGCCGAGGCGTCGACCGCCGATCTGGACATCGTCGCCGAACGCTTCGGCGCCGACACGCAGGACGTGCTGCTGGCCGCGCTGGCGCTGGCCCTGGCCCGGTGGCGGCCGGACGCGGCCGCGCGGCATCGGGTGTGGCTCGAGGGGCACGGGCGCGAGGCGGTGCCCGGCGCCGAATTGTCCCGCACCGTCGGCTGGTTCACCACCGTCTATCCGGCGTTGCTCGACCTCGCCGACCTCGACGTCGCCGACGCGCTGGCCGGCGGTCCGGCGGCGGGCGCGGCACTCAAACTGGTTAAACAGCAATTGCGCGAGCTACCGGATCGCGGCGTCGGCTACGGGGTGCTCCGGTACCTCGATCCCGAGACCGCCGGGAAACTCGCCGCCCCCGCGCCGGAGGTCGCGTTCCGCTATCTCGGCCGCACCGGCGCGCTGACCGGCGATGCCCCGTGGCTGCCCGATCCCGACCTCGCCGATCTCCCGGAACCCGCCGCCGACGCCCCCGCACCCGCGGGCCTGGACGTGGCGACCGTGATCGCCGGTGACCGCCTGCACACCGTCTTCGCGTATCCCCGGACCCTGTTGGGCGACAACGATGTCGAGGAGCTGACCGAACACTGGCAGCAGGCGCTGGCGAGCCTCGCCCGGCACGGCACCGCGCCGGGCGCCGGCGGCCACACCCCCTCCGACTTCCCGCTGGTGCGGACAGCGCAGGACGAGATCGAGCACTGGGAGCGCCGCTATCCCGGCCTGACGGACGTGTGGCCGCTCGCTCCCCTCCAAACGGGCCTCTACTTTCACGCCGTGCTGCAGCAGTCGTCCGTCGACGTCTACCACGTGCACACGGTGTTCCGGCTGACCGGCGTCGTGGACACCGGACGCCTGCGCGACGCGGTGGCCCGCATCCTCGATCGGCACGCCGCGCTGCGGGTCGCGGTGGTCACCCGTGCCGACGGCACGGCTGTCCAGGTCGTGGCGGGCGAGGTACGGGTGCCCTGGACCGTCCTCGACCTGCGCGACACCGCGGACCCCGCGGCGGAATTCGCGAGATTCGCGGCGGACGATCGCCGCCGGCCGTTCCGGCTCGACGAACCGCCGCTGCTGCGCTGTGCGCTGATCATGCTCGGTGACAACGACTTCCGGCTCATGATCACCACGCACCACCTGTTGATGGACGGCTGGTCGATGCCGCTCGTCGCCACCGAACTGCTGACCCGCTACGCCGCGGGCGACGCATCTCCGGCCTTGCCGCCGGTACGCGGCTACCAGCATTTCCTGGCCTGGCTGCGGCGGCAGGACAGCGAGGCCGCCCGCCGAGCCTGGCGGGCCGCATTCGAGAACGCGGCGGGACCGACCCTGCTGGCTCCGGAGCAGCGCGCGCGCCGGGTCACGTCGCCGGCCGAGACGGTGGAGTTCGGCCTCGACGCGACGCGCAGCGAGCGTCTCCGGAAACTGGCTGCCGCACATCAGGTTACGGCCAACACGGTGTTGCAATGCAGTTGGGGACTGACCCTGGCGCTCACCATCGGCCGGCCGGACGTGGCGTTCGGCACCGCGGTGTCGGGCCGTACGGCCGACCTGCCCGGCGTGACGGACATGGTGGGATTGTTCGTCAACACCGTGCCCGTGCGGGTGCGGATCGACGCCACGGAAACGGTCGCCGACCTGCTGGTCCGGCAGCAGCGGGAGCAGGTGGACCTGGCGGCGCACCAGTATCTCGGGCTCGCCGAGATCCTGGCCGCGGCCGGTCGTCCCGCGCTGTTCGACACGCTGCTCGAGGTGCAGTCCTACCCGCTCGATGCCGCCACGCTCGGCGCGGCCGGTCGCGACGGGCTGGCGGTCACGGACGTGACGGTCGACGACGGCACACACTATCCGCTGACCCTGGTGGCGTGGCTGGACAGTCGGCTGCGCGTTCGGGCCGGATACCTGCGAGAGTGTTTCGACGAGGCCACAATCCGGGCACTCACCGACCGCTGGATGGGTGTCCTGTCGGCGATGATCGATGACCCGGACGCCCCGATTCGGCGACTTCTCCCGGACGAGCCGACCCGAGTCGACGACATCCCGAGCGATTCCGCTGTCTCGGGGCCCCGGCCCTACGAGCCGCCGCGCGGGCGGCTCGAAGCGGCGGTGGCGGCGGCGTACGCCGAAGCGCTCGAGCTGCCGCGGGTCGGCCGCGACGACGACTTCTTCGCCCTCGGCGGTGATTCGCTGAGCGCCATGCGGATGGTGAGCCTGCTGCGTGCCCGCGCCGGGGTTGCGGTCCCGCTCGGGGAGATATTCACGGCACCGACCGTGGCGGCACTCGCCGCGCACGCCCGGCCCGCGCCGAGCGAACGCGGTGTGGTCCCGATGCCGCGGCCGGAGCGCATTCCGCTGTCCCACGGCCAGCGGCGGCTGTGGCTGGTGCACGAATTGTCCGACGGCGCACCGATGTACAACATTCCGCTCGCGCTGCGCCTGACCGGACCGCTCGACCTCGACGCCGTGCGGGCCGCGCTGCGCGATGTGGTGATCCGGCACGAGGCCCTGCGGACGGTGTGCGCCGTGGCGGACGGCGTGGCGTACCAGCGGGTCCTGGACCCGGCGGAGGTCGACCTCGCGCTGCCGGTGATCGAATCCGGTGCGGCGGGCCTGTCCGCACGGCTGAACGCCGCCGCGCGCCGCCGGTTCGATCTCGCGTCCGACCTCCCGATCCGCGCCGCGCTGATGCGGTGCGGCCCGGACGATCACGTGCTCATCGTGGTCCTGCACCACATCGCCGCCGACGGCTGGTCGATGATGCCGCTGGCCCGCGACGTCGCCACCGCGTACACCGCCCGGCGCACCGGCGGCGCGCCCGCCTGGGACCCGCTGCCCGTGCAATACGCGGATTACACGCTGTGGCAACGAGAACGGCTCGGCGCCGACGACGAACCCACGCCGCTGCTGCGCGGTCAGCTGGAGTACTGGCGCACCGAATTGGCGAACCTGCCTCAGCCCCTGGCGCTTCCGGTCGATCGTCCGCGACCGGCGATCGCACGGGGCGGCGGCGGGCAGGTCGGTCTGACGATCGACGCCGACGTGCTCGCCGCGGTGGAGGCCTACGCGAGCGCCCGGCGCGCCACCACGTCGATGGTGTTGCAGGCGGCACTGATCGTCCTGCTGCACCGGCGGGGCGCGGGCACGGACATCACTCTCGGCGGGCCGATCGCCGGGCGCAACGACCCGGCGCTGAGTGATCTCGTCGGCTTCTTCGTCAACACCTGGGTGCTGCGCGTCGGGGTGTCGGATGAGGTCTCCTTCGCGACGGTCGTGGACCGGGTGCGGGCGAAAGCGTTGGCCGCCTTCGAGAACCAGGACGCGCCCTTCGAACGGCTGGTGGAACTGCTGGCGCCACGGCGCTCGACCGCGTACCACCCGCTGTACCAGGTGATGTTCGCGTGGCAGAACACGGCCGTGCCACAGCTGACGCTGCCCGGCCTGCGGGTCGAGCCGGTGCCGGTCGAGACCGGCGCCGCCAAAGTGGATCTGTTCTTCGGCCTGACCGCACCTGCCCCGGGACAGCCGGCCGTCGGGGCCGTGGAGTACGCGACCGACCTTTTCGATCGCGGCACGGTCGAGGAACTGGCAGCGCAATACTGCCGACTGCTGGCCGCGCTCGTCCGGCAGCCGGAACTCGCGGTCCGCGCCCTCGACCTCGACGCCGTGGCCGATTCGCTCCCGGCCGCGCACACCGAACCCGCGGCACCGCTGCCCGACGAGCGTGTTCGGCCGCTGACCGCCGCCCAGACCGAGATCTGGTTCGGCCAGCAACTCGACCGCACCGGCCGACGCTTCGTCGTCGGCGGATATCTGCACATTCGCGGCGAACTCGACCACGCGGTGTTCGAGCGCGCGCTCCGGCATACGGTCGCCGGCGCCGAGACCTTGCGCGTGCGCATCGCGGTCGGCGACGACGGGCCGGGCCAGGTACCGGCGGAGCTTCGCGACTGGCCGCTGTACCGCAAGGACTTTCGCGACTCCGCGGAGCCGTTCGACGCCGCGCGCGCCTATATCGCGACCGAACTGGACCGTCCCTACGACCTGACCGCCGCCCCGCTGTTCGATCACGCGCTGCTGCGGGTCGGCGATAGGGACCATCTCTGGTTCCTGCGGTTCCACCACATCGTCGGCGACGGCGGCGGCATCGCCGCCTTCACCAAGCGACTGTCGGACACCTATCGCGCGCTGCTGGCCGGTGACTCGGTGGCGGACACGGTGTTCGACCGGCTCGACGCCTTCGTGGACCAGGACGTCCGGTACCGCGACTCGCACCGGTTCACCGCCGATCGCGAGTTCTGGGCCGCGCGGCTGGCGGGGCTGCCGGAAGCGCCCGTGCTCGCCGAGGACGCCGTGCAGGGCAGCGCGGACGAATTCCTCCGGCACACCGGCACTCTCGACGCCGACACGTGGCGGGCACTGCGCGACCGTGCCGATGATTACGGAGTCCGGTGGCCGGTGCTGGTGCTGACGGCCACCGTGCTCGCCCTGCACGCCGACACCGGCAGCCGGGTCGTGGTACCCGGACTGACCGTGCCCGCGAAACGCTCCTGGCACGCGCTCGGCATGACCGCGAACGTGGTGCCGCTGCGCGTGGCGGTGGACCCCCGCGCGCCGCTGTCGGCGCTCGTCGCGGCGGTCGGCGCCGAGAGTTCGGCGGTGCTGCGGCATCAGCACTACCGGCAGGCGGACATGCGCCGCGCCGGGATCATCGACGGGCGGCCGCCGCACGGTCCGGTGGTGACGATCATGCCGATGGATCTGATGCGCGAGTTCGGCGGGAATCCGGCTGTGCCGCAGCAAGGTTCGCCGGGCCGCACCGACGGTGTCACCCTCGGTGTCTACGACAACGGCGAGCCCGAACTGCGCCTGGACCTGGACTCGGTCACGGCGCGGCACACTCCCGCCAACCTCGCGGCCCACCATGCCCGGCTACTGGCCCTGCTGTCCGTTCTCACGACCGCCGACCCCGACACTCCCGTCGGCAGACTGCGTTTCGGCCACGCGCCCGCCCTCCGCACCGTCGACTGCGCGGACGAGCGCGACAACGATTCCGAGCCGGTCACTCTCGTCGACTGCCTGCGGCGCGGGGTCGACCGCTCCGCCGCGGCGACGGCCGTCGTGCACGGTGCCGAGGCGATGTCGTACCGGGAACTGCACGAGCGGTCGGAGCGGTGGGCGGCGCGGCTGTCCGCCCGCGGCGCGGGGCCCGGGATGCTGGTCGCGGTGTTGCTGCCGCGCGGTATCGATCTCGTCGTGGCGATCGTGGCGGTGCTGAAGTCCGGTGCGGCCTACGTGCCGCTGGATCCCGGAAATCCGGCCGCGCGCCTGCGGCTGATCCTGGACGACACCCGGCCCGAACTGGTCGTGACCGACCGGGACCACATGGCCGCGCTCGCCGGCGAGCGTACTTTCGTCATCGATGCTCCGGATGAGCCGGAGGCCCACGGCGAGAACGTATTCCGGCCGCGTCCGGACGACCCGGCGTATGTCATCCACACCTCCGGATCCACCGGGCGGCCGAAGGGCGTGGTGGTCACGCATCGACGCGCGGCCGGGTTGCTCGCGTCGACGCGAGCACTACTCGATCTCGGCCCGGCGGACGTGTGGACCCAGTTACATTACGTGGCCTTCGACATCTCGGTCTGGGAGATCTGGGGCGCGCTGCGGCACCGCGCGACGCTGGTGATCGTGGAC
>NZ_JARWOP010000044.1 GCF_029868745.1 Nocardia wallacei | reverse complement strand
GACGCCGCGTGCGCGCAGGAACCGCGCCCGGGCGGGGGTGTCCAGGCCCGGCAGTGTAAGTCGCCCCCCCGACGCGCGCGCGCGAGCGCGCGTGTGGCGCTCGCCGCGGGGCCGCGGGGGGGGCCGGGGTGTTCGCGCCGCACGCGCCGATCGAATACGGCGGCCACGGTCTGGGCATGTCGGATCGGGCCCCGGTCTTCGAAGCGGCCGGGTACTCCCTGTTCGGCCCCACCGCACTGAATATCGCCGCCCCGGACGAGGGCAACGTCCACATGCTCGCCCATATCGCGAATCCGGAGCAGAAGCAGCGCTATCTCGCGCCCCTTGCGCGCGGCGAGGTGCGCTCGGCGTTCGCCATGACCGAGCCCGCGCCCGGTGCCGGGTCGGACCCGTCCGCCCTGACCACCCGCGCGGTCCGCACCGACGGCGGGTGGCGGATCAACGGGCACAAATGGTTCATCACCGGTGCCGACGGCGCGAGCCTGTTCATCATCATGGCCCGCACCTCCGGCGAGCCCGGACAACGCGGCGGCGCGACGATGTTCCTCGCGCCCGCCGACAGCCCCGGCATCGAGGTGGGCCGCCATCTCGACACCCTCGACCGGTCGATGATCGGCGGCCACTGCGAGGTGTTCTTCACCGACCTGCTGGTCCCCGATTCCGCGGTGCTGGGTGAGGTCGACCGCGGCTTCGAATACGCGCAGGTGCGTCTGGGTCCCGCCCGGATGACGCACGTGATGCGCTGGCTCGGCGCGGCACGGCGCGGCCACGACGTCGCCGTGGCGCACGTGGCCGAAAGGCGTGGGTTCGGTGCCCGATTGGGCGACCTCGGCATGGTCCAGCAGATGATCGCCGACAACGAGATCGATATCGCCGCCACCCGCGCCCTGCTGACCCGCGCGTGCTGGGAACTCGATCGCGGCGAGCCCGCGGCCGACGCCACCTCTATCGCGAAAACCTTTGCGGCCGAGGCGATCCACCGGATCATCGACCGCAGTATGCAGATGTGCGGAGGCCTGGGCGTCTCCGGTGACCTGCCGCTGGCGCGGCTGTCCCGCGAAGTGCGCCCGTTCCGCATCTACGACGGGCCCTCCGAAGTGCACCGCTGGGCCATCGCCAAACGCGCGATCGCCCGCGCGAGGCGGGCGGGCGAATGACACTGCCGGGCATGGACATCCCCGCCCTGGCGCGGTTCCTGCGCGCACGCGGCGTCGACGTCCGCGGCGAGTTGCGGGTGGAATTGATCAGTGGCGGCCGGTCGAATCTGACCTTCCTCGCCGCCGACGACGCGTCGCGGTGGGTGGTGCGCCGCCCGCCCGTCGCCGGGCTCACTCCGTCGGCGCACGATATGGCGCGCGAATTCACCGTCACCGGCGCGCTGCGGAATTCGGCTGTGCCCGTGGCGAAAACGGTCGCCTTCGACGCGGACGGGTCCGTCCTCGGCGCGCCGATGACCGTCGTCGAGTACGTCGAGGGGACCGTCGTCCGCGACCAGGACGACCTCGCCGCGCTCACCGACGACCAGCTGACCGCGAGCATCGCCGGGCTCATGCGAGTACTCGCCGACCTGCACGCGGTGGACCCCGCCGCGGTGGGCCTCGAAAAGTTCGGTCGGCCACAGGGTTTCCTCGCCCGCCAGGTGACACTGTGGGCGTCACAGTGGGACCGGGTCAAAACCCGTGACCTACCCGACGTCGCCGCCCTGCACGCGGCGCTGTCGCAGGCGCTGCCACCGGAGTCGGCGGCCTCGATCGTGCACGGCGACTTCCGCATCGACAACACCATCCTCGATCGGGCCGATCCCGCCCGCGTCCGCGCGGTGGTCGACTGGGAGATGTCGACCCTCGGCGATCCGCTCACCGACGCGGCGCTGATGTGCGTGTACCGGGCGCCGATCTTCGACCTGGTCCTGGGCTCGCGCGCCGCCTGGACCAGCCACCGGATGCCCGCCCCGGACGACCTCGCGCAGGCATACGCCACCGCCTCCGGTCGCGACCTCGCGCACTGGGGTTTCTACCTCGCCCTGGCCAACTTCAAGCTCGGCGTGATCGGCGAAGGCATCACCCACCGGGCATTGCACGGTTCCGACGCCGGATCGGCCGCCGAACGCGCGGCCGAGGCCACACCCGAATTCATGGCCGCGGGCCTGCGCGCACTGAAAGGAATCCGGACATGACCGGCAACCACACCGCACTGATCAGCGGCGCCTCCCGCGGGATCGGCCTCGGTATCGCCACACGCCTTGCGCAGCAAGGGTATTCGCTCACCATCAGCGCACGCGACAGCGCCCGCCTCGACGCCGTCGCCGTCGAACTGCGCTCGGCGGGTGCGGCCGAGGTCGTCGCCGTCGCCGCCGACATGTCCGACACCGACGGCGTCACCCACGTACTCACCCAGCATCAGGAGCGGTTCGGCACACTGTCGGCCCTGATCCTCAACGCCGGCGTGGGCACCGCCGGCACCGTGGCCGAATCCTCGCTACGCCGCTTCGACAAAACGCTGGCCGTGAATCTGCGCGCGCCCCTGCAGCTCATCCAGGGCGCCTTGCCGATGCTGCGCGCCGCCGCCGGAACACAGCCCGAGCGTGGCGCGAAAGTGATTGCGCTGGCATCGATCACGGGCGTCTACGCCGAGGCCGGACTCGCGGTGTACGGCGCCGCCAAAGCGGCCCTCATCGCATTGTTCGCCACCCTCAACGCCGAGGAGTCCGGCAACGGCATCAGCGCCACCACCATCGCACCCGGCTACGTCGACACCGACATGAGCAGCTGGATCCACGACCGGGTCGCACCCGAACAGATGCTCCCCGTCGCCGACGTCGTGGAAATGGTCGACGCGGTGCTGCGCCTCTCGGCCCGCGCCGTGGTACCCAACATCGTCATGTCACGCGCGGGCACGGACGGCTACCGCGCATAGCGCCGATCACCACTCGGCCAGGACACTCGCCATCGCGAGGCTGCTGTTGCCGCCCGTCCGATACTCCGCGTGCACGACCTCACCCACGGGGATGATCGACCAGTCGTCGATCGCCGTACCGCGAAACAATTGCAGACTGGCCGAAGCGTCCCACGCATCGGCGCCGCCGAGGTCATAGGCGTTCTGCGCCTTCAGCAGCTGCGTCGTCATCAGATTGCCGCAATGGTCCCGCAGTTCGGCCGTGTAGCAGGCCGCCACCCCCGGCCTCGCCCGGGTCTGGCGGCTCGTCGTCTGCAACAGCACCTCGGCGTTCCGGGTTCCCGAGTGGCCGAATATCGAGCAATGGAACGTACTTCCGCGCCAGCCCGCGGCGACGGTACCGAGCCCATAGGGCAGGCCCCAAATCTCCCGCGCCGCAATGGTTCCCATGAAGTCGGTCTTGAGGCCGCTGGCGATGTACCGGACCGGCGTCTGCTCGTGTTGCGCGTAGACGCCTACGTAGGCGCCGATATACGGCCCGAAGGACGAGGTCTTGTGATGAGACACGCGCAGCCATGCCCGGCTGTCCGGGTCCCGCTCCAGCGCGTCGGGCAGCAGCCGGGCCACCGCGTCCGGGTCGGTGCGGAAGTCGACGAGAAAATCCCATTCCCGCGCATACTCGTACGGGCCTTCGTGGTACCGCTTGCCGATTTCATTCATCTCCAGTGATCCTTCGTTGTTCGCCGTGGGACTGCCGCAATCAGGAATGGCGATGCCCCGCGGCCGGGTGGGGCTCGGCGAGCCGCGGATTCCCGGCGCCGCCGATCTTCTCGCGCAGCGTTCCGGGCGCGTACTCCCGCTTCATCAGGCCGCGTCCCTGCAGTACCGGCACGACGTGATCGATGAATTCGGCATACGTGCCCGGCGTGATGATCGAGATCATGTTGATGCCGTCGACTCCCGCGGCGGCCCAGTCGGCAAGTTCGTCCGCGATCGACTCGGGTGTTCCGACCACTCGATACTTCGCGTTGAAGAATGCCGACAGATCACGCACCGTCGGATCGGATCCCGCGGGCTGCTTGTCGATGAACAGCTGGAGCGGGCCCTGGACGCCGGACGCCTGCTTGATCAGCTCGCGCAGCGGGGTTTCGGGGTCGACATTCGCGAAGTCGATGCCCATGAATCCGCCGCGGTAGGCCATGGCCGCCGTCGGATCCAGATACTCGTCGAGGTCGGCGCATTTGCGTTCGGCCTCCGCCATCGTCGAACCCACCACGAAGGTGAGTCCCTGGAAGAATGTGAGGTCGTCGGCCCGGCGGCCCGCCTGTCCGGCTCGCGCGCGCATGTCTTTCACGACCCGAGCCGCGTCCGCGGGGGTGTCGGCCATGAGGAAGATTCCCTCGGCATGGCGTGCCCCGAAGTTCCGTCCGACATCCGAGCCGCCGGCCTGAAACAGCATCGGCGTCCGTTGCGGTGACGGAATCACTTGCAGCGGACCCTCGCAGCGGTAGTACTTGCCCTCATGGTTGATCTTGCGCACCTTCGCGGGATCCGCGTAGACGCCCTTCCGGACGTCCCGCACCACCGCGTCGTCGTCCCATGAGCCCTCCCACAGCTTGTAGACAACCTCGAGGTACTCCTCGGCGATGGCGTACCGCTCGTCGTGTTCGACCAGGCCGCCCAGGCCCACGTTGCGGTGCGCGTTCGCCGACGCATTGGTGACGACGTTCCATCCGATCCGCCCGCGCGACAGGTGATCCAGGGTCGCCATGGACCGCGCGAACGAGTACGGCGGATGCTGGATCGGCGCACTGGTCACGATGAAGCCGAGGTGCTCGGTGGCCTGCGCCATCGCCGGAAGCACCATGAGCGGATCACCGATCGGGAACATCAGGCCGCGTTCCGGATAGATCGACCAATCACCGCCGAAATCCCCGCCCAGACCGGCGCCGTCGGCCAGGAATATCGCGTCGAACCGGCCCCGTTCGGCCAGCCGCGCCAGTTCGATCCACGTGTCCAGGTCATTGTGGTCGACCGTCTTGTTGTCGGGATGACGCCACATGCCCTGGTTGACATGCGAGACGGTATTCATGGTGAAGATGTTGAACATCAATTGCTTGCTCATTTACTGCCTGATTTCTTATCGCGTCTGCTTGTCTGAATGTCCGGACTACAACTCCACGAGGACCTTGCCGGTGTGGTCGCCGCGCAATAATCCGAAGAATGCTTCCGGAGCGGCTTCCAGGCCGCGGAATTTGACCTCTCGAGTCACGAGCTTGCCGTCTCGCAGCCACTGTCCGACGTCGCGGGCGAACCGATCCGCGAGATCGAGGTGGTCGTTCACGTACAGACCGGCGATCGTCAAACGTTTCCGGACTATGTCGAACAAATTTCCCGGGACGGTGCGGGTGGCCGGATCGTCGTAGGAGGAGAGCGTTCCGCA
The DNA here is from genome assembly GCF_029868745.1 of Nocardia wallacei. Lineage (GTDB taxonomy): Bacteria > Actinomycetota > Actinomycetes > Mycobacteriales > Mycobacteriaceae > Nocardia > Nocardia wallacei_B. The sequence continues at coordinate 20,481 of NZ_JARWOP010000044.1, read as the reverse complement.
CATGACGACGCGGCCGAAGTCGTTCAGGTGCGAGAGCGCGGCCGCGAAGTGATCGCCGCCGACATTGTCGAAGTAGACGTCGATGCCGCCCTCCGCCACCCGGCCGAGACCGTCCATGATGGGCGACGCACGATAGTCGACGACCGCGTCGAAGCCGAGTTCCGCGCGGACGTAACGCGCTTTCCGGGGCGATCCGGCGCTGCCGATCACCCGGGCGGCCCCCAGTAGTTTCGCCATCTGTCCCGCGAGGCTCCCGACCGTGCCCGCCGCGGAGGACACGAACAGCGATTCCCCCGGCGCCAGCCGGGCGACCGCGACCAGGCCCGCGTACGCCGTCAGGCCCGGCATGCCCAGCACGCCCAAGTGATACGACAACGGATGATCGGACGGCGCGAGCGGACGAAGGGCTCTGCCGGACAGCAGCGCGTACTCCCGCCAGCCCGCCATGTGCAGCACGTGCGTGCCGACCTCGAGTCCCGGTATCCGCGAGGCGATCACCTCTCCGACCGTCCCTCCTTCCAGTGCCGCACCGACCTCGAAAGGCGCGACGTAGGAGGATTCGTCGTCCATGCGCGGTCGCATGTAGGGGTCGAGCGAGAAGACGAGATTGCGGATCAGCGCCTCGCCCTCGGCGGGCTCGTCGATCGCCACCTTCTCGAGGCGGAACACCGAGGAATCCAGTCGCCCCGCCGGCCGGCGGGCGAGCGTGATCTGTGTCGATATCGGCATCGTCCGGCCTAGTCCTCGATCACCAAGGCGTCGCGGTACCGCTCACGCAGTTGCGTCTTCGAGAACTTCCCGACACTGGTCTTCGGAATCGCGTCCACGACGAGGATCCGGTCCGGCAGTTGCCATTTGGGGAATTTTCCCGCCAGGTGCCGCAACAATTCCGCTTCGTCGACGGCAGCCCCGGCGGCCGGGACGACACAGGCGAGCGGCCGCTCGGTCCACCGCGGATGCGGCACGCCCACCACGGCTGCCTCGACAACGGTGGCGTGGTTCATCAACTCGTTCTCGAGGTCGACCGACGAAATCCATTCCCCGCCGGACTTGATCAGATCTTTCGTCCGATCTACGAGTCGTATCCAGCCCCGGTCGTCCATGGTGGCGACGTCTCCGGTCCGCAGCCAACCATCCGCGGTGAATCCGTCGTCGTCACCCAGGCCCTGGTAGTAGCTACCGGCGATCCACGGTCCGGCCACTTGCAGTTCGCCGGTGGTCGCGCCATCACGGGGCACGGGTCGCGTGTCGCCCGGTTCCACGAGGCGCGCCTCGACACCGAGCACCGCTCGGCCCACCCCGGCCCGCAGATCCGCTTGTCGTTGTTCGCCGAGTTCGGCATGCGAGCGGTCCAGCCGGGCCACCGCGGCGAGAGGGCTGGTCTCGGTCATGCCCCAGGCTTGCTGGAGGGGCAGCCCGACCTGAACCCGGTAGGCCTCCGACAGCGCGACCGGCACCGCGGCACCGCCACAGGCGATGAGGCGCAGCGCGCCGGTGTCCCGTTTCCGAAGGTGCGGCAGCACCGCGGTCCAGATCGTCGGCACTCCGGCGGTCATGGTGATCTTGTGGTCCACGAGCAGATCGGCCACCCGCGGCCCGCTCAGATCGGAGCCGGGGAGAACGATGTCCGCGCCCTGCGCGATCGCGGCGTGCGGGATTCCCCAGGCGTTGGCGTGGAACATGGGAACCAGCGGAAGCACGCGGTCGGCCTCGTTGATACCCAGCGTCCCGACCGCGCTCGCCGCCATCGTGTGGAGGTAGATGCTGCGATGACTGTAGACGACGCCCTTCGGGTTTCCCGTCGTGCCGCTCGTGTAACACATTGCCGCGGCCCGGTTTTCGTCGGTGACTCGGAAATCAGCCGCGGGCGCGGCGGCGATCAGGTCGTCGTACCGGTGCACCTGTGCGCCCACACCGTCGAGGCCGGGATCGGCGCCGGGCGCATCGTCCATCACGATCACATGCCGCACCGTCGGACACCGCGAGAGCAGCGGACCGAGCACCTCGAGCAGTGACCTGTCGACGAAGATCGCTTCGTCCTCGGCGTGATTGACGGCGTAGACGATCTGTTCCGGCGACAAGCGAATATTGAGGCAGTGCAGCACTCTTCCCGCGCTGGGCACACCGAAGTACAGCTGCAGATGCCGAGCGGAATTCCAGGCGAATGATCCGATCCGGGCATCGGGTGACACCCCGAGCACGTCGAGCGCGCCGGCGAGCTTCCGTGTTCCCGCGCTCCACTCCCGGTAGCTGGTCACCTCGGCCCCGGCCGGTGCGATCGACACGATCGATTTGTGCCCGAAGCACTCCTCCGCCCGGCGAAAAATCCGGTCGATCGTCAGTGGGTAATCCTGCATGAGCCCACGCATCACGCCGCTCCTCCATTCGTCGCGGTGAAGCATCCGTATCCGCCTCGAAAGAACAGCAGCGGCGATTGATTCGAGTCGGCGTCCATCGCGACCACCCGGCCGAAGACCAGGTAATGGTCGCCCGCCTCCTGGACGTCGTACAGCTCGCAGTCGAGCCAGGCGGCCGCGCCATCGATGATCGGTGCGCCCGAGGGAGCCGGGCGCCAGGGCACCCCGGCGAATTTGTCCGATCCCTTTCTGGCGAACCGCCGGCACACGTCCTCCTGCTGGGCGCTCAGGACATTGACCGAGAAGCGTTGCTGCTGACGGATTTTCGGCCAGCTCGCGGAGGACTTGTCGGGATAGAACGCGATCAGCGGGGGGTCGAGCGATACCGAGGAGAAAGACCCGATCGTCAATGCGGCGGGTTGCTCGCCCGGTATCACCGCACCGATCACGACGACACCGGTCGGGTATTGGCTCAGCACGTGCCTGAATCGGCTCGGGTTCACCTTGTCGCTCATCGGTCTCACGCCTGGGGCCCGCCGGAAACGTAGAGCACCTGTCCGGAGATGAAGCCCGCGCCCACGCTGGTCAAGAACGACACCGCGTGTGCCACATCCTCCGGCTCGCCGACCCTGCCGACGGGAATGGCCTTCTCCCCCGACGCGATCAGGTCGGCGAAGTCCATTCCCATGCGCGCCGCGGTCGCGGCCGTCATATCGGTGCGGATGAATCCGGGCGCGACGGAATTGGCGGTGATTCCGAACTTGCCCAGTTCGATCGCGAGCGTCTTGGTGAACCCTTGCAGCCCGGCCTTGGCCGCCGAGTAATTGACCTGGCCGCGATTGCCGAGGGCCGCGGTGCTGGACATATTGACGATGCGGCCGTGGCCGGCGGCGACCATATCCTTCTGCACCGCCCGAGCCATGAGAAACGCGCCCTGCAGATGCACCGCCAGCACCGCGCGCCAGTCGTCTGTCGTCATCTTGAACAACAGGTTGTCCCGCAGGATGCCGGCATTGTTCACCAGTACGACCGGTGCGCCGAGTTCGGACCTGACCCGGTCCACGGCCGCGTTCACCTGATCCTCGTCGGCCACGTCCGCCGCGATGGGGATCGCTCGCCCGCCCAGTTCCTCGATCTGTTCGACGGTCGCTCCGCACGCGGCCTCGTCCAGGTCGACGGCGGCCACGGCGAGGCCATCCGCGGCCAGCCGCCGGGCCACCGCGGCGCCGATGCCGCGGGCCGCGCCGGTGACAATTGCAGTACGCGTATCACTCACAGTGCTCTCCAGTCACGTATTTCCTTGCCCGGCAAGGGCACGAAGCAGTTCGGCTTTGAGAATTTTTCCACTGGCGCTTCGGGGTATCGCCCCGGCGCGGATGTATCGGGACGGAACCTTGATGCTTGCCAGTTGCCGCCGGCAATGCGCGTCGATATCGGCCTCGGTCAGTTCGGAATCCGAGTAGAGGGTGAACACCGCGGTCACCTCTTCGCCGAGCCGCGGATGCGGGAGACCCACCACGGCCACCGTCATCACGCCGGGGAGCTCCGCGATCACATTCTCGATCTCGGCGGCCTGAATGTTCTCGCCACCGCGGATGATGACGTCCTTGATCCGCCCGGCGAGAGAGAGAAATCCCTCGATGTCCTGCCGGCCCAGGTCGCCGGTACGAAACGCGCCCGCGGCGAAGGCGGCCCGCGTGGCCTCCTCGCTGCGCCAATATCCGGCGGCGACGGTGGGGCCGCTCACCACGATCTCTCCGGTCTCCCCCACCGCGACGTCGCGCATCTGCTCGTCGACGATTCGAATCCGGTTCACGGGGAAGGGAACACCGATCGAGTCCGGCTTGTCGGTCAGGTCGGGTCCGACGCAGAGCGCGACGCTGGCGGTTGTCTCGGTCAGCCCGTATCCCGTGGCCATGCAGACCTGTTCACCCACGGTATCGGCCACCGTGCGCAGCAACGTGGTCGGCACCGCCGTCGCTCCCGATGTCAGCGTGGCGAGCGAGTCGAGGGCCGAGGGCGAATCCGCCGCCGCCGCAACCAGTTCCGCCAGCATGGTGGGGACCGCTCCGAGGGTCGTGACCTTTTCCTCGGCCAAAATCCGCAGGGCCTCCGCAGCATTCCACCGCGGCTGGATGATATTGACCGCGCCGCCGACCAACGATCCGTACATGCTGCCCAGCCCGGCGACGTGGAACCACGGAAGTACTTGCAGCACCACGGGTTCCGCCGCGAGAGCGGCGTCACTTCCGCGTCGCGCCGCGGCAATGGTCGCCGCGGTGAGCGCCGCGTTCACCACGCTCACGCAATGATTGCGGTGCGTGTGGACCACCCCTTTGGGCCGTCCGGTGGTGCCCGACGTGTACACGATCGTGGCGAAGTCGTCGGGCTCCACGTCGGCGAACGGAAGCTCACCCAGCCGTTGGAAGGTGACGACCTCGTCCCACTCGACAACGCCGCAGGATGGCTGAGCGAGGCCCATTCCGACCACGCGGCACCGGCCGGGGTCCACCTTCTCGAGCAGGTCGGCCTCGGCGAAGATCACTTCGGGATCGGCGTCGCCCATGCCGTATTCGATTTCCGCCGCGGTCCACCAGGGATTGAAGGGCACGAAGATCGCGCCGATGGCCTGGGCGGCCCAGAAGACGACCGGGAATTCCGGCCGATTTCGGCTGAGAATCGCGACCCGGTCACCGTGTCCGACACCCGCCCGCCGGAGCCAGTGCGCCGCCGAGACGATGTCGCGGTCGAGTTCGCGGTAGCTGCGGACGCCCGCGCTCGACACCAGCGCACGGCGATCGCCGAAATCGCCGAAGCGCTGCGCGAACTCACGCATCGACCGTGCGGTGTTCCGGTAGGTGCGGAAGCGCCGATCGCCCGACTCCACCTCGACGACGGGGAACGCCGCCCCGGGCGCGGTGAGCTCTCGCAGGATCGTCCCGGCACCGGGCCAGTCGCTCACGTCAGTCACTTTTCCGGCTTTCCGGTCGCGGCGAATACCGCGCGCAGGTGACCGCCGACCTTGGCAATCGCGTCATCGGCTTCCGGGAATGTCCCGGCGCCGAGCTGGAACACATGCTGCATTTCCGCAAACAGCTCCAGTCGAGCGGAGACGCCGTCCGCCTGCGCCTTGTCTCGCACGCGGACGGCGTCGTCGAGCAGCGCCTCGTGGCCGCCGACCTGGATGTAGAGCGGGCACAGTCCCCGGTAATCACCGTGCACCGGGGAAGCCACCGGGTCATGTTCCAGGCCGGGCGCGTAGACGCTGCCCAAGGTCCGCATGCCTTCCGCACTGGCCATCAGATCCACCGCGGCGTTGGTCCGCATCGACTCCCCCTCGGCCGCGAGATCGCTCCACGGCGACATCAGGACCGCCGTCGCCGGCAGTGCCTTGCCCGCGTCGCGCAGCGTCAGCAAACAACTCAACGCCAGCCCCGCCCCGGCGGAATCGCCCACGAGCGCAATAAGTTCCGGCGCGAATCCGCGCGACAGCAGGCCCTCGTAGGCCGCCACCGCATCGAGCAATCCGGCCGGGAACGGCGCTTCGGGCGCCCTGCGGTACTTCGGGACCAGCACGGCCGACCCCGCGGCACGGGCGACGTGCCCGGCCAGGTTCCGGTAGCCGACGGGAGTGCCGAACATGAAACCGCCGCCGTGTAGGTAGAGGATGACCGTCGACCCATCGGCTCCGGCCTGCTCGTCCGGGTCGACCCAGATTCCGGGCAAACCGTCCGCAGTCGCGTCGCGGAAGGTCACACCTTCGGGACTGCCGGTAATCGCTTGCAATCCTTCGGCGACGATGCGCTGGTCGTCCAGCGTGAGGCCGGAGACCGCCGCCATCCGCTCGCCGTGGCGCCGCAGCTTCTCCACGAATTCCAATGCCTGCTGACTTGCCATAACGTGGGCCCTCCAGGGATGAGACTACGAACTCGAGGTATCCGCGACCCGCGCCGACGACCACGACATTACGTACATATTTCGTACGATAATATGTGACGCAACACTCGTCAATACCTGTAGGGCATCTATGCCGCGCGGACGAGCAAACGCCCCGCAGCCGGGATTAAGCCGGTCCGGCTTCCGAGAGCGCGCGCAGCGCCCAGTTCGTGAGCTGTTCCACGTATTCCTCTTCTTGCGAGGTCAGCTTCGCGCGCTTCGACGGGGGCGTGTGGATGGCACGCATGACCACCGGGCCACCGATCGCCTCCAGCATGAACTTCACCGGCGGGACGCGGGTGAGTTCGCCGCGTTCGACGGCGCGGGCAGCGATTCCCTCGAATTCGGCGTGCGCGGGACTCAGCAGGTCCGAGCGTGAAATCACTTGCAGCTCATCGTGCAACGGCAGCTCGATCTGGAGACGGAGCCAGGCTCGGCCGGAATCGGTCAGCATGAAATTGAAGAACCGGCGGGCATAGTCCTCGAGATCCGCCCGCAGCGACCCGTGGTCGACCGCCGTCTGATCCACGAGCTGGGTGGTCGCGGCCTTCAGCAACTCGATACGCGAACTCCACCGCCGATACAGCGCGGGCTTACCTATCCCCGCTTCGGCGGCCACCGCGTCGAAAGTGAATCTCTCCCACCCACGGCAAGCGAACACCCGCACGGCCGCCTCGAGAATTCGCCTGTCATAACCGGCTTCCCGTGGCCTGCCGACTGTCACCTGCGTCATCGTGGTCCCCTCAGCTCCGCCGCCCGCCTCACGAAGATCGTACCTTACGTACGACTACGGTACGGTTGTCTGGCCCGACCGAGAGGACAACGGGAATCATGGATCACCCTCCGCCCCGCCCTGCCGTCAGCAGCGCGGGCGGGTCAATGAAGCGTGATCCCCGCATCGATTGTCATAGCGTGACCGGTGATGAAACGCGCTTCCTCGGAGACCAGATACGACACGGTGTTCGCGACGTCACCGGGTTCGACGAGGGCGACATCGAGCATGTTCGTGAACAGACTCGCGGGACGGGGATTTCGTTCGATCGCCCCGGAGAAAACCTCCTGCACGCTCGGATCCGTTGCCATATCGGTGTTTACACCGGTCGGGTGGATACTGTTGACCCGGATATTGTCCTTCGCCAGCTCGGCCGCGAAAGCTTTGGCCATGCCGGTGACGGCATACTTGCTGGCAACGTAGTCGACCATGAACGGCTGGACCCGAAGACCGGCCGCCGAACTGGCCAGAACTATCGATCCGCCCGATCGCCGCTGCAGGTGCGGAGCGCCGACCATGACCGTGTTCCACACGCCGACGAGATTGGTGTCGATGGTGTCTCGGAAGGCCTCCGGAGTTACCTTGTCCCACTCGGTGACCACCGCGATGCCCGCATTCGCGACGACGATGTCCAACCCGCCGAGTTCGTCGACCGCGCGATCGACGGAGGCCTTCAGCGCGTCGAATTCACGAACGTCCGCGACGATCGGTATCACGCGGCGTCCGAGTCCCTCCACCAGATCCACCGTCTCGTCCAGATCGGCCCTCGTGGCGGAGCGATATCGGACGCTCTTCGGTAACGCGCCGCACAAGTCGAGTGCGATGATCGCCGCTCCTTCGGAGGCGAGTTTGCGGGCGTGCGCACGGCCCTGCCCCCGTGCCGCGCCGGTGATCAATGCGACCTTGCCTGACAAATCCGACACGGTGCTTCTCCTTCAACTGTCCTGAGTCCAGCGGGAGACGGCTATTGCGCCGTCAATCCGCCATCGATGTAGAGTTCGGCTCCGGTCATGAAACCGGCGCCCGGTCCGCCGACGAAGGCGACCGCTTCGGCCACTTCGGCAGCGGTGCCCAGCCTGCCCATCGGAGTCCTCCCGACGGTGGCCTCCCGAAACGCCGGGTCTCCGAGGCGTTCCAGCATTCTCGGCGTGCCGATGTAACCAGGGTGCAAGGAATTCACGCGCACGCCGGCAGTAGCCCAATGGACAGCCGCGCTCTTGGTCATTCCACGAACCGCCCCTTTCGCCGCGTGATAGGCGAAACTGTGTGGCACGCCGACTGTTCCGAGAATGGAGCAAACGTTGACTATCGAGCCTCCCCCACTGCGCTCGATGAGCGCGCCCGCGTGCTTCATGCCGAGCCAAGTGCCGGTCTGACCGATCGCGACGACCGTCTCCCAGGCCGGCACCGACTCCTCGACCACCGATCCCGCCGTCGCCACCGCGGCATTGTTCACCAGTCCGTAGAGCCCCCCGCATCGAGATTCGATCTCCGCGACGGCATCGATCCACGCCTGCTCCGCGGTCACATCGAGCTGACGGGGAATATGCTCGCCGCCCAGTCGCGCGGCCAGCCGGTCGCAGGCCGCGCCGTCGACATCGGTGATAATCACCTGCGCGCCTTCGAAAGCCAGCCGCTCGACGATCTCGGCGCCGATCGCACCGGCCGCGCCGGTGACGATAACGGTTCTTCCTCGGTAGCGCTTCATAGTGGCGAATGCAAGGCGGAGATGTCCGAGAACGGCGCCAGCCGAGTGGTCCTGCTGCTGCCCTTCACCACCAGTCTCCGGACCTCCGGAAGCATTTTCCGCTGCCAATGCTCGCTCTCGTATATTGCGGCATAGAGGCGATCGCGTTCGTCGTCGCTCTCGAACGAACGCATCCAGACGAACCTGGTGTGATCGTCATCGGCCCAGAAGAGTCCGAGGATCCGCATGCCACGACTCTGCTGATAGGGCACGGCGAGTTCCAGCATGAACTCTTCCCATTGTTCCCACATCCCCGGATTCACCCGGTATTCGTAGTGCTCGATGAACATTTACCCGCCTCCGCGCCGCGTCACTGGAACTCCATTCCCTTGTAGCCACTGTCGGCCACCCGCGCCGCCCATTCGCGCCACCGGTCCAGACCGCCGTAGTAGGTCAGGATCTTGCCGTCCGAGCCGGGGATGTTCCCGCGCTGATACCACGAACCCTTCGCCAGCAGAACGGGTTCCGCGGTCTCGTACACGTGGGCGGTCCATTCGGCCGCGGCCTCCGGTGTCGTCTCGACGCGCGAGTATCCGTGGCGCTTGACGTAGGTGATCAAGTCGGAGACCCAGTCACCGTGAATCTCGCTGAAGGCCGGAAGGTTTCCGCCCACGCTGTGTACACCGGCGACGAAGGTCAAATTCGGGAAGTCCGGCACTCCCATGCCGAGCAGTGTGCGCGGGCCGTCGGACCACGCGTCCATCAGCGCTCGACCGTCCTTACCGCGGATGTCGATCTTCTTCAGCGCACCCAGCCACGCTTCGAAACCGGTCGCGAAAATGATGACGTCGAACTCGAATTCACGGTCGGACGTGACCACTCCGTGCTCGCTGAGCCGCACGACCGGGGTCTCCTGCAAGCTGACCAGTTCGACATGATCGTGGTTGTAGGTTTCGTAGTACCCGGTCCCCTTCGGCGGACGGTGCATACCGAATCCATGATCCTTCGGGATCAGCTTCTCGGCGAGATCCGGATCGTCGACGGTGGCGCGGATCTTCTCCGCGACATACTTCGAGAACTCCTGATTCGCGGCCGGATCGGCGAGCGTATCCGCGAAATTCGAGGACAGGATGCGCAATCCACCGGAGTTGTAGAGTTCGTCGTACTTCTTCAGACGTTCCTCCTCCGAGACCTCGAAGGTGAGACGGGTCTCGGGCTCGTGGATGAATCCGCCGATGTGGCCGAGTCGCTTCCGGTGCACCTCGCGGAAGTTCTTTCGATACTCTTCTTGCTCCTCCGGCGTGAACGGCCGGTTGTTCAGGGGTGTGACCCAGTGGCCGTTGCGCTGGAATACCGTCAGCGACGCAGCCTCCCGGGCCACCTCTTGCACCAGCTGAACGCCCGACGAGCCGGTGCCGAAGATCGCGACGCGCTTACCCGCCAGATCGATACCCGCGGCCGGCCATTGCCCCGAATGGACCATGACGCCGCGGAACTCGTCCATCCCGTCGAACGCCGGCGTATAAGGCTCGGAGAGCATGCCGGTCGCCAGCACCAGGAATCGCGTGACCACCTCCCGGCCGTCGGCGTAACCCACCACCCAGACATTGTCGTCCGAATCGAAGCGGGCACTGACGACGCTGGTGTTCAGTTGGACCTTGTCGCGCAGCCCGAACCGGTCCACGACGAAATTGAAGTAGCGTTCGACTTCGGGCTGCCCGGCATAGTGTTCGCTCCAACGCCATTCGTCGGCGAGGATTTCGGAGAAGAAGTAGCCGTAGGAGTAGGAATCGGAGTCGAAGCGGGCTCCCGGGTAGCGGTTCCAGAACCAGGTCCCGCCCAGGCCGGCGCCGCGCTCGACCAAACGCACCGAATGCCCCTGCTCGTTGAGCCGGTAGAGGGCGTAAATGCCCGAAACCCCGCCTCCGACAACGAGAGCGTCGAGCACACTGCCCGATTCCCGATCGGCGCCGGGTACTACCTGTTGATTGTTCATCGAGTCCTCGCAAATCTGGCGGTGTCGGAGGGCTCCGACCGCACGGCTCCGACGCTTGCATGTAACGTACTAAAACAGTACGATACTACGTAACGGCCAGGTTAGGAATAGGTCAACGCAGAATCGCCGGGCAGCGAAGCCGAGCCCCCGGCGCGTTCGGTTCTGCGATTCGATACGCACAAATCACGTCTGAGAGGTGGCGATCACGTGCGCCGTCGCGCTTTTATCGCGGGGATCCACGAGTTCCCCTTACGGGTCGCGCCGTCTTACACACCGCACCGGATCAAGGCCGAGAGCGCGGTCGCGGCGGTCGCCGATGCCGGACTCGAGTGGTCGGCCATCGACGGCCTCTACGACGCGGGCGAGTCCGAAACGTCGCTGCCCGGGCTCGGGGTGGCGGAGTATCTCGGCATCAGGCCCGCGGTGATCGACACGACCAACGTCGGCGGATCGTCCTACGAGTTGCACATCGGTCGCGCCAAGCGCGATATCGAGGCGGGGCTGATCGATGTCGCTCTGGTAACCTACGGTTCCACGCTGCGCAGCGAGTCGAGTTCCGGTGGCATTCCCACCAGCATCGGAGTCCGCGAGACTCCCGCGGAGCGGATCGAACGTCCGCACGGTCTGTCGCTGGTCGGCAGTTACGCGATGGTCGCCGCGCGGCACATGCACGAATACGGCACCACGCCCGAACAATTGGCCGCTGTCCCGGTATCGGCGCGACGGCACGCCCTTCGAAACCCGCTGGCGGTCGAGGGACTCGAGGCGCTGTCGATACGGTCGCGCGCGGAATTGACGGTAGCCGACGTGCTGTCCTCGCGGCCCATCGCCGATCCGTTACGGCTGCTCGATTGTTGTCTGATGACCGACGGCGGCGGGGCGGTGGTCCTGGTGTCCGACGCCGTCCTCGCCGACTGCCGGCACCCGGGCGTCGAGATACTCGGTGCCGGCGCGGCGGTGTCGTTCATCGACGCCGACAGCGACCTGACCACCTCGGCCGCGGCCGAATCCGGCCGCCGCGCGTTCGCCGACGCGGGAGTGCGGCCGGAAGATATCGACATCGCCATGCTGTACGACTCGTTCAGCATCACGGTCGTGACGCAGTTGGAGGATCTCGGCTTCTGCCCGAAGGGAGCAGGCGGCGAATACGTTGCCGGTGGCGCGCTGGACTTCGATTCGGCGGTCGGCCCGGCGGTCAATACCGACGGTGGCGGTCTCTCCTCGACCCATCCCGGGATGCGAGGCCTGTTTCTCTTGATAGAAGCCACCCGGCAACTGCGCGGTTCGTCGACATCCCAGCGACCGGGCGCCGAACTCGCCGTCTGCAACGGAATCGGCGGATTTCTCGGATCCCGCCACGCATCCGGCACCGTGATTCTCGGGAGGGCACGATGACAAACCAGCACCTGGCGATCGAGGCGGAGGACGCGGCGCTCTCCCGTTGCTCGCGATGCCGCCACCTGTTCACTTATCCGCGTCCGCATTGTTCGAGGTGCGGGTCGCTGTCGATCACGAGCGAGCCGATCCAGGACCAGGGCACCGTCTACACGGTCACCGTCGTGCGCTCGCACCCGGATCCCGAATTCGCCGCGCTGACACCGTATGCCGTCGCCTATGTCGATCTCGACCGCGGTGGCCGGGTGCTGACCCGCCTCGCCACCCCCGACGCGACGGCGGTCCGGATCGGCGACCGGGTCGAGGTGCGTTCGGCGGGTACCGCCGCCGAGACGGAACGGAGCGGTCGATGACCGCCGCCGCATCGGGCCTGGCCGTGCGTCGCGAAAATGGCACTGTCACGGTGACTTTCGATCGTCCCGAATGCAAGAACGGTCTCCGAACCCAGGAATGGGTCGAGCTGAAGAAGATCCTCGATGCGGTCGATCGCAGCAACGACGATCGCGTGGTGGTCCTGACCGGGGCCGGGGGGCACTTCTCGTCCGGGGCGGACCTGGGGGAATCGGCGGACGACCTGTTCCCACTCGCCCCGATGCGGATCGTCAATGCCGCGTGCCTGGCGATCCGGCGGCTGAACAAACCTGTCATCGCCGCGGTGTCGGGCTATGCGGTCGGCGCCGGATTCAATCTGGCCTTGTCGTGCGACCTCGTTGTCGCGGATACGACCGCACAGTTCTCGCAGATCTTCGTCAAGCGGGGAATGTCGCCCGACCTGGGCGGGTCCTGGTATCTGCCGCAGGCACTCAGTTTGCAGCAAGCCAAGGAGATCGCCTTCTTCGGCGACATGCTCACCGCGCAGCAGGCCCGAGAACTGGGCCTGGTCAATCATGTCGTGGCACCGGCAGATCTCGACTGGTTCTGCGCTGCTTGGGTTTCGAGACTGAAGGTGCTGCCGCCGATCGCATTGGCGCGGACCAAGCAGCTACTGAACAGCGCACTCGAAGGAAGTTTCGATGCCGCACTCGATCGAGAAGCCGTCTTCCAAGAGCACAACTTCACCACCGCGGACACCCACGAGGCCATTTCGGCGTTCCTCTCCAAACGGACCCCGCGCTACCTCGGCCGATGAGAACCGGCCGCACACACCAGGAGTGACATGAAGGTCTTCGACGGAATCACATCGTTCCGAAGTTCCGTAGGTTCGCACCTCGGATACAGCGAATGGCGCACTGTCGAGCAGAAGGACATCGACACCTTCGCGGAGGCCACCGGCGACCACCAATGGATTCATGTGGATCAGAAGCGCGCCGCGAGTGGGCCGTTCGGCGGAACCATCGCGCACGGCTATCTGACCGCGGCGCTGATTCCGCGGCTGACGGCCGACATCTTCTCGATCGAGGGGCTGTCGATGGGAATCAACTACGGCTCGAACAAGATTCGATACCCCTCCGTCGTTCGCGCGGGGAGCAAGGTCCGCGCGGGAGCCGAGGTCGTGTCCGTGGAACCGGCCCGGCAAGGATTCCTGGCATTGATCAGGGTAACCATCGAATGCGACGGATCGGACAAACCGGCATGCGTCGCCGACACGATGACCCTCTTCGCATGAGCGGAGATACCGTGATGCGCGAATCCACACACCGAGTCGAGCGTGCCGTTGCCGACCTGGCCGACGGCAAGGTCATCGTCCTTGCTGGTTGCGGGAGCGAGAATCCGGACGCGTATCTCGTCGTCGCGGGCGAGAAGGCGACGACCTCCGCACTGGACTTCATCATCCGTCACACCTCGGGCTTCGTCTGCGCCACCGTCACCGACGACGTGTGCGTGCGCACCGCACTGTCGGCGATGAGCGGCACCGGCCTCACCGCCTCCCGATACGACTACGCGGTGACGGTCGATGCCGCGACCGGCGTGAGTACCGGCATCTCCGCCAAGGATCGAGCCCGCACTCTCCGGCAGCTCGCGGACCCGACGAGCACTCCCGCCACGTTCACCCGCCCGGGACACGTCATGCCGCTCCGCGCCCACACCGACGGGACACTCGATTGCCGCAGTCGGGCACAGGCGGTCACCGATCTGCTCCGCGCGGCAGGGCTGCAAGAGGTCGGCGCGCTGGCGGCCCTCGTGTCGCTCTCCGATCCCACGGCCATCGCGGACTCCGCGGAGTCGCTCATGTTCGCCGCGGCGCATCAATTGCATTCGGTCTCGGTAGCCGACGTCGTGACATACCGACGAAGTATGGTGTCGACCAAGCCGTGACACCCGGGCTTCTCGAAGCTGACGGCCGGGGAGACTACCGCTGCCCTCCTGTTGGCGTGGCCGAATCCGTTGCGGGAGTTGTCGTTACGTCGTTGCCTCTGAGCACCGGGCCGAGCAGGATGTCGGCCGCGGTGTTCGGCGCGATGCCGAGGATCGAGGCGATCTGCCGTTGTTCCTGCGGGCTGCCGATGGGGCCCACATTTCCGCCGATGAGGCGGGGCGGCTGCGGTGGCGCGAGTGCGTCGGGGCCGATGATGGTGTGTTCGCCGGGCGGTGCGGTGCGGCAACTGGGGGCCTCGAGGGTGCCGTAGCGGGGACAGTCGGCGCGGGTGTAGGCCCGGTGGGGCGTCAGTTCGATGATGATCTTGGCGGTAATGCTCTGATCTTCGGCGTTCCACATGGCGTTGAACGTCCGGGCCTGTGCCGTGAGGGAGGTGGAGATTTGCAGAAAGTTGCGGCTGCCGTCGCCGAGGACGCCGACTACCGGGCCCAACCGAGCGGTGATCCCCGTGAGAGTGGCGGTGTTGTTCTCCAGCGCGGCGGCGACCGTGGCGCCGGTGGTGAGACCGCCGGAGAGCATGCCGTGCAACTGTTCTCGCCGCTCGGCGGCGGCTCGGAGGGGACCGCTGGCGGTGTGCACCGCCGAGAGCAGGTCGGGTGCCGAGGATTGCAGCGCGGTAAGGGCTTGGGACAGGGCCGTCAGGGTGGATGTGGTGTCGCCCAGAGTCATTGTGCGATTGAGTGTTTCGGCAATTCGCGTGAGTTCCGCGCCGGAACGGACGGCGTCGGCGCCGCGCCCACTGCTGGCTCGTTCGGCGAGAGCGAGCAGCCCGAGTGCCGGCTCGGAGCCGCCGCGCCCGGCGGCGTCGGCGATCGCGCTCAGCGCGGTCAGCGAGGTCTGTAGCCGGACGGTGTCCAGGCTGCGGTCTTCGGGAATGTGCGCGCCCGCGGTGAGCCCCGGCCCGCGGCCGTTGTCGACGAGTTGGATCGACGGCACGGCGAAGACGTTGCTCGGGACCACCCGTGCGGTCACGGTCGCAGGTATACCCGGGGCGTGGTCCGGTCGCAGCTCGATGTGCACATGGTTGGGCCCGCCGCGGGTCGCGGGCTCCACCCGCCGCACGAGACCGACCAGAATGCCGCGGTACTTCACATCGGACTTCTCCGGCAAGCCGTCGCCGACGTTCACCAAGTCCGCGGTGACCTCGACAGTGTCACGAAACGTGCCCTGCGACCGGGTGACCATCGCCGCGGAGGCAACCACGACCATGATCACGACGACCAGCCCGCGCAGGAAGAGCTGCCAGTCGGGCACGACCTCGCTGTCGGATTCCATGGCAATCGGCATCCGCCATCCACCCATCTTCCGCAATCCCGAACGGTCTGCCAACGATACATTTGACTGACTTGACTCAGTGAAGGATTGGACGGGAGAACCTGGTTATCGGGACTTCGGGTGGCTGACTCGAGTCATTTGTTACCTGTCTCGGCGAGGCCGGACGCTGTCCAGCGTCCTCGCGAGGTAATCCTCGATCATTTCGTCGCGGGTGGTCCACGCGCTCATGGTGATCAGCAACGCGTACAACCCCAGCAGAAAGAACACAGCGCTGTTCATCGGATTCACACCCTCGCCAACCTCGCCGCGCTCCTGGGCCAGCGCGAATTCGCGGGCGACGAGCATGATGACCGCGTGATCCTCCTCGCTGTCGGCCATGTCGACCGCGGTGCGTGTCTGCGAGAAGTGCAGCGCCAGAAGGTCTTTGAACAAGATCTCACCCAGCCGCTGCTCCAGGCCCAAGACCAGCCGGATCGCCTCCCGCAGCGCCGCGGCCAGATCGTGGTCGGTACTCAGAAAGCGGGAGAACTGTGCTGCCAGCCGCTCTTCCTCACGATTCTCCAGCTCGAGCAGCACGTGCTCCTTGGTCGGAAAGTGGAAGAAGAACGTGCCGTGCGCCACGCCGGCGGCCGCCACGATCGCGCGCACGTCCGCCTCGGCCATCCCCGTCCGCTTGAACTCCGAGATCGCCGCCCCCAACAGCCGTTCGCGGGTCTGCAGGCGCCGAAGTTCTCGCGCCGACACACCGTCGGTCACCACCATGGCCTACTCCATCCCGCTACCTCCTGCACGTCTTTCGACAATATCCCGCCGGGCCTACTCGGGCCGCTCCGTCGCTTTTCACCAGCGTCGCGCCACCGGGCTCATCGATGACGCCCACGGACCAAAGCCCGCGCGTTATTTCCGGGCCAGCTGGGTTGTCGTGCGCGCCACTGTGATCGCTTGATTCTTCGCGTCGGCGTAAGGGAGATCCCGCCCGGTCCAGGTGATGCGGGCGGTAACGTGCCCTGCCTGAAGCACCACGGCGGCACCGGTGTCGGCGTAGTGCGTGGCCGCGGCAACCACGGCCCGATCGCCCAGACCGGGGACATCCTCCGGGGACGAACCGCCGCCCTTCGGATCGGACATCCACTCGGTCATGGTCCGGTACTCGGCCCTCGCGTCATCGAGGGCATGCACTTCGACGGTGACGAATCTGCTGTCGCTGTGCCAGATACAGTTCTGCGCGGAACGCACGTCGGCGTAGGGCTCGATCGGTTTCATCGGCCCGAGTTGCTCGGCGTCGGGCATCTGCGCGGACAGGGTCCGGCACAGTCCGCGGAGATCGATCGCCAGCGTTTCTCCCGAAGTTCTCGGTGCGACAGAGGTTCCCGTCGCCTCGCCTGATCCGGCGCTGGTCACGATCAGCGCGATCGCCAGGGCCACCAGTGCGGCCGGAATGAGGAAACCGAGCGCCGCGGGCCTGCGGAACAATGGTTTCCCCGGATCCAGCGGCTTGCCCGGCATGCCCGGAATCGGCGGCGCCAGCCGGGCGATCTCCCGGTAGGTCAGCGTGTTGAACAACATGGTCGCCGCATTGATGAACATCGAGAACGGGCCCCACCAGCCGAGCCACACATTCTCCAGAGTCATCCGCCGATAAATCGCGAGACCGCAGTCTCGGCAGAACGGACCGGTCCGATGCAGGAACGTCATCCACAACAACCGCCCCCGATGTCCTCGGACAGTGACCGGCGCGGCAGGCGTTCCGCCACACTGCACGCAATACCACTGCTGCGGCAGCACCGCCTGAACCGTAGAACCGCCGTTTCCCTGCCGCGGATCGTTCTGCGGATGTGGCTCCATGACCCCCCTCGTTCCGAATGCGCTGTGACTGTACGCATCTCCGGCCCCAGCTGTCGGACGACGAGGTACCGATGGACACCCGGGTCGAGAAGCTACCGGACGGTCCACGACCCGTCATCGGTAGGCATAGGTATCGATCGAATGTGCGAACCCCCGCATGCCGCGCCCGGCACGATTTGTGCGGCGAGACAGCGATCGTTACGCCCAAGGGATTCTCCAACTCGCACGGACAAGGGCTACCCGGGCAAGCCTGCTGGCACGCCATTCGGACGGTGCCCACGTTCGCAAAACCGACGGCGCGCGGCCGGTTCGGCGCCGGTTATGGCGACCCGCGGCATGAAGATTCACCGACTAATGCCCTCACCGATGCTGCGGGTCGACGGGGTGGGCGGGATCGCGGCCGGCGAGGACGTCCAGGGCCGCGCCGGCGATGTGGCCGTTGGTCAGCGCGTGTAGCAGGGCGTTCTCGTCGACGAGGCTGCCGCGGGCGGTATTGATCAGTACGGCAGTCGGTTTCATCGCCTGCAGGCGGGTGGCGTCGATGAGGTGGTGTGTGGTGTGGTCGACGCGGCAGTGCAGGCTCAGGTAGTCCGCGGTGGCGCAGACGGTGTCCAGGTCGAGGAATTCTCTGTTCGGGTCGGGTGGGCGAGGCGGGCCACGGCGCGGCTGCTGGGGCCGTAGCCGACGATGCCGAGCCGGGCGCCGCGCAGTTCCCGCCCGGCCTGGCGGGGCCAGCCTCCGGCACGGACACCGGCGAGCACTGACGACTGCTGGAATCCAAGTGCTGCGGTCGATGCCGACGATCAGCGCGAGCGCCGCCGGCGGGATGTGCCCGACCGCGGTGACGGTGCTCGCCAGGCCGATGAAGGCGCCACCGGCAATACCGGCCGTCCCCTTGCTGCTCAGCATCATCACCCCGACCATGACCGCCTATTGCTGCCACGCGCTCAGCCGTCTCAATGTGCTTCTTCTCGCTCCGCCCACGCGGGCTGGAACGACTGCCCACCTTGATCGAGACGGCCCGTCCATTTGACCGGACACCGCCTCCGCTTTATGCTCGAATGAACTCGGAGGCAGCCTCCGTTTTGCTGAATTCGCGGGATATCTGGACATCAGGAGGGTGCATGGACGCGGGTGCACAGCGAGGGCGCAAGCCGCGCGCGGATGTCCAGCGCAACCGCGCGGCCCTTCTGGAGACCGCGCAGCGTCACTTCCTGCGCCACGGGGTCGGCACCTCACTCGAGGCGGTGGCCAAGGAGGCGGGCCTCGGGCCCGGCACTCTGTACCGGCACTTCCCCACCCGGGAAGCGCTGCTGGCGGCCGTCCTGCAGACACGCTCCGAGGAGCTGGTGGCCCGCCGAGCGGACGTCGAGCAGCTGGGCGATGCCGGCGAGGCGTTGGAGCAGTGGCTGCGGGCCATGGAGGAGTACTTCAGCGCCTTCAGCGGGCTCCCGGACCCACTCATGGCCGCCGCCCAGGCGCAGGACCCGGACAACCCGCTCACCATTCCTTGCGACATCTTCATCGCCGCCACCGACAAGTACGTGGAAGCAGCCCAGAGCACGGGACACGTACGCGCGTCGGTGCGTGGCTACGACCTGTTCCTCGCGGCCTGCTCCATTGCCTGGATCAAGGGCAACGGCGCCGAGGAGGAGTCGCTCGACCGGCTCCGCACACTCCTCGCGAGCGGCTACCGCCAGCGGGCCGAGAAGGCATAAATCGCTGGGCGTCCGCTCCCCCGAGCAGCTCTGCGGCGACGGCGTGCATCTCGCCCTCTCAGCGATCGATGATCATGGACGACTGTCCGATCGATCCGGGCCGCAAACGCTCGGTTGGGTTGCGGGACAGTCGGTTGCGTTCGATGCCGACCATCGCATGGTGGTTCGACCGAAGTCGACCGGCCGCTGGCGCGTGGGCCGAAAGGACTATCTGCGGGTGCCGGCGGAGTATCGACATCAGTGCAATCTGTCGTTACACAGTCGGGTGTTGGTGGTGGCGGACCCGGAACAGGTGTCGTTTGACGCTATGAACACGCAATTTATGCGAGTTCACCTCTTTCTGCCCGTTACCTCCAGATTTGAAACACGCTTTTGGGGCGAGCTCCCCCCTCATCGCGGTGACACATCAACACATCAACACCCACCCGGGCTGCCCGCCCCGTGACCTGGCGCTTCCCCGTGTTGGGAGGCGGGCATGGTGACCGCGGCACCCATCGTTCCGACCATGCCTGCGCTACAGCCGGCCCCGCAGGCCACTCCTACACGCGCCGGCCGACCGGCCCGTCGCCCCCTCCCCCTGATCGAAGTTCACGAACGACCCGTTCAACGACTTCGCTACGCGCTGCGGCCCATCGACTCGCAGGGGCGAATCTGCGACCGTCATCTGCCACAGTGGATGGGCTGGCTGCCCGGACAACGGCTGCGGTGGATATGCGACCACGGCCTCCTGCTCCTGTCCGTCGACAGCGATGGCCCGGCGCGCGTTACCCGCAACGGCTACCTGCGCGTGCCCGCACAGTTTCAGCGCCAAGCGGCGGTCACGACCGGTGACCGCCTGTTGTTCGTCGCCATTGACCACACCACCACCCTGTTCGTCATCCCTCGGACGGTCTTCGAGCGTGTGGTGACCGACTCGCTGACCGAGTCCCTCGGTGGTGACTTCGCATGACCGCCGCCAGTACCGCACAGAGCCGGGAGGCCTTGATCCTGCTGCTCGACAGTCTGGGTATCGGCGTCGACGAGTTGGTCACCGCCGTCCGAGGTGAGGTTCACCCCGAATGGTGGACAGGGGGCTTGCAGATTCAGGCGGCAGTGGTTCGAAGTGAACGCTCGTAGTCGTCGGGGCTTTGGTTCCCGATCGCGGAGTGCCGCCGGATAGTGTTGTAGTAGTTCATCCACTTGT
>NZ_JARWOP010000043.1 GCF_029868745.1 Nocardia wallacei | reverse complement strand
CCCCCCCCCCCCCCCCCGCGCCCGCCCGCCTCCGGCGCGGGCGGGGGGGGGGGGGGGGCGGCCCGCCCCGCGACCGCGTCGTAGGTGCGGTGCAGTGCCTGCGCGGCCGCCGGAGTGCGTTGCAGCACACCGACATACAGGGCGTCGACGATGAGCAACTGGCTCATCCGGCTGGCCATCGCCGCCGAGCGGAAGCCGTCCTCGCGTCCGGCGGCGAGGATGGTCCGGGCGGCGGTGGCCGCCAGGGTGGAACCGGCGCCCGCGGTCACCGCGACGGTCGCGGTGCCGGCGCGGTCGGCTCGCCGCACCGCCTCGACGATGCCGATGGTCTCCCCTGAATGCGAGAACGCCATGATCACGTCGTCGGCGCCGAGCAGGCTGGCCTGGACGAGCGCGTCGTCCTCGGAGGTGCAGGCGCCGCACCACATGCCGATCCGGGTCAGCTTCTGCGCCATGTCCATCGCCACCAGCCCGGACGCGCCGATGCCGATCACCTGGACCCGGCGGGCCCGTGCCAGCTGGTCGGCGACCGCTGCCATCGTCGCGGCGTCGGCGCGTTCGGCGGTGGCGAGCAGGCCCTCGGTCTCGAAGGCGGCCAGCTTGTGCAGCACCTTGGGCGGGGTGTCGTCGGGGTCGATATCGGTGGCGAGCACGGGGGTGCGGTCCTCGGTGCCGGTGGCCGCCAGCGCCAGCCGCAGCTGCGGATACCCTTCGTAGCCAAGGGTTTTGGCGAGTCGCACCACGGCCGAGGTACTGGTCTCGGCGCGTTCGGCGAGTTGATTCACCGTCAGTTGCGCCGTGCCCGCCGGATCGTCGCGGATCACCTGGGCGACCCGTCGTGCGGTCGGCGTGAGCCGGGGGAGGGCCGCCAGCAGGCGGGTGCGGACATCGTCACCGTCGTTCATCGCGTCATCCGTCCAGCGTGGAGGGTCGGGGTGGGGCAGCGGGCGGTCGACACGGTCACGGGGGCGACGATATCGCCGGAGGGTTGCCCCCACCGCATCAACACACGTTCCGGGTATCGCATCAGGCCACCGCCCGCACCGATTCGGGCGGCGGCGCGGGCTCGGGAGCCGGATGGAACCGGCTGCTGATCCCGCCGACGACAAGGGTGACCGCGACGCCGATCGGCACCAGCCACTGTGCGGCGATGCCCTTCTCGGTCACCGTGCCCGCCACGGTGACCTCGATCTGGACGATCCGGACCACGAAGGTCATCACGATCACCGTGGCGGCGAAGGCCACGATCGCGTCGAACTGGTTGGCGCGCCGGACCAGCCGGCCGAGCAGGAAGGCGCCGAGCAGCGCGCCGTAGGTGTACCCCGCGATCGCCAGCGCGGTCAGATATACGTTGCCGGTGGTAGTGCTGAACCCCATGGCGAACAACGCCATCAGCACCGCCCACACCAGCGTCGTGAACCGGCCCAGGCGCAGCATCGCCGCGTCGGACACCGCGCGCCGGGACCAGCCGCGGACGATGTCGGCGACGGTGGAGTTGGCCATGGAATTCAATGCCGCGGACAGCGAACCCATGGCGGCGCCGAGGATTCCGGCGACCAGCAGCCCGGAAATCACCACCGGCAGCCCGTGCACGATGAAATCCGGGTACAGCCCGTCGGCGCTCGACAGTCCCAGCGCCGCGGGCGATCTGCCGCCGTTGTAGGCCCACAGCAGCGCGCCGACGAGCGAGAAGGCGGCGAACTGCACCGCGACGAACACCCCCGAGGCGATCATGGCCCGCTGGCTGTCGCGGATCGACCGGGTGGCCAGAATGCGTTGCACGATCAGCTGATCCGAGCCGTGCGAGGCCATCGTGAACAGCGCTCCGCCGATGATGGCGGTGGGCAGCGCGAAGCTGCTGGTGAGGATGTGCGCCAGGCCGAAGTCCGTATCGAAGAGCCGGAACTTGCCGTGCCGCAGCGCATCGGACCAGCCGGCGACGCCGACGTGCCCGGTCAGTACGCCGATCGCGATCAGCGCACCGAGCAGATACAGGCCCATCTGGAGCGCGTCGGTCCAGATCACCGCCTTGATCCCGCCCAGATACGTGTAGACGACCGTCAGCAGCGTGAGGGCCACGATGATCACGTCGTAGCCGAGGGATATACCGAACTCGCCGAGCAGCAGCTCGATCGGAATGGCGGAGGCGAACAGCCGCACACCCTCGGCGAGCAGCCGGGTGAGCACGAACGTCACCGCCGCGACGCCCTGCAGGTATGGGCCGAAGCGCTGCCGCAGATACTCGTAGGCGCTGACGAATCCGCCGCGCTTGTACAGCGGAATCAGGGCGATGGCGACCACGGTGCGGCCGATGATGTATCCGAAGGCCAGTTCGACGTTGCCGAATCCCTGATCGGTGTAAGCTCCGCCCGGAATCGAAATGACCGTCAGCACACTGGTTTCGGTGGCTACGACCGAGAAACACACAGTCCACCACGGCATTCGGCCCGCGCCGACGAAATATTCGCCCGCAGAGCGTTGTCTTCCGGACAGCCGCAACCCGATCCAGGCGACGACTACCAGGTACACGACGATGACACCGACATTCAGTGCGTGCATCGCGACTCCCGGTAACGCAGCGGGCATGCTGCAAGTAAGTGTCAGACGAATTGGTTAATATGTCAACAAATCTCACGAAATCCGCGTGATCAACGGTTCCAGTGCCGTAGTGGTGTCGGCGCCCAGCAGCGCGGCGCCGTCGATCGGGTGTCCGTGCGCGGTCCGGTATTCGACCCTCCCCCCGAGTATGCGGTCCACGGGCGCCCACAGTGCCGCGCCGAGTTCGATCAGCCCACCGGTCACCGCATACGGTACCGGTGCGGCCAGCCCGCCGCGGTCGATCGCGGCCAGCACGGCGCGCCCCAGAGCGTGCCCGGCCGCACCCATGATCTCCGCGGCGACCTCGTCGGCAGCCGCGGCGGCAGCGACCGCGGGGGCGAAGGCCGCGGCGAGCCGGGCGTGGTTCTCGTGGTCGCCGAACAGCGTGGGCAACGTGTCGAGCGGGCCGTACTGATCGGCGGCCGCGGCGGCCAGCGTGGTGTCGGGTCCGCGTCCGTCGTGGCCGCGCAGCGCTGCGCGCAGACCCTGGAGGCCGATCCAGCCGCCGCTGCCCTCGTCGCCGAGCAGTGGTCCCCAGCCATCGATCCGGGTGAACCGGCCCGTCGGATCGACCGCGGTCACCACCGCGCCGGTCCCCGCTGTCAGCACGACGCCCGGATCGCCGCCGAGCGCCCCGGCGTGCGCCGTCACGGCATCGGAGGTGACCGCGACCGCCGTGACCGCCGGCGTCCCGGCCAGTAGCCGGGCGAATTCGATGCGGGCACGGGGTGCGGAGGCCGCTCCCGCCGCACCGACCGACAGCACGAAAGGCATTGCGCGCAGATCTATTTCGCGCACGACCGCGGTCACGGCACGCTGCGCGGCCGCCACGCCGTCGCGGGCGGCCAGCCCCGGGGCGCCGGGACCGTCGGCGCGGGCTCGCTCGGTCCCGTCGATCCGCAGCGACGCGCGACAGCCGGTCTTACCGAGATCGACGGCGAGGATTGCGGTACTCATAACGAGCATCATGGGCGAAACATCCCAATTCTGGGAATGGTTGATACTCGAACCACGTCGGTCCCTGGGCGAATTGAGGATTCCCGATGGCGCTGTTCGTGAGTGCGCTGCCAGGCTGTGGGTGGGAGCTGCGATGACCGACCATTACAAGGTCATCCCGGAATTCGACGTGCCCGCCTACGCGTCCGGCAGGTTGAAGGGCACGATGACCGCCACGCACGCCGCGATCCAGTCCAACGTCGACAATCTGGGCGCGGGTACGCCGTGGGCGGGACCCGAGCTGACGGACCTGATGTACGACGCGAAGCTCATCGACGATCAGAACCGGTCGGTCACGACCACCAACCACAACGACGCGGTCACGGCGCTGCAGACCATCGAACGGCAGATAGAGCGCGACAACGAGGCCGTAGACAGCTCCTCCTATGGTGCCTACACCGCCGCCGGCGACGCTTATACCGATATCGACCAAGCCGTCGAGCGGCTGCGGGGCCTGCTGAAAGATTCGGTGGCTCTCGGGCCGAGTTACAACGAGAAAGGCGAGGCATACTGGCCCGAGTCGGTGGAAGGCCCGCTGATATCTGCCTGTGCCTCCACGATGGAGGTGGTCGAGCAGCGCATGCAACAGGCCACGACCGATATCCAGCAGCATGCCGACCACATCGATCGCTCGGCGCCCGGCAATCCGACCAACAACGCCTACGGCGGCACCCCCGCGCCCCTGACCCAGCCGTGGTCCGGCACCAGCTATGTGCCGCCCGCCGACGCGAGCCTGGTCGAAAAGATCAAGGGCTTCGCCGAGAACGAACTGGGTGTCGTCGAACAGGGCACCAACCATGTGAACCGGCCGTACAACATCAACGACGCGTGGTGCGCGTCGTTCGCCACCTGGGTGTGGAAACAGTCCGGTATCGACGTGGACTGGTCCAACAAGAACCTCGTGCGCGCGGTCTGGTCGGATGGGGCGAGCCAGGGCCTCGCCGACAGCAACATGGGTGCCGCACGCCCCGGGGACCTCGTCGTCTTCGGCGGTCAGAACCATATCGGCGTGGTGGTGGCGCGCAACGGCGACACCATCACCACGATCGAGGGCAACTCCGGCGACGCCGTGCGGCAGCGCACCTACAACATCTCCAGCGGGAATTTCACCGGCGTGATCCATCCGCCGGCGAACGACCGGACCCCGGCGCGGGTGTAGTCGGCCGATCGGCGTGTTGGGCGGTCGCCGCCGCGCGACCCGGTACTCTCCTCCCCGGTAGCTGAGTCATTGCCAAAGAATCGGGTTCGTTCGGTTTCTCGAGGAGGCGTGCGGTGCTCGTGGTGGGGTCGGTATCGCTCGGAACGGACGGTCTCGCGTGACTCGCGGCCTCCGCAAGCCCCTGCTCGGCTTCGGCGCGTTCGCCGTCGTCGCCGTGCTGGTGACGGTGATTATCTGGAATACGCTGTCACGCAACGTCAGTGGGCCCACCACCGGCTACACGGCCACCTTCGGCGATGTGCTCGGGCTGCGCGTGGACGACGACGTGCGGATGGCCGGTGTGCGCGTCGGCAAGGTGACCGCGATCGGGCTGGCCCGGGATCCGGTGAGCCGCAAGCATGTTGCCCGGGTGCGTTTCGAGGTGCAGCGCAACCAGCGGCTGTACTCCGACACCAAGGCCCTGGTCCGATACCAGAATCTGATCGGTCAGCGATATGTGGCGCTGGCGCCGGGTAACCAGCCCGACAGCACGCCGTTGCGCGGCGGGGGAGAGATCCCGCTCGAGCGGACCGAGCCGTCGTTCGACATCTCGGGCCTGCTGGGCGGCTTCCAGCCGCTGTTCGAGAACCTGCTGCCCGACCAGGTGAACGACCTGTCGAACACGCTTGTCATGGCGTTGCAGGGGGACCGGGTGTCGTTGAGTACGTTCATCGTTCAAGCCGCCGCCGTGGCGACGGACTTCCAGCGCCGGGACGCGATTCTCGGGGACGTCATCGCCAACCTCAGCGGCATCATGCAGGGGCTGGCCGCGCGCGGCGCCGAACTGGAGACCCTGGTGACGCAGACCCGCGCTCTCATCGGCGGCCTGTACGAGCAGGGGCAGTCGCTGTTGTCGTCGACCGAGCAGATCGCCGTCGCGTCGGATGCGTTGGTGCACACCGTCGATCGAGTACGCCCGACCCTGGACCCGGCCCAGCGTTCGGTCCGCGAGGCCTTCACGCTGTTGCTCGAGCACGGCGCGAAATTGGATCGGGCGGCCCTGGACATGCCCGCTCTCCTCGCCGCGCTCGGCCGCTTCACCCAGAACGGCGCCTACGCCTCGGCCTACCTCTGCACCCTGGACATCTCCCTCTACAACATCCTGCTGCCGCGGGGCCTGCTCCCGCTGATCGGCGGCAATTCCCACTCCGCGGTCTGCCGCCCCTGAGCCCGGGGTAATCGGGTGGATATCTTCCATCCGCAAGGGTCTTTGGTCCCTGAATTCCGCTGACCGACGGCATCGATATCTGTCGGATTGTCGCCACACCGACTGAATGGTATCGTCTCAATTCTGATTTCGAGCGAAAGCTCATCGTGTTGTATGGGGTATATGTGAATCTGGACGATGCTCTGCATGACGGAATGTCGGTGGAGGGGGCGATGGGTATTGCCCTGGTCGATTACGGCAGCGGAATGATCCTCGGCAAGCAGGGCGGAAATTCGTTGCTCGATCTGGACGTGGCCGGAGCGGTACTCACCGAAGTCGTCCGGGCCAAAGTGCGTGCCATCGAGACATTGCAGCTCGACGACGCCATCGAAGACATTCTCATCACGCTGGGCACGCAGTATCACATCATCATGCCGCTGGAGAGCCGCCGCAACGGCACACCGGTCCCGGACGGGCGGCAGGACACCTTGTTCCTGTATCTCGTGCTCGACCGGACGCGCGGCAACCTCGCCATGGCCCGGCACCGGCTCCGCCGGATCGAGCAGGCGGTGCGGGTATGAGCGAGCAGCGGATCCAGCGCAAGGAGATCAGGCTCGGCGATTCCGCGACCGTGGCACGGCTGCTCACCGCGGCGTGCACGTCGATCGGGGACGCGCAGTACGCCTTCGTCACCAGCCGCGACGGCCTGGTGATCGCGTCCGGCAACGCCCTTCCGTCGATCGGCCAGGACGAGGACGAGGTGGCGATGCGGGGTTCGGCGCTGGCGGCCGCCGCAGCGGGGATCGGCGACCATTTCGCCGCACTGTCTGCGCACGGCCGGTTACAGTCCGCGTTCTTCGAGGCCGATCGTGGCTGTGTCGCGGTGGTGCCGCTGAGCAGCACACTTCTGCTGGTTGTCGGCAGCGCTCCGGCGGTGAGCCTGGGCCGGTTGACCGCGGCGGCCCGGAAAATTGTCGCGACATTGCACGCGCCCAACAATTGATTCCGTTCGAATCATCGATATAACAGTAAGGATTTTCCATGTCCGATATGGACACCGCCCTGAAAGATATGATGGCGATCGACGGAGCCATCGGCGCTGCCGTCGTCGACTACGACAGCGGTATGGCGTTGGGTACGCTCGGCAGTTCCAAATCGCTCGATCTGGAAATCGCCGCCGCCGGTAACACCGAAGTGGTGCGGGCCAAACAGCGCACCCTCGACCAACTGGGGCTGAGTCAGGACATCGAGGATATTCTGATCTCCCTCTCGGGTCAGTATCACCTCATCCGTCCCATGACTCTGCCTCAGGCCCAGGGACTCTTCCTCTACCTCGCGCTGGATCGCGGTCGCGCCAATCTCGCGCTGGCGCGGCATCGCCTCAAGAAGATCGAGGAAAATCTGCAGATGTAACCGCTTCTACCCGTGGTCCACGAGGGTGCGTGTGGCACCGTCGTGGTCGATTTCGACGCGGCGGAGTTCGGGCGGGGCGTCGACCAGGATGGTGGCCAGGACATGGCGGCCGGGCGGGAGGACGCGGACCGTGACGGTGCCGGAGTTGGCCTTGTCCAACTGCTGGGCCACCTCGGCGACGACGGCGGAGACCAGGGTGTCCGGGGCGTCGGCCAGGCCGCCGTCGTCCAGCAGCAGAACCTCGACGCCGCGGCTGCGCGCACCACGGGTGGCGGCGGCCAGTCCGGCGGTGGTGAGCGCGGGTGCGCGCAGGCCGTCCCGCAATTCCGCCTCCAGCAGGCGTGATTCGTAGCGTTCGGTGTCGGTGAGGCCCGCGCCCGCGGCGATCCGCTCCAGCATCGGGCGCGCGCGTTCATCCAGGCGTTCCAGTTGGCGGGCGCGCTCCTCGCCCTGTGCGCGCAGCGTGGCGCGGGCGGCGGCGCCCGCGGCGGACTCGTCGGCCAGGCGGCGCAGCGCGCGCAGGGTGGAGCGGGCGATCGCGGCGATCAGGATTCCGGTCACCACGATGATGAGCGGCGTCATCGACAGCGAGATGCCCTGTGTGCCGAGCCCGATGTCGAACATCGCCACCAGCGTCGTCGCGGCGATACCGAGCACCGCGTACCCGCTGCGCCCGCGGACGGCCAGGAAGCACAGCACCACCGAGGTGGCGTAGACCGTCCAGACGAACTCGTGCACCTGCACCGCCGCCACCCGGTGGTAGGCGATGCCGGTGGCCACCGGACCGGCCGCGGCCACCGCCGCGGCGATCGGCCGGGGGAACGGCTCGATGTCGACGGCCAGCGTCGCCACCGCGGCGAGCGCGATCATGCTGTAGGCCAGCACGATTCCCGTCCGATGGTCGGGGAGGGCGCGCACGTTCGACAACGCCATCGACGCGATCGTCGCGAGCAGCACGACCGTCACCAGCGCACCCTGCCGCCCGCGCAGGCCGAGCAGCCCGCGCAGATCCCAGCGCTCGGGTTCGGCGGAGCCGGGCGTCTCCGGGCCGGTCTCCGGCTCGCGGACGCCGGTGCTGGGATGCACCCACACCAGCGTGACCGACGTCCCCTGGCCCGGCGGGGGGGGCACGAACGGCCCGCCCCCCGGTGGGTGGGCCCTCCGCGCGTTGCTGCCGCGCCGGACGCCGTTCCGGGGCGGCGGCACCCCCTCGGTATCGAAACCCCCCCCGGCGTCCCGCATTTCGACTTGCAGCGCCCCGGGGCCCACGGTCACGGTGACGTCGCGGCGCACCCGCCGCC
>NZ_JARWOP010000042.1 GCF_029868745.1 Nocardia wallacei | reverse complement strand
CCCCCGGGCGCGGCGCCGCCGCCCCCCCCCCCCCCCCCCCCCGGCGGCCGCGCCCCCCCCCCCCCCCCCCCCCCCCCCCCCCCCCCCCCCCGGGGGCCCCCCGCCCCCCCCCCCCCCCCCCCCCCCGGGAGCGGCGGCGAGCACCGTGGCGTCGGCGCGGCGACCGTTGGCGAGGATCTTGGAGATGCTCACCCGGGTCGCCTCCGCCGGGCTCGGCACGTACAGCAGCACGCGGTCGCGGTCGCCCGGGTCGACTCGGCAGCCGACGACGTCGCCGGGCCGCATCAGTTCCAGGTCCGCCTCGGACACTCGCTGACGCACCCGGGTCTCGTAGGGCTGCTGCCCCTCCGCCTGCACCCGAACCCAGAAGCGGTGTCCCGGTTCGGTGCGCCGGGGCCGCACCCCGAGCACGGTCGCCGTGCCCGGGATCCCGCGAACCGCCAGCTCCCGCCGCGCCGCGGGCGACAGCGCGCCGTTACCGACGAATCCGTGTGACTCCAAGCGAATCGACAACCACCGCAACACCACACCGACCCGCCGCCGCCCCGACCCGCCCCGCCGCCCATGCCCACCGCCGGCAGGCCGACACACCTCGCCCGCCCCCTCGGCCCCACCCGAAAGCGGTTGCCCGCCCGCACCCCCCTGTCCATGCGCCGCCGTACTCATCCGCACACTTCGCTACCGCCGCGCACCGACTCCCGCATCGCTCGCGGTCCATGCCGCTGGTGGCGGGTGGGGTCCGGGGTGGGCAGGGGCGCGGTGCCCGGGGTTTGCTTGCCGCGCTCGGTCATGGGGTTACCGTAGCCGTACTGTGGCCTGCGCCACGGTAATACGGTGGGGTGAATCAGTCCGGTGCGGGCGTCGGGGCGGGCGGTGACCCACCCGCGTTCGGGCCCGGGGTCAGCCTTTAGGCTGGTGGCCATGACCGCTGCGTTCCCGACCATCCCCGACGATCTGAAGCCCGCCGACGGACGGTTCGGCTGCGGCCCGTCGAAAGTCCGCCCCGAGCAGTTGCGCGCCCTGGCCGAGGTCGGCGCCTCGGTGATGGGCACCAGCCACCGTCAGAAGCCGGTCAAGGATGTGGTGGCGCGCGTGCGCTCCGGCCTGCGCGAGCTGTTCTCCCTCCCCGACGGCTACGAGGTGGTGCTCGGCAACGGCGGCACCACCGCGTTCTGGGACGCGGCCGCCTTCGGCCTGATCCGCGAGCGCTCGCTGCACCTCACCTACGGCGAGTTCAGCTCGAAGTTCGCCACGGTGGCGAAGAAGAACCCCTTCATCGGCGATCCGATCGTGATCTCGGCCGATCCCGGTACCGCGCCGGAGCCGGTGTCGGATCCCGCCGCCGACGTCATCGCCTGGGCGCACAACGAGACCTCCACCGGCGTCGCGGTTCCCGTGCAGCGCCCGGCGGGTTCGGAGAACGCGCTGATCGCCATCGACGCCACGTCCGGTGCGGGCGGTCTGCCGGTGCACCTCGCCGACGCCGACGTGTACTACTTCGCCCCGCAGAAGTGCTTCGCCTCCGACGGCGGCCTGTGGATCGCGCTGATGAGCCCCAAGGCGCTGGAACGGGTTGCGGAGATCAAGGATTCGGGCCGCTACACGCCGGAGTTCCTGTCCCTGCCCATCGCCGTCGACAACAGCTCGAAGGACCAGACCTACAACACCCCCGCCCTCGCCACCCTGCTGCTGTTCGCCGACCAGATCGAGTGGATGAACAACAACGGCGGCCTGGACTGGACCGTCAAACGCACCCTGGACTCCTCGTCGCGCCTGTACTCGTGGGCCGAGTCCAGCGAGTACGCCACACCCTTCGTCGCCGATCCCGCCCACCGCTCGCAGGTCGTCGGCACCGTCGACTTCGCGGACTGGGTGGATGCCGCGCAGGTCGCGAAGGTCTTGCGCGCCAACGGCATCGTGGACACCGAGCCCTACCGCAAGCTCGGCCGCAACCAGTTGCGCATCGGCATGTTCCCCGCCATCGACCCGGAAGACGTCTCTCAGCTGACCCGCTGCGTCGACTGGGTGGTGCAGGAGATTTCGAAGTAGACTGTGCGGCGCCGCTGACACCGAATAGTGCAGATTAGCGCGCGTGGAGGGTCTGTTGCCGACTTCCGCGCGCGTGTCTTGCCACATGAACCCCAGAAGTGCACTACTGTTCCAGAACGTGGGCGGTGTCGCGAGCCTGGCTGTGATCGACGCAGCGATAAGGAGGTAACGGTGCGTGAACTTCGAGTGATCGGATTGACGCCCGATTCCGCGCACATCGTGTGTGTCGACACCGAGACCGGCGTGAAGTACCGGCTGCCCGCCGACGAGAAGCTGCGTGCCGCGGCGCGCGGAGACCTTGCCCGATTCGGCCAGATCGAGATCGAAACGGAAGCAACTATGCGTCCTCGCGATATCCAGGCCCGTATCCGTGCCGGGGCCTCCGTGGAACAGGTCACCGAGGAGTCGGGCATGCCGACGTCCCGGGTGGAGCGCTTCGCCTACCCCGTGCTGCTCGAGCGTGCGCGCGCCGCGGAACTGGCGCAGAAGGCGCATCCGGTGCGCAAGGACGGCCCGGCCGTGGAGACCCTCATCGATGTCGTCTCGGCGGCGTTCGCCGAGCGCGGGCACAACATCGACATCGCGGAGTGGGACGCCTGGAAGGACGAGAAGGGCTACTGGGTGGCCCAATTGCAGTGGCAGGCCGGCCGTTCGGTGATCGCCGCGCATTGGCGTTTCCAGCCCGACGCGCACGGCGGTTCGGTGACGCCCCTGGACGACCCGGCCACCGATCTGATCGATCCGGACTTCGGCCGGGCGCTGCGCGGCCTGGCGACCATACTGCCGGAGTCCGCCCCCGAGGCGGCGCCGGTGGAGCCCGCCGCGCCGAGCACTCGGGAGCCTGCGGCGCTGAACTCCCATGAGCCCGCCCGCGCCGCCGCGGAGGAGCCCGCGCCCGCGCCGCATACCTCGCCGGAGCCCGCCCAGATCACTGCCGGGGAAAGCGAGCCCGAGTACTTCGAGCAGCGTGCCGCGGTCGGTGGGAGCGCGGTCCCGGTCTCGGCGAAGGGGACGGCCGCACCGGCCCAGCCCGCGCCCAAGAGCGCTCCGGTCACGCCGCCGCCCGCCTCTCCGGGCAGCGTCTCCGCCGCCCCCGCCGCGAATGCTCCTGCGACACCGGCGCCTTCGCCCCCGACGCCGGCCCCGGCGGCCGAGCCCGCCGTGGCGAGCACTCCGGCGGAGCGGTCGCCCGAGGCCGCGCAGTCGACCAAGCAGGGCAACACCAAGCCCGCGGGCCAGAAGCCGTCCCGCTCCAAGCGTGGCGGCAAGGCCCCGATGCCGTCCTGGGAAGACGTACTACTAGGCGTCCGCAGTTCGGGCCACTGAGCCTTCGGCATATCCGCGCGGGCATATCCGCGCGCATGCCCACTTGCCGTGCGCGACTCGTTCACTCGAGTCCGAGTGGATTGTTCGTGCCTCGGCAAACCTCTGACTGTCCGTATGTCGCAAACCCTCGGACTGTCCGTACGTCGCAAACCCTCGGACTGTCCGTATGTCGCAAACCTCTGACTGTCCGTACGTTGCAAGCCTTGGACTGCCCGTATCCCGCAAACCTCGGACTGCCCGTATCCCGCAAACCTCGAATTGCCCGTAGTCGCGAAAATGCCTAAATGCCCGCACGTCGATTGGTTGCTGGCACACAAGCCGATTGCTCGCGGCCGGGCTGATCGCTCGAGTGGAGTTCGCTCTGGCTCGAGTTCGCCATGAGACACGCCGGGGCACGGGCGTTTTGGCACGGTAGGTGATCAGGGCTCTTGACACGCGGAGCGGGAAGCGAAGCGCGGGGTTTTCGGGTGTTGGGGGAGTAGATTTTTCGTATGGCCGCGCGCTGAGTCGGGCGGGCGTCGGGCGAGTCGCAGTGGTGAGGCGACCCGGATATCCGAAGTTTGCTCGCGAGTAGCTAGAGTTACTCGTACGAGAATCGGGAGGTGTCGGAAGTGCCGTCTACAGCTTCGTCCCTCTGGTACGTCGACGACCCCGACCCGGTGTCGGTGCTCCGCGATCATCCCGATCCGGACCCCGAGGCCGCGCTGGCTCTGGCCAAGCAGCTCAACCCGGATCGTGATGTGGTGCCCGCCGCGTCGGGCACGCTGAAGGTGTGGGCCGGGCCGGATCAGGGATCGGTCTACATCGGTTGCTATCCGGGTGTGACGGTCGTGTGCACCGGGCAGGCCGCGCTCGCCCGCCCGACCACGCTGCCCGAATTGCTGGTGCGGCCGCTGGCCTCCGAGCACACCTATCTCGTTTCCTACGACATCCCGCACGGCTGGGGCGCGTTCGCGCATTGGGAGCGCGGCGAATTCCGCCGCGCGTTCAGCGCCACCCGGGTCGACATCCTCGAGGACGAGGGGCTGCCGCTGGTGTGGGAGCGCCCGTTCTGGGCCGGTGAGCATCCCGTGCACCTGCAGCCCGGCGAATTCCCCGACCCGCAGACGCTCCCGTTCGAGCCGCCCGCCTTCGCCGACGAGGCCAATCTGGAGTGGCTCGGATTCCGTTACCGCGGAGCGACTTCCGACGACGCGCTGAAACCCACCGACATCGCCGTCTGCGGTTTCAGCCTGTATCCGAAGGGCCAGGCGCCGCGACCGATCGTGCCCGAGGAACTGAAGATCCGGGAGTCCGACGGAAAGCGCTGGTTCGGCTGGCTGCGCAACCGTGACCGGGTGTCCTAGACCGGGATTCAGGCCGCGGCCGCGGCGACGAGCAGGGCGATCCAGCCGAGCAGCACGCCCGCGCCCACACCGCCGAGCACCCAGCGCGTCACCGGTGTGTTGCGCCAGCGCCACGCGGTCGGGGCCGCGCCGCCGACCGCGATCAGATTCACCGCCACCGCCAGCAGCCAGTGCACATGGGCGAGTGCGTTGCCGAAGGAGTAGACTGCGGCGGCGGTGAGCAGCGCGACCAGGGTCGCCACCGCCAGCCCCGGCGCCCACGGGGTCGGTTCGGGATCGGGCCGGGTGCCGTACGGCTGATTCACGAGGTGCGCACCCTTTCGTAGAAGGCCATCGCGGCGGCGGTCGCCACGTTCAGTGAGTCGGTGCCGGGCGCCATCGGTATGCGCGCACGGATGTCGGCCGCGTCCATCGCCGCGGCCGTCAGTCCCGGTCCCTCGGCGCCGAGCAGCAGCGCCACCCGCTCGCCGGCCATCGCGTCGGCCAGATTCGCCGCGGCCGGGTCGGGCGTCAGGGCGATCAGCCGGAAACCCTGGTCCCGCAACGACTTCAGGCTGTCGGGCCAGTCGGTCAGATACGCGAACGGCACCCGCAGCACATGCCCCATCGACACCCGCACCGCGCGCCGGTACAGCGGGTCGGCGCAGCGGTCGCCGAACAGTATCGCGTCGGCGCCCAGCCCGGCCGCGTTGCGGAAGATCGAACCGATGTTCTCGTGATCGTTGACGCCCTCCAGCACCGCCACCGTGCGCGCGCCGCGCAGCACCCGGTCCACCGCGAGTTCGGCGGGCCGCCGCGCGGCGGCCAGTACGCCCCGGTTCAGATGGAAGCCGACCACCTCGGCCATCACCTCGGCGCTCGCGCGGTAGTACGGCACCGCCACGTCCGCCAGCTCGGCGGCCAGCGCGTCGTATCGGCGGGCCACGCCGAACAGCGCGAACGGCGGAAAACGCGAGGCCAGCATGCGCTGCACCACCACGACGCCCTCCGCGATCACGAGCCCCTTGCCGCCGGGCAGGTCGGGCCGCCGGTCCGCGGAGTTGAGGTCGCGGAACTCGGCGACCCGCGGATCGGCGGGGTCGTCGATGTCGATCACTTCGGCCACGGGCAACCATCTTGCCCGGCACGGCGCGACCCCGCGCCTCCGGTCCGCCCGGGAATGTGACGCGGCTCGTCCTCTCGGCAGGTTTCGACCCGCCCACTATGGTTAACACTGTCTGTCGGCCTATCCATCGAACAGAAGAGGACGCATGACCAAGCCGCAAGTCGAGTTTCAGGAAGGCCCCGCGCCCACGGAGCTGGTGATCAAGGACATCGTCGAAGGCGATGGCGCCGAGGCGGTGGCGGGCGGCACGGTCGAAGTGCACTACGTCGGTGTGGAATACGACACGGGCGAGGAATTCGACTCCTCCTGGAACCGCGGCGAATCCATCACATTCCCGCTGCGCGGCCTGATTCAGGGCTGGCAGGACGGTATCCCGGGCATGAAGGTCGGTGGCCGTCGGGAGCTCATCATCCCGCCGGAACTCGCCTACGGCGCGGAGGGCGCGGGGCACCCGCTGTCGGGTAAGACGCTGGTCTTCATCATCGACCTGCTGAACGCGAGCTGATTCCGCGCGCTAGTTCCGCACGATCTCCACGGGGTCGCTGATATTCGTCGCGATCGCCGACTGCTGATTGCTGCTGCGTGCGGGCAGCGCGTTGAGGGCATTGCCGCTCTGGGTGTTCAGGTTGGCGACGATCTGCTGGAGCTGCTGGACGCCGCCGGTCAGGGCCTGAATCGCGCCGGTCAGCTGCGCGGCGCCCTGATCGGCCAGTTGCGGAACCTGTTTCGCCAGCTCGGCGCCCTGGTTCAGCTGGGTTCCCGCGGCGGACAACCGATTCGCCGCGTCCCGCAGCAGCGTGCTGACAGGTGTGTTCGGGTCCGTGCTGGTGCCGGTGAGCTGGGCGAATCCGGACAGCTGGGTACCGGCCTGGGTGGAAACGCCGCGCAGTGCCTCGAGTTTGCCGATGACGTCGACCAGTTGCGGGTCGTTCGCGAAGGGCAGGGCGCGCAGCAGCGGCAGGACCTGGTCGAGCCCGGTGCTGAGAGTGTTCGCGGTGCCCGAGATCTGGCCGATGGTGACCCCGGTCGCGTCTAGCGCGCCCGCCAGGCTTTCGGCCTGCGTGGTGGCCGCCCCGAGAGTGTCGTTGAGTTGGGTGATGCCCGCGGTCAACTGTCCCGCGCCGTCCTTGGCGGTGTTCAGGAAGCCGAGCATCTCGTCGGCGCCGCCGGTGAACTGGCCCGAGGCGTCGGCGGCCTGCTGCACGCCGGCGCCGAGCAGCTGCGAGGTGAACGCCACCTGCTGCACCGATCCGCGGGCGGCGCCGACCGCGGCCAGCGTCTGATCCATGCCGGCCGCGCTGATCCGCCGGGTGACCTCGTTCACCGCGTCGTTGACCACGTTCGCGTCGGCGTGCGCGTGGGTGTCCACCGTGACCTGCGCGCGATGCGGCTGCGTGGTGGCCAGGGTGGCCAGCGACGAGGACAGATCGCCGGGCAGCGTGATCACCGCGGCGTAGTCGGCGGTGCTCGCCGCGCCGGGCGCGGCGACCGTCCACTCGTGAATTCCGCCCTCCTGCAAGCCTTTCACGATCTTCGCGCCGGTCTGGCCGGTGTCGGAGTTCACGATCGCCACTGCCGTGGGGGCGGTGGCCGACTGGCGTAGCCAGAGCACGCCGCCGGTGGTCGCACCGGCGACCAGCAGCACGGCGACGACCAGGATCCAGCGCGTACGTTTTGCGATCACAGCACCACGGTAGAGGTGCGGGATGGGCCGGGCGTGGCGCTTCTCTGAGGAATCGGTAAGGGATCCGGTAGCTCGCGAATTACTCTGGCGGGCAATCCGTTTCACGGTCCGGCAGCATCAGCACCAAGCGCACCCCCGACATGGTGCCGTCGTCGAAGAACGCCCGCCCGCCGTGCAGCTGCGCCTGCTGGGCGACCAGCGCCAGGCCCAGCCCGGACCCGCCCTTGGCGGCGTGGCTACCCCGGAAGAACCGCTCGAACACCGCGGCGCGTTCGTCCGGCGGAATGCCGCGGCCGTTGTCGTCGACGGAGATCACGATGTAGCCGTCGGCCGTGCGGTGCGCCGACACCAGCGCCTCGGTGGCGCCGCCGTGCCGGGCCGAGTTCGCCAGCGCGTTGTCCACCGCCAGTCGCAGACCGGTGGGCAGGCCGCGGGTCACCAGTTCCCGGTCGGTGTCGATGCGCACGGTCAGCTGCGGGAAATGCCGCATGGCGTCGTGCGCGGCCTGGTCGACCAGATCGCCCACATCGGTTTCCACGTGGTCGCGGTCGTCGGTGAGTTCGCCGGCGGCCAGCCGTTCCAGCGCCGCCAGCGTCGCCTCCACCCGGCCCTGACCGCGCTGCAGGTCGGCGAGGATCTCCGCGCGCTGGTCCGCGTCCAGGTCCAGGGTGCGCAGCACCTCCAGGTCGGTACGCATGGCGGTGAGCGGGGTGCGCAGCTCGTGCGCGGAGACGGCGGCGAAGTCGCGGGCGGTCTCCAGCGCCGCGGCCGTCTCCGCCTGCGCCCGCTGTACCCGGCCGAGCAGCGAATTCACCGCCTCCGCAAGCTTTTCCGCCTCCCGCACGCCGGAACCGCCGACCGGCGCCTCGCTCTGCACCGTGCCGCTGCGCGCGCCCACCTGCCGGGTGAGATCCACGATCGGCCGTACCGCGCGTCCGCCGAACACCCAGCCCAGCCCCGCCGCGGCGGTGACCGCCAGCCCCGCCGCGACCAGCACCCAGCGCCGCTGTTCGGAGGTGGCGTGGTAGGCGTCGGTGAGCGGGATGGCGATCGAGACCGTGCGGCCCTCCGGTTGGTTCTCCGTGGTGGTCAGCACCCGGAACGGGGTGCCGTCGATGTTCAGCGTCTGCGAGCCCGGTTTCAGCGTTGGCAGCCGGACGCTCGTGGAGGCCACCACGTCGCGGTCCTCGCGCACGGTGACCGCCATGTCCTTGTTCGGCGTGACCAGCGAGAGCACCCCCACCGCGATCACCGGCTGCATCAGCACGATGCGCGCGGCGATGGTCAACTCCTGATCGGCCTGCGCCAGGTTGTTGCGTTCCAGCGCGCGCACCGACACCCAGCTCAGCACCGCGGCGATGATGATCGCGCCCAGCGCCGCCGCCCCCGCCACGCGCGTGCGCAGCGAGTAGGAGTGGCGCCGCCGTCTCATTTCGGTGCCCGCAGCACGAACCCGACCCCGCGAATGGTGTGCAGCAGCCGCGGCGTGCCGCCGGTCTCCAGCTTGCGCCGCAGATAGCCGACGAACACGTCCACCACATTGGTGTCCGCGGCGAAGTCGTAACCCCACACCAGTTCCAGCAGCCGCTCCCGGCTCAGCACCACCCCCGCGTTGCGGGCCAGCGTCGACAAGAGTTCGAATTCCCGCTTGGTGAGCTCGATTTCGTCGCCGTGCAGCAGGGCGCGATAACCGGCGACGTCGATTTCCAAGGGGCCCACCGTGATTGCGTCCGGGTTGGTCGGGGTGGTAGCGGTATCGGTGCGGCGGCGCAGCAATGCGCGAATCCGGGCCACGAGTTCGGCGAGTACGAACGGTTTCACCAGGTAGTCGTCGGCGCCGGACTCCAGGCCCGCGATCCGATCACCCACCGAATTGCGCGCCGACAACACACAAATAGGCACCTCGTTACCCATCGCCCGCAGTGCCGTCACCACGCCCGCCCCGTCGAGTACCGGCATATTCATATCGAGCACGATGGCATCAGGGGAGCCGTCGCTCACGCATCGAAGCGCCTCCGCGCCGTCGCGAGCGATCAAGACATCGAATCCCGATAGCCGCAAGCCCCGTTCGACGGACGCCAGCAAATCCTCGTCATCATCGACCAGCAAAACCCTAGGAGTATCACGCTCGCTCGTCACGGTTTCCATTCTGATAGGTCGATCCCCCCACACACGCCAGCCGCGCTACGCGATACCCCACGAACAAAAACACCCCCCCGATCCCCCAAGCGGTGAGATCCCCACCCAACCCACCCCCTCCGCCAAAAACCTCCCCTGTAGCACGCCAACCCCGTAGTTTTTCGGCGCGTCTCGGTTTTCGGGTGCCGCTGCGAAGCGACGAAGGAGCCAGCAGCGGCACCCGAAAACCGAGACCAAGGGCGCCGAAAACACGCCGGAGCGAAGCGGAGGCCAAAAACACAGCCATCACCTCTACCAGCACATCACCCCCCGACCACTACCTCAGTAGTTGTGGCAGGAGTCGGCCACAGCCTGAATAGTCCGCCGCACCGAGTCCGCCCGCGGATCATTCTCCGCCTGCTGAGCCTGCTCCGGGTGCTGCTGCGCGTACTGCTGCAACTCAGCTCGCCGCTGCTCCACCGGCTGATCGAACTTCTCCTGCAACATCGACTTCTGCTCAGGGTTGGCATCCAGCATCGCCGCCAACTGCGGATTCTTGTCGTGCAGCGCCGCGTCCACCTGAGCGAAGCTGCAGTCGGAATTGAGCAGTGGCGCTACCAGTTCGGTCGGGTCGGCGGACGCGGTGCCGGGGATCAGTAGGGCGGCGGCGGTGGCTACACCGCCGACGGTCAGGGCAGCCCCCGGGAATAGCAGACGCAACCAAGACAAGAAGCAACCATTAGGGTCGAGTACACACCCGGGCCCGGCGGGCCGAGC
>NZ_JARWOP010000041.1 GCF_029868745.1 Nocardia wallacei | reverse complement strand
CGCGGTTTGGGGGCAATTCCATCCCCGGCCGCCGGGCCCCCACACCGGGGTAAACCCCGCGGTTTTCCCGCGCTGAGGAGGCCGACTCAGTTGAAGCTGTCGCCGCAGGCGCAGGAGCCGGTGGCGTTCGGGTTGTCGATGGTGAAACCCTGCTTCTCGATGGTGTCGACGAAGTCGATCGCGGCGCCCTGAACGTAGGGGGCGCTCATCCGGTCGACGGTCAGCTTGACGCCGCCGAACTCGGCGGTGAGGTCACCGTCGAGGGTGCGGTCGTCGAAGAACAGTTGGTAGCGCAGGCCGGCGCAGCCACCCGGCTGCACGGCGATCCGCAGCGCCAGATCGTCACGGCCCTCCTGGTCGAGCAGCGCCTTGGCCTTGGAGGCGGCCGCGTCGGTCAGCGCCACACCGTGAGTGGTGGTGGTCTCGTTCTGCACAGTCATGAAGTCTCCTCGGGACCCGTGTTCAACCCGTGAACAGCGCACGGCTCGGAAGCTGTCAACGCCACTTCGCGGGTGGCTATTCCAATCTTGCCACTCGCGCTCGATGGCGCCCTAGTCCGGATACCCACCCGCACCCCGGCCGTATGCCTGCCGGATGTGGCTGTCCGCTATCGACCGTACTCTTGTCGCGGCCGGAAACGACCGGTTAGCGGGGGATGAACAGTCGACTATGGCACAGGACACAGCAACTCGGCGAACCGGATTTCCAGGGCGATGTGCCATCGAATAGCCTGGTCGGCGTGAAGTTCCTCCGCCGCGGCGATGCCAGCAAGACCGACGACCTCGCCGACGAGACCTCGGCCGACCAGGCCGGCGCGTCCGGCGGCGACTCGGCCACCCCGTCCGAACGGCCGGCCGCCACGGCCACCACCGGCAAGGGGCGGCCCACTCCCAAGCGCCGGGATGCCGAGAACAGACGCCGCGGGCCGGTCGCGCCCGCGCCGATGACCTCGAAGGAAGCCCGCGCCCGTCGCAAGGCCACGCGCGGTACGCGGGCCGATCGCAAGGTGGCCTCGGCCGAGCGCCGCGCTGCCGCCGCCGACCGGCGCGCCCGCATGCTCGCCGGGGAGGACAAGTTCCTGTTGCCGCGCGATCGCGGACCGGTCCGCGCCTATGTGCGGGATCTGGTCGACGCGCGCCGCAATCTGGTCGGTCTGTTCATGCCGCTGGCGCTGGTGCTGATCCTGACCATGTTCCTGACGCCGGCGGTGCAGGCCTACGTCACGCTGGCCATGCTGGTGATGATGGCGTTCATGGTCGGTGAGGGGTTCCTGATCGGCCGCACCATCAACAAGCGGGTGCAGGAGCGGTTCCCCGACGACACCACCTCGTCGTGGTCGCTGGGTTGGTATGCGTTCGTGCGCGCCTCGCAGATCCGCCGCATGCGCGCGCCGAAGCCGCGGGTGAATCCGGGGGACGCGGTCTAGCGCTCCGGCCGAAACGTGGCCGGACTGGACGGTCGAAACGTGCCGGGCTGGACGGTCGCGCGGGTTCCGGTGCGGTTCAGCCGTGTTCGCGCATGGCGGTGATGGCCCGGAGTTCCTGGTCCACGCGCTGGGCGTCGCGATCGTCGACGGTGCTCGAACCCGTTGGCGGCAGGGTGAGTCCGTGGTGCAGAAATACCCGCACGGCCAGGACGATCAGGAGGGCGAAGAGGAAGGTGAGCAGCAAGGTGAGCATGGCAGTAAGTTTTCTACCAACTACTTTCTGCCACCAGTGGCAGTAACGACATTGTTCGTAAATATCCGGCCAAGTAGACTCGTCGGATGCTGTCCAAGGTCGCCGCGGTGCTCAGTGCGAATGTCGCCATGTTCGAATTCGGCGTCGTCTGTGAGGTTTTCGGGCTGGATCGCCGCGACGACGGGTTGCCGCCCTTCGACTTCCGGGTGTGCGGGGCGGAGCCGGGACGATCGCTGAAGTCCAGCACGCCCGGGATCACTCTCACCCCGGAGTACGGCTTGGACGAGTTGCGCGACGCCGACCTGGTCGCGATTCCGGCGTTTCCAGTCGCGCCGGACCACGAATTCGATCCGCGCGTGGTGCGGGCGGTGCGCGAGGCCGCGGACGCGGGGGCGACCGTACTGACCGTGTGCTCGGGCGCCTTTCTCGCCGGGGCGGCCGGGCTGCTGGACGGCCGCAAATGCACCACCCACTGGCGCTACGTCGGGCAGCTCGCCGAACGGTATCCCTCGGCCACCGTCGACCCGGACGTGCTGTTCGTCGACGAAGGCACTCTGATCACCAGCGCCGGCACCGCGGCGGGCATCGACGCCTGCCTGCATCTGGTGCGGCGCGAGCTGGGCAGTGCGGTCGCCAACAAGATCGCCCGACGCATGGTGGTGCCGCCGCAGCGCGACGGCGGACAGCGGCAGTTCATCGAGCAGCCCGTTCCCGAATGCACCACCGACAGCCTGCGCGACACGCTCCTGTGGCTGGCCGAGCACCTCGACCTCCCGCACACGATCGAGGTCCTGGCCGCCCGCTCGGCCATGTCACCGCGCACCTTCGCCCGCCGCTTCGTCGCCGAAACCGGCACCACGCCCGTCAAATGGCTCACCAACCAGCGCGTCCTGCTCGCGAAACACTTCCTGGAAGACACCACCCTCGACCTCGAAACCATCGCGTCCCGTTCCGGTTTCGGCTCCGCCGCCCTCCTCCGCCACCACTTCCAACGCCTCGTCGGCATAGCCCCCACCGACTACCGCCGCCGCTTCGGCGCCTGAGGGTACGGGTGACCCACCCGCTCCGGAAGCGTGTGCGATGCCAGCCGGGCGCGTCGGTGCGGGCGGGCTGAGCATGCACACGACGCCGAATGCGTGGACGTGCGGGAACCCGCCGACGAGTGCGGATACTCGCCGGCCGATTGTGCTGCTGGTCGAGTGCGCGGGCGCCGTAGCCGAGTGTGCGGAAACCGCTGGTCGAATACGCGCATGCTTGCTGGTTGAGTTTGTGGGGGCCGGCTGTCGGGTGTGCGGGTGGGGCAGGGGCGGGCGTGCGGCTATCTGGGCGGGTGGGTTGGTACCGTTCTGGCGTGGTGAAGGATGCTGGGGTGCGGACGCTGGTGCTCGGCGGGGCGCGGTCTGGGAAGTCGGCGTTTGCCGAGGAGCTGGCCGGGCGGGCCGGGGCGGTGCGGTACGTGGCGACGGCCGTGGTGGATCCGTCCGATGCGGACTTCGCCGAACGTGTTGCGGCCCATCGGGTTCGGCGGCCGGGCGTGTGGAACGTGGTCGAGGGTGACCCGGTGGCGCTGCTTGCCGATCCCGCGCCGGTGACGCTCGTCGACGATCTCGGTACCTGGCTGACCGGGCGCATCGATGCGCGGGCGGCCTGGGAACAGCCTCGCGGCACCGTACGTCCCGACATCGACGATCTCGTCGCGGCCGTGACCGGCTACCAGCACCGACTGATCATCGTGAGCCCCGAGGTCGGACTCGGAGTACTCCCCGCGACCCGATCGGGCCGCTTGTTCCAGGACGAACTCGGCGAACTGAACCAGCGCCTGGCAGCGGTCTGCGACGAGGTGTACCTCGTGGTGGCCGGGATCCCGACCAGGATCAAGCCGAACGCGGCCGTCGAAGGCGCGCCCGGTGCCTTGGCGGCCGCGGCCGCCGCAGGTGGTGTCGTAAACGACGCTGCGCCCATCGGCGGCGCGCATTCGGGCGGATCTACCGGCGCGCAAGCCACGTCTTCCGATGAAATGCCCTCCGGGACAACAAATGTCGTGGCCGGAGCCGCGCCTTCGCGGGAAGCGGCGTCCGCGGGCGCGACCGGCTTCGCGGCGGCGGATGCGACGGCCGATGGGGTCGACATGGGGGAGAGGGCGAGCGAGTTCTCAGGTGCGGCACCGGAATTCGGGCCTGTGGTCGCGCCTGATGCGCGGGTACGCGGGCAGGCCGAGGCGCGGCAGTTGGAGTTGACCAAGCCGGGTGGGGCGCTGGGGCGGCTGGAGACGCTGGGGAATTGGGTTGCGGCGTGTCAGGGGGTGTGTCCGCCGCGGCAGTTCCAGCGGGCCCGGGTGGTGGTGTTCGCGGGGGACCATGGTGTTGCGCGGCATGGGGTTTCGGCGTATCCGAGCGAGGTGACCGCGCAGATGGTCGCCAACTTCCTGGCCGGCGGCGCGGCCGTGAACGTCCTGGCGCGGCTGGCGGACGCGACCGTGCGGGTGGTGGACCTCGCCGTCGACGGTGATACCGATCCGTCGGTGTCCACGTACAAGATCCGGCGTTCCTCCGGTCGCATC
Source organism: Nocardia wallacei (assembly GCF_029868745.1). GTDB lineage: Bacteria > Actinomycetota > Actinomycetes > Mycobacteriales > Mycobacteriaceae > Nocardia > Nocardia wallacei_B. The sequence continues at coordinate 6,792 of NZ_JARWOP010000041.1, read as the reverse complement.
GACCGCGAGGACGCGCTCACCGAGGCCGAGGTGAACGCCGCCTTGGCGGCGGGGAAAGCGATCGCCGACGAGGAGATCGACGGCGGCGCGGACCTGCTGATCGCCGGCGACATGGGGATCGGAAACACCACTCCCGCAACGGTTCTCATCGCCACGCTCACCGACACCGAGCCGGTGCTGGCGGTCGGCCGCGGCACCGGTATCGACGACGCCGGATGGATGCGCAAGGCCGCCGCCGTGCGCGACGCCATGTGGCGGGCCCGGTCGCACCGCCACGACCCGGCCGCGCTGCTGCGCGTCGCGGGCGGCGCCGACTTGGCCGCCGCCGCGGGCTATCTCGCGCAGGCCGCCGCCCGCCGCACCCCGGTCATCCTGGACGGCGTGGTGATCACCGCCGCCGCTCTGCTCGCCGACATGCTGGCCCCCGGCGCCAAGGCATGGTGGGTCGCGGGACACCGCTCCACCGAACCATCGCATGCCCGAGCCCTCGACCGGCTCGGCCTGGAACCCCTCGTCGACCTGGGTATGCGCCTCGGCGAAGGCTCCGGCGCGCTCACCGCACTGCCGGTCCTCCGCGCCGCCGTCTCCGCCCTCGCGGACATGGCGACATTCGCCGACGCGGGTGTGAGCACTGCCGACGAAACCACCCTCGTCCCTTCCGAACTCACTCCCTGACCATGCGCCTCGAACGGCGGCACCACGCCAGGCCCCGACCTCCGAGTCGGCGCTCTGCGGGCGAGTGGGCGCAGCGGTTGGTGAGTGGAGCGGGGCCGCGGGCGGTGGAGTGTTCGGCGGTGGCGGCGTGGTGCGCTGCGGGTGGGTTGGGATTGCGGGCTGTGGGTGGGTCGACCGCAAGGGTGTGGTGGGGGTGAATTCGGTTCGGTTGGCGGTCTCCTGGTTGACGGTGGTGCCGGTGCGGGGGCCGGAGACGGTGGATCGAGTGGGGGCGGGAAGGGCTATCGGTCTTGCGCCGGTGGTGGGGGCGGTGCTCGGCGCGGGTGTTGCCGGGGTGATGTGGGTGTTGGGTACGGCGGGAATGGGTTTCGGGTTGGCGGGGCTGTTGGGGGTGGGGGCTTTGGCGTTGGCGACGCGGGGGATGCATCTGGATGGGCTGGCCGATACGGCGGACGGGCTCGGGAGTTATGGACCGCCCGAGCGGGCGCGGGAAGTCATGAAGAGTGGCGGGGCGGGACCGTTCGGAGTCGCCGCACTGGTGTTCGCGATCGGGGGACAAGCGCTGGCGTTCGCGGCGCTGGCGGCCGACGACCGCTGGTTCGCGATCGCGCTGGCTGTCGCGACGGGGCGGGTCGCGGTCGTTCTGGCTTGCCGCCGCGGAATCCCGGCCGCGCCGGGCGCCGGATTCGGCAGCTTGGTGGCGGGGACGCAGTCGCTGCCGACGATCGGTCTCTGGACGCTGCTCGCGCTCGGTGCGGGCGTTCTCACCACACCCGGCCATCGCCGGCTCGGAGTGCTCGCCGTAGCCGCGAGTCTCGTTATCGCGTGGATATTCGTCCGACACTGCGTACGCCGCTTCGACGGCCTGAACGGTGACGTCCTCGGCGCGGCCCTGGAGCTGACGGTCACCTGCACCGCAGTCATCGCTTCGTGCGGATAGACCCACGAGCCACCGGGACGCCCCGGCGATCGGACAAGCGGACGTGATTCGGGCGTAGGCGTCCTAGCTGGAGCGAGCCTCGATGCGGGCGCGAACCTCGGGACGGCGCAGCGGTGGGACGGATTTCGGCGGCACCTTGCGCTCAGGCAGGTCGGCGAGCAGACGGATGGTGGCAGCGGCGATATCGGCGACCGCGGCCTCCACCGCCGCCCGATTCGAGGCGGAGACGCTGGACAGGCCAGCGACCTTGCGGACGTACTGCAACGCGGCAGCGTGAATCTCCTCGGGCGTCGCCTCCGGCTCCAGCCCCCGCAGAGCGGTGATGTTTCTACACATGCCCCGAGCGTAGCCCCGAGGTCGGACACGAAGCTTGCCCCGAGTCGACGCCCGTAAAGCCGACCGAGCTACAGCGCCGCCCACGCGGGAAGCGGCTCACGGGCCAGCAGCCACTGCTCCGGTATCCCGCGGACATCCTCGCGACTGCCCGGTCCCGTCCGAGCCGCCACGATGCCGCCGACGATCGCGGCCGTGGTATCCACGTCGCCGCCCGCCTCGACACACGCGGTGACGGCGGCAGGGTAGTCGTCGAGATACGTCGCCGCCGCCCACAGCGTGAACGGCACGGTGTCCTGGGCGCTGACCTGGGCGCCGTTGCCGAGTTCGTAGGCCGCTTCGGCTACCGTCCGGCCCAGCAGCTTCCGTGCCCGGCGAATACCTGCCGCGGTCAGTCCGTCGATCAGATACGGCTCGACCGCGGACAACAATTCGCTTGGCGTACAGCCCGTTTCGCGGGTCGCCGCGGCGTGGCTCGCCGCGACGGCGACCGCCATGGCGCCGACGATCGCCTCGGGATGCCGATGGGTGACCTCGGCGGACAAGGCGGCCTGCGCCGCGGCTCGGTCCGGTTCCCCCGCGAAGTGCGCTCCGAGCGGGGCAACGCGCATCGCGGCCCCGTTTCCCCACGAACCACGACCGTCGAACGCGGAGCCCGCCGCCTCGGCCCACGGCCGTCCGTCCCGGATCTCGTGCAGGACGACGACCGTGCCGCCGCCGTAGCCGCGATAGGGCTCGCAGCGGTCGGCGAAGACGGCCGCCAGCGCGTCGCGGTCGATGTCGCCGCGGTGGCGGATTTCCGAATACACCGAGCAGGCCATCTCGGTGTCGTCGGTCCATGGCCAGGGCGCCTTCGGCGGGCGCCCGGCGAGCAGGTCGGATAGGGAACGGCCGGGCACGAAGAACTGGGCGCCCAATGCGTCACCGACGGAAAGACCGTCGAGGCTGTCGGACGCGCTATCGGAAGTCAGCGGCATACGGAGGTAATAGTGCCGACATTGACCGACCACCGCAAGACGTCCGCCCGCCCGATAGCCCTACAGCCGCACCGGGTACGTCGGCTCCTGGATCTCCGGCTTGATGCGGTTCTCGACGAAGATGCCGTGCCAGATCATGAAGACCAGGAGGGTCCACAGGCGGCGGCTGTGGTCGGAGGCGCCGGTGCGGTGCGCCTCCAGCATCGCCTTGATCGCGGACTTGTCGAGCAGGTGATCGGTTTGGGAATCGGCGATCTGGGCGGCGGCCCAGTCGTGCAGTTCGGGGCCGCGCAGCCAGTGCCGCAGGGGGACCGGGAAGCCCAGCTTGGGGCGGTGCAGCACGTGCGGCGGGACGATCGTCTCCAGCGCCCGGCGCAGCGCGTACTTGGTGGTCTCCTTGGTGAGCTTCTGGTCGAACGGGATCTGCTCGGCGACCCGGAACACCTCGGCGTCCAGGAAGGGGACCCGCAGTTCCAGCGAGTTGGCCATGGTCACCTTGTCGGCCTTGACCAGGATGTCGCCGCGCAGCCAGGTGAACAGGTCCAGGTGCTGCATGCGCGCGACCGGGTCCCAGCCCCGCGACCGCTCGTAGATCGGCGCGGTGACGTCCTGGTGCGTCCACTCCGGGCGGAAATCGCGCAGCACCGCCCGCAACTGGGCGTCGCTGAAACTGCGGGCGTTGCCGTAGTACCGCTCCTCGAGCGGCAGCGAGCCGCGGTGCAGCAGGCTCTTGCCACGGGTGCCGTCCGGAATCCGCTCCGACAACTTGCCCGCCAGCCTGCGCACGCCCCGGGGCAGATACTCGAAAGGCTTGAGCGACAACGGTTCCCGGTAGATCGTGTACCCGCCGAACAGCTCGTCGGAGCCCTCCCCGGACAGCACCACCTTCACGTGCTTGCGGGCCTCCTTGGCCACGAAGTACAGCGGCACCAGCGCCGGGTCGGCGACGGGATCGTCGAGGTACCAGACGATTTCGGGAATCGCCCCCGCGAAGTCCTCCGGGCTCACCGTGCGGATGTAATGCTTCGCCCCGATCGCCTCGGCCGTCTCGGCGGCCACGTCGGCCTCCGAGTACCCCTGGCGCTCGAACGCGGAGGTGAACGTCAGCAGATTCGGGTTGTGCCGGATCGCCAGTGCCGCAATGGCTGTCGAGTCGATGCCGCCGGACAGGAAGGAGCCGACCGTGACATCCGCCCGCATGTGCTTGGCGACCGAATCCTCCAGCACCTCGGCGATCTCGCGATAACGCCGCTCCTCGCTGCCCGCGGCGAACGGACGCACCCGGAACTGGGGCTCGAAATACCGCGTGATCTGCGGCGCCGCATCGGGTTCCAGGGTGGCGTAGCACCCGGACTCCAGGCGGCGGACGTCCTTGTGCAGCGATTCCGGCTCCGGCACGTACTGCAGCACCGTGTAGTGCTCCAGCGCCCGCATATCCAGATCGTCGGAAAGGCCCAGCGCCGGAAGCAGTTCCAGCAGACTCTTCTTCTCACTGGCGTAGGCGGTGCCGTTCGGGCCGGTGGCCAGGAACAGCGGCTTGATGCCGAACGGGTCGCGCGCGAGGACCAGCTGCCGCGTCTCGGTGTCCCAGATCGCGAAGGCGAACATGCCGCGCAGTCGCGCGAACGCGTCGGTGCCCCAGTAGTGGTAGGCCGCGACGATCGCCTCGCCGTCGCCCTCGGTGGTGAACCGCGCGTCGTGCTCCTCGCGCAGCTGCTCGCGCAGTTCCAGGTAGTTGTAGATCTCCCCGTTGAACGCGAGGGCGTAGCGCTCCGGGCTTTCCGGCGGGCCCCAGCGCAGCGGCTGGTGCGAGTGCTCGATGTCGATGATCGACAGCCGATTGAAGCCCAGGATGATGTGTTCGTCGTGCCAGGTACCGCGCTCGTCCGGCCCGCGGTGACGGCCACACTGCAGCGCGTCGTACACCTGCTTCACGATGTCGTCGGTCGCCACGTCAGCTGTCAGAAATCCGAGCAGTCCACACACTGCGTCGAGAACCTCGTTTCCGGGATCGGGTACGGGCAGGAGGAGCGAAACCCAGTCTCCGAGTATGCCGTACCGGGAGCCGGCGTGCTGTCCCGGTCATCGGCCACTTCCCGGTGTGTCGAATGCGACCCGGGCACAACGCGGTACCCGGTTTGGTCTACGCTGCGTAGTACTCGGGAACTCCCGGCCCGGATCGTGCGTTTGTGCCGGTCCGGTTCCGGGCCACCCGAACATGCTGGATACACGCTGTCCGGCCCCACCCGGGCGGCGGCGAGTCGGAGAGACGACCAGGAAGGCGTTGAGCGTGGCGCACAAGGCGAGCGAAGCGATAGGGGCACGACCCGCCCGAGCCGGGCGGGGCCGCATCCTTCGGCGGGCCGGGCTGGCGGTGTCCTTGGGGATCACCGTGCTGCTCGTCTCGGGCTGCTCGATCGACAACCCCGTGCTTCGGTTCGGCTGGCCCACGGGCGTGACCCCGCAGGCGACCCGGATGCGTGAACTGTGGACCTGGTCCGTGATCGCCGCCCTGGCGATGGGTGTCCTGGTGTGGGGCCTCACCTTCTGGACCGTGGCCTTCCACCGCAAGAAGTCGAGTTCCCCGGAGTTCCCGCGGCAGACCGGCTACAACGTGCCCTTGGAACTCACCTACACGGCGATCCCGTTCGTGATCATCGCGGTGCTGTTCTACTTCACCGTGGTCGTGCAGAACTACGTGCACGAGAAGGTGGAGAATCCGGACGTCGTGGTCGACGTGACCGCGTTCCAGTGGAACTGGAAGTTCGGCTACCAGAAGGCGACGCTGTCCGGCGGCCAGGTCTACGACGGTGTCGACGCCAACCGCCAGGCGCTGAACGAGGAGATCGTCGAGGAGTACAAGGAGCGCAAGGTCGACGGCCACGCGCAGCCGGGCCCGAACAACGGCCTGCCCGCCAACGACATCTCCTACCTGCACTACGACAAGGTCGAGACGATCGGCTCCACCAACGAGATCCCGGTGCTGGTGCTGCCCACCAACCGGGTCGTGGAGTTCCAGCTCGCCGCGGCCGACGTCATCCACTCGTTCTGGGTGCCGGAGTTCCTGTTCAAGCGCGACGTGATGCCGAACCCGGAGCAGAACCACTCCGACAACACCTTCCAGATCACCAAGATCGAGAAGGAGGGCGCCTTCGTCGGCCGGTGCGCCGAGATGTGCGGTACTTTCCACTCGATGATGAACTTCGAGGTCCGGGCCGTCTCCCCGGACAAGTTCGAGCGCTACCTGCAGGCGCGGGAGAAGGGCGCGACCAACGCCGACGCGCTGGCGAGCATCGGTGAGTCGCCGGTGGCCGTGACGACGCACCCGTTCGACAGCAGCCGCACCGCGCGCGAAGCCGCCCAGGCCGAGAGCAAGTGAGGAAAGAACTGACATGAAGGTCGAAGCACGCATCTTCGAGCTGCTCACGGTGTTCTTCATCATCGTGGCGATCGTCTACGCCTTCTTCACCGCGCAGTCGCGCACCGGCGTCGAATGGGCCGGCACCACCGCGATCGTGCTGACCGCGGGCCTGACCCTGATCGTGGGCACCTACTTCCGCTTCGTGGCCCGCCGCCTGGATCTGCGGCCGGAGGACTACGAGGACGCCGAGATCGTGGACGGCGCCGGTGACCTGGGCTTCTTCTCGCCCGGTAGCTTCTGGCCCATCCTGATCGCCGCGGCCGCCTCGGTGACCGCGATCGGTTTCGCGTTCTTCCAGTTCTGGCTGATCGGTATCGGGGTGGTCTGCGTCCTGGTCGCGGTGGGCGGACTGGTCTTCGAGTACCACCTGGGTCCGGAGAAGCACTAGGCGACAACAGCACGGCGCCCCCCGGGGGTATTAGGCCCGGGGGGCGGGGGGGTGGGGG
>NZ_JARWOP010000040.1 GCF_029868745.1 Nocardia wallacei | reverse complement strand
ACGGGTAAGGCTTCAGGGCGGTTCGCAGTGAGGTCGGCGTAGACGTCGCGTCCGTCGATGACGAGACACTCTCCGCCGGAGGTGCTCTTTCGGGCGCAGACGACCAAGAGCAGGGCGGGTGGGTCGATGACGCCGGATCGGTCGGTGTGTGGTGGCAGCGCGCCGGTGCCGAAGCCTTCGAAGCCGATGCGGCGGCCGAGGCCGGACCGGTTTTCGAGAGCGGTCACCCCGTCGTCGGCGCTGTCGCGGTGCGGCACGATCCGGCCCAAGGATGCGCCGAGCGTCACGAATTGGGTTCGCGTGCGGATGTGGTCGAAGCGAGCGATCCCGTCGGCGGCGAGCCGGGATGCGACACCGGCAGCCCAATCTTGTTGCAGGTCAACAAACATGAGTTCACGGTGCGACGTGTGGGTGCGGGCGTCCACTGACAAACCGTCACTGCGTTCGTAGTGACGGATTGTCAGCGCCGAGACGGGGGCTCGGCGGTGTTGTGCCTGCTAGCGTCACCGACATGACTGCCTCTGGTTATGTGCCGCACATGTACTCGATCTCAGTCAAGGGTGTGGTGGTCCGTGACGGCCGGGTGCTGTTGCTGAAGAACGAGCGCAACGAGTGGGAACTACCGGGCGGGCGGATCGAGCCCGACGAAACACCGGAGGAATGCGTCGCCCGTGAGATCACCGAGGAAACGCAGTGGGCGGTCACCACAGGCCCGATTCTCGATTCCTGGATCTACTACATCAACGAGGCCGAAAAGCACGTGTTCATCGTGACCTACGGCTGCTACCCGGACACCGACGCCGAACCGGTCTTGTCCCACGAACACAAAGAGATCGGTCTGTTCGGCGAAAGCGAGATCGCCGGTCTGAGGATGCCTGACGGCTACAAGCGGTCGATTATGACGTGGTTCGCGCAGTTGCGGGTCTCACGAGTCGGTAAGGATTTCAGCTTCGTCCCATCCGAACAGAATCGACGTTCGGCCTGACGGGTTATCGAGGGGGTTGGGTTCGTGGGTCGGAAGGGCGGGCCCAGCCGTAGGTGAGGGATACGGCGCGTTGCCAGTTGGCGTATTCGGACTCGCGGAGGTGGGGGTCCATGTGGGGGAGCCATTGGGCGGCTACTCGCCAATTTCCGCGTAGTCCTTGCAGATCCGGCCAGTAGCCTACGGCCAGGCCGGCGGCGTAGGCGGCGCCGAGGGAGACGGTTTCGGCGACGAAGGGGCGCATGACCGGGGTGTCGAGTACGTCCGCCACGATCTGCATCAGCAGGTTGTCGGAGGTCATGCCGCCGTCCACGCGCAGGGCGCGGGCCTGCAGGCCGGAGTCGGCGTTCATGGCGTCGACCACCTCGCGGGTCTGCCAGGCCGTGGCCTCCAGTACCGCGCGGGCCAGGTGGCCCTTGGTGACGTAGGAGGTGAGGCCGATCAGCAGGCCGCGGGCGTCGCTGCGCCAGTGCGGGGCGTACAGGCCGGAGAAGGCGGGGACGAGGTAGCAGCCGCCGTTGTCTTCGACTGTGCGCGCGAGGGTTTCGATTTCCGGAGCGGTCGCGACCAGCCCGATGTTGTCGCGCACCCACTGCACCAGCGAGCCGGTCATGGCGATCGGGCCCTCCAACGCGTACACCGGTTCGTCGGCGATCTGATAACCGATCGTGGTCAGCAGGCCGTGCTCGGAGCGCACCAGCTCGCTGCCGGTGTTCATCATCAGGAAGCCGCCGGTGCCGTAGGTGCACTTGGTTTCCCCACGGGCGAAACAGGTCTGGCCGAACAGCGCCGCGTGCTGATCACCCAGCGCGGCCGCGATGGGCAGCCCCGGCACCGGGTGGCGGACGGTGCCGAACGACGCGGTCGAGGGCTGGATGCGGGGCAGCATCGCGGCGGGAATTCCGAAGAACCGCAACAACTCCGGAGACCAGGTACGGGTCGACAGATCCATCAGCAGGGTGCGGCTGGCGTTGGTGACGTCGGTGACGTGCAGGCCACCGTCCACGCCGCCGGTGAGGTTCCAGATCAGCCAGCTCTCCATGGTGCCGAACAGCACCTCACCGCGTTCGGCCCGCTCGCGCAGGCCGGGCACGGTGTCGAGTAGCCACCGCAGCCGCGGCGCGGCGAAGTAGGTGGCCAGCGGCAGGCCGGACAGCTCCCGGATGCGCTCCGCCCCGGTCGCACTCTCGAACCCTCGGACCAGTTCCTCGGTGCGCACGTCCTGCCACACGATCGCGCGGCCGACCGGAACGCCGGTGCGCCGATCCCACACCACGGTCGTCTCGCGCTGGTTCGCGATCCCCACTGCCGCAACCTGTTCCGCACTCACCCCGGCGTCGCGCAGCACCTGCGGGAGGATGCGCTCCACATTGCGCCAGATCTCGGCGGCGTCCTGTTCGACCCACCCCGGCCGCGGGTAGTACTGCCGGTGCTCGCGCTGCGCCACGCCCACCAGCCGGGCACGCTGGTCGAACAGGATGCACCGGCTCGAGGTCGTGCCCTGGTCGATCGCCAGCACGTATCGCTGCGTCATGCGCGGCCACTTCCTATCGAAACATTCTGAGCGGCAACATATTCCGTACTGGACACGCCCATTCGGCGGGCCGTCATTGCGCCCCGAGTTCCCGCGACACCGCACCCGCGGCCTCGCGGACGTACCCGACCAACCGCGCCCGCGGCCGCAGCCGCGCGTCACAGAGCCGGTCCACCGCCCCCGCGACTCCGATCGCCCCGACCACGAGCCCGCCGTGCGAGCGCAGCGGCGCGGCGAGACCGGCTGTGCCGGATCGGAACTCCTCGATCTCCGCCGCCCATCCGGCCTGCCGGACCGCGGCGATCTCCCGAGTCAGCGCGTCGGGGTCGGCGAGAGTGCGGTGGGTCAGCGCGACCGGTGTCCCGCGCAGCACCCGCGCGGCCAGATCCGCGTCGGCGGCCAGCAATACCTTGCCCAGCGCGGTGGCGTGCGCGGGTAGTTCCTGCCCTACCTCCAAGGCTTGCTCGGTGTTGTCGGGACGAAATACGTGGTGCACCACCACGACACCGTCCCCGCCCGCCCGCGCCGCGATCCGCACCGCCTCGCCGGTTCGGGCGGCCAGCCCGTCGGCCCAGTTGATCGCCCGCGAGCGCAGGTCGTTCGGATCGAGGTAGCCGGTGCCGACCCCGCGCAGGGCCGCGGCCAGCCGATATTTGCCGCTGTCGTGATCCTGCTCGACGAACCCCACGTCCCGCAGGGTGCGCAGGATGCCGTGCGCGGTCGGTTTCGCCAGCCCGAGCGCCCCGGCGATCTCGCCCACCCCGAGGCGACCGGAGCGGGCGAGCAGGCGCAGCACGGCCGCCGCGCGCTCGATCGACTGAATCGGACCCGGCATGCACGCAACCTAACTCGCCACCGCGGATTCGGCGGCGCCGAACACGCGCACCGGCCCGGCGTCGCCGCGACCACGCGGTGTGACCTGGGCCGTCCCCTGCTGACCACGGTCGGACGGTAGCCTTCGCGACGAGCACGCTCCACCCGTCCTGTTCGACATTGTCGAACGACCACGGTGTTCGAGGCGGCGCCGCGGCCGTAGCGTCGCGGCCAGGACGGTCGCACCGGGGCGGCCGACGGCGGACGGAGGCTCAACGGTGAACTTCGGGTCGATCTTCCTCAGCGAGGCGCTCGGCACGGGCGTGCTGGCCCTGCTCGGCGTGGGCGTGGTCGCCAACGTGCTGCTCGCGAAGACGAAGGGCTTCGACGGCGGCTGGCTGCTGATCAACTTCGGCTGGGGGCTGGGCGTGTTCGGCGGCGTGTACGTCGCCTACAAGACCGGCGGCCACCTCAATCCGGCCGTCACGATCGGGATCCTGTTCAGCGGCGCGGACGACTACGCGCCCGGCATCGCGATCACCGCCGCCACCACGATCGCCTATGTCGCCGGGCAGCTGGTCGGCGCGTTCCTCGGCGCGACCGCCGCCTATCTGGCCTACAAGAAACACTTCGACGCCGAGCCGGACGCCGGGAAGAAGCTCGGCGTCTTCGCCACCGGTCCCGAAATCCGTTCCTACCGCTGGAATTTCGCCACCGAGGTGATCGCCACCTTCGTGCTGGTGCTGGTCATCATCGGCATCGGCCACACCCCGAGCGGGCTGGGTCCGCTAGCGGCGGCGCTGCTGGTGGTCGGCATCGGTGCGTCGCTGGGCGGCCCCACCGGATACGCGATCAACCCGGCGCGCGATCTGGGCCCGCGGTTGGCGCACGCGGTCCTGCCGGTGACCCGGACCGCGGCGACTCGGGTTCCGGCCGCGGCGGGCGTCGGCGCGCAGTCGACCGGGGCGCCGGCGGAAAGCCCCGCACCGCAAGGCAAATCCAACGACTGGGCCTACGCCTGGGTGCCCGTGCTCGGCCCGCTGGTCGGCGGCGCGCTCGCGGGCCTGGTCGCCGCCGCCGTCTTCTGATCCCGTATACCCTTCTCCCCCATCACTTTTGCGAAAGGACCCACGATGACCCGGTATGTCGGAGCCATCGACCAGGGCACCACCAGCACTCGCTTCATGGTGTTCGACCACGGCGGCAACGAGGTCGCTCGCTGGCAGCTGGAGCACGAGCAGATCATGCCCCGCGCCGGATGGGTCGAGCACAACCCCGCCGAGATCTGGGAACGCACCAGCACCGTCATCAAAACCGCACTGGCACACGCGGATCTGACGGCCGAGGACCTGGCCGCGGTCGGCGTCACCAATCAGCGCGAGACCACCATCGTGTGGAACCGGCGCACCGGGCGGCCCTTCTACAACGCCATCGTCTGGCAGGACACCCGCACCAACCGCATCGTCACCGACCTCGAGCGCGCCGGCCACGCCGACACCATCCGGCACAAGTCCGGACTGCCGCCCGCGACGTACTTCTCCGGCGGGAAACTGAAATGGATCCTGGAGAACGTCCCCGGCGTGCGGGAGGCGGCAGAGCGCGGCGACGCCCTGTTCGGCACCTCCGACACCTGGGTGCTGTGGAACCTCACCGGCGGTCCGCGCGGCGGCAACCACGTCACCGACGTCACCAACGCCAGCCGCACCATGCTGATGAACCTCGAGACGCTGGACTGGGACGACGAACTGCTGGAACTGTTCGGGGTGCCGCGCGCGATGCTGCCCGAGATCCGGCCCTCGGTGAATCCGGACCTGTTCGGCACCACCTCGGCCGACGGCCCGTTCCAGGCCGAGGTGCCGATCGCGGGCGTGGTCGGCGATCAGCAGGCGGCGACCGTCGGCCAGCTGTGCTTCCGCCCCGGCGAGGCCAAGAACACCTACGGCACCGGAAACTTCCTGCTGCTCAACACCGGCGAGGAAATGGTGCGTTCGGAGCACGGCCTGCTCACCACCGTCGCCTACCAGTTCGGCGACCAGCGGCCGGTGTACGCGCTGGAGGGTTCGATCGCGGTGACCGGCTCGGCGATCCAGTGGCTGCGCGACCAGCTCGGCATCATTTCCGGTGCGGCACAGAGCGAATCGCTGGCCCGGCAGGTCGAGGACAACGGCGGGGTGTATTTCGTCCCGGCGTTCTCGGGTCTGTTCGCGCCCTACTGGCGTTCCGACGCGCGCGGCGTCATCGTCGGCCTGTCCCGTTACAGCAACAACGCGCACTTGGCGCGCGCCGCGCTGGAGGCCATCTGCTATCAGACCCGTGACGTCGTGGAGGCCATGCAGGCCGACTCCGGCGTGCGCTTGGACGTGCTGCGAGTGGACGGCGGCGTCACCGCCAACGAGTTGTGCATGCAGTTGCAGGCCGACTTCCTCGGCGTGCCGGTGTCACGGCCGGTGGTGTCGGAGACCACCGCGCTCGGTGCCGCCTACGCCGCCGGGCTGGCGGTCGGCTTCTGGAAGGACGTCGACGAACTGGCCCAGAACTGGCAGGAATCCAAGCGCTGGACCCCGACATCGAGCGAGGAGCAACGCGAACGCGGCTACGCGCGATGGAAGAAGGCAGTGGCCCGCACGCTCGACTGGGTCGACGTCGACGACTGACCCGTACGGAACACGAGAGAGAAATACCGCTGTGACAACACAATTGGACCCGCAGTACCGGGCCGACGCGCTGCGCTCCCTGGGCCGCGACGACATCGACGTCCTGATCATCGGCGGCGGCGTGGTCGGCGCCGGCGCCGCGCTGGACGCCGCCGCACGCGGCCTGACCACCGTCGTCGTGGAGGCCCGCGACTGGGCGGCCGGGACCTCGAGCCGCTCCAGCAAACTCATCCACGGCGGGCTGCGGTATCTGGAGCAACTGGACTTCGCCCTGGTACGGGAGGCGCTGAAAGAGCGCGGCCTGCTGCTGAACCGGCTCGCCCCGCACCTCGTGCACCCGGTGCCGTTCCTGTTCCCGTTGCGGCGGCACTGGGAACGTCCCTACATCGGCGCCGGGGTCGCGCTCTACGACACCCTCGGCGGCGCCCGCGCACTGCCCATGCACCGGCATCTGAGCCGTTCGCGCGCACTGGAATTCGCGCCCGCGCTGCGCGAGGACGCCCTGGTCGGCGCCATCCGGTACTTCGACGCCCAGGTCGACGACGCGCGGCACACCATGATGCTGGCCCGCACCGCCGCCCAGCACGGCGCCACCGTGCTCACCCGCACCAAGGTGACGGCATTGCTGCGCGACCACGATCGGGTGGCCGGCGCGACGATCACCGATCTGGAGAGCGGCCGCACCTACGACGTGCGGGCCCGCAGCGTGATCAGCGCGACGGGCGTGTGGACCGACGAGATGAACGCCATGACCGGCGTGGACTTCCCGTTCCGGGTGCGCATGTCCAAGGGCGTGCACATCATGGTGCCGCGTGCGCGGCTGGACCTGCGCACCGGCCTGATCATGAAGACCGAGAAGAGTGTGCTGTTCGTGATCCCGTGGCGCGCGCACTGGATCATCGGCACCACCGACACCGACTGGTCGTTGGACCGCGACCACCCGGTGGCGACCGCGACGGACGTGCGCTACATCCTCGATCACGTGAATTCGCTACTGCGCGAACCGATTTCCGAGGACGATATCGTCGGCACCTACGCCGGGCTGCGGCCGCTGCTGTCGGGCGCCTCGGACGAGACCGCGAAGCTGTCGCGCGAACACGTGGTGGCCGAACCGGTTCCGGGCCTGTTCGTGATCGCGGGCGGCAAGTACACCACCTACCGGGTGATGGCCGCCGATGTGGTCGATGCCGCGGTGGCGGGCTTCGGGCGGGCGGTGGCGCCGTCGGTGACCGAGAACCTGCCGGTCCTGGGCGCGGTCGGCTATCACGAATTGCGCGCCGACGCCGAGACGGTCGCGCGGCGGGCGGGGTTGCCGGTCGAGACGGTGACCCATCTGCTCGAGCGCTACGGCTCGCTGGCCTCCGAGCTGATCGCGATGATCGACGCCGCGCCCGAACTCGGCATGCGGTTGCCGGGCAGCGGCGAGTATCTCGGTGTCGAGGCGGTGTACGCGGTCACCCACGAGGGCGCCCTGCACCTGGACGACATCCTCACCCGCCGCACCCGCATCTCCATCGAGGTACCCGACCGCGGACTGGCCGCCGCCGAGGTGGTCGCCGACCTGATCGCGAGCCATCTGGGCTGGGACGACGCCACCAAGACCGCCGAACTGGCCCGCTATCGCGATCGGGTCCGGGCCGAACTCACCGCCAACGAGGCGGCCGACGACGTGTCGGCGAACGCGGCTCGGTTGGTGGCGGTGTCCTGACGAGACGGTCCCGAATACATCCGGCCTGGGCGGTCACAAATCTTCTCGTAGCGGCACGTGTTGCCGCGACGGCGCGAAAAGTGTCCGCCCAGGCCGGATGTCGTTGTGCGGCAGGCTCAGTTCACGGTCACGTCGAGCGAGAACTGCTGTGCCGGGGCGGGGTCGCCCGGGCGCACCGACACCAGGGTCAGGTGGCTGGCGCCGCGGTCCCCGGCGGTGAAGGCCCACACCGAGTTGCCGGGGCCGCCGGGCATCAGGTCGCCCGGGTTCTGGCGGAACTGCGGTTCGCCCTCCTGGTGCAGCACGGCCTGGTCGATCTCGGCGACCTGCCAGTGGTAGCCGGTGGACGGGGTGTCCGGCAGCGCCACCACCAGTTCCTGGCCGGACGACAAGGTGACGGCCTGGCCGTCGGCGTCCGCGCCCAGCATCACCGGTTCGGCGATCGGCGCGGCGCTCACGCCGGGCAGCGGGTCGGCCGCCGCTATCACGCTCGGCCCACCGGCCGCCAGCGCCAGTCCGAACACAACCATCAGCAAAGGTGTACGCACCACAATCCTTCCAATTACGTCGAGGCGCTCACACCTTACAGTCGCCGCCGCCGCGGTCGGCCGCGGATCCGCGAAAACGACTCGGCACCAATTGCTTCCATCCAGCACGACCGCTCGGACCAGCCCTTCGGGCGGTCATTCCTTGCGCGCGAGACCCCCGTACGCGCCGGACATCTCGGGCCGCTCCCCGACGTCGGCGGGGTTCTCCGGCCGCCACAGCGGCAGGTGCACCAGGCCCGGCTCGAGCAGGGGCCAGTCGCCGAAGAAGGCCGCGATCTCATCCTTGCCGCGCAGCACGATCTCGGTGGAGGTGCGGCCGGAGAGTTTCTGCGCCTCCAGCACCTCCGCGGGCTGCCCGTCCGCGGTGGCGTGCGTGATCGCGATGTAGCTGCCGGGCGCGACCGCCTCCTGCAGCCGCGCCACGCAACCGGCCGGGTCGGCATCGTCGGGCACGAAGTGCAGCACCCCGAGCAACAGCACCGCGACCGGCTGCCCGAAGTCCAGCAACCGGGTCACCTCCGGATCGGCGAGAATCGTCTCGGGATCGGCCATATCGGCCCGCACGACGCTCGCGCGCTCGTTCCCGGCGAGTATCGCCTGGCTGTGCGCGACCGCGACCGGATCGATATCGACATAGACCACCCGTGATTCGGGATTGCGCGCCTGCGCCACCTCGTGCACGTTGCCGACCGTCGGAATGCCCGAACCCAGGTCGAGGAACTGCGTGATCCCGGCGTCGACCAGGTCACGCACGCACCGGCGCAGCAGATCCCGGTTGGCGCGCATGGTCTCGGCGACGTTCGGGGTGAACGACTCGATCTGCCGGGCGAGCACGCGATCGATCTCGAAATTGTGCATGCCGCCGACGAAGAAATCGTAAACTCGCGAGGCGCTGGGCCGGTCCAGATCGATTCCCTCGGGCGCCCAACTCGGTCTGGTCATCGCAAAACCTCTCTGCACCGGAAAACGAAGCATCGCAATCGTATTCGAGCAACCTTCGAAACGTATGCGGTTCACACGCGGCGACGCCGCCGACTAGGATCGAATCTTATGGCGTGGGAAGGGTCCGACGACGTCCTGCACGCCGATCTGGCCGAGCGGTGGGCGGCCGCCCTCGGTGGCGGGGCCCGCGATCACGTCGTGCCGCTGAGCGCCGCCGAGGTACGCGACCTGTTGACCGGACTGGCCGCCGACCTGCACGCGGTGTCCCGCAGCGGAGGCACCGTGCGCGCGGCCGAGGCCGGCGGCCGGCTGGCGCGCGCCCATTTCGTCGGCGACGAGGTGCTGGGCCGCAGCATCGCCGTTCTCAGCGACCACTTCGCGGCCACGGGGGTGAGCGCGCACCGAGCCGCGGAAGTGCTCGCCGCCTTCGCCTCCGGCTATGTGCGGGCCTTCCGGGCGTGGCTGCTGAGCGAGCAGGAGAGCGTGCATACCGCGGTGCTGGCCGCGCGGGAGCTGGCCGAACAACGGTTGCGTACCAGCGAGGCGCGGTTGCGGGCGGTGTTCTCGCAAGCCGGGATCGGCACCGGACTGTCCGATATGACCGGCCGCATCATCGAGGTCAATCACGCCTTCGCCGCGCTGCTGGGCTACCGGCCCGAGGAGATGGCCGAACTCAACGTCGCCGAACTGACCCATCCGGACGATCCGCCGGGCATGTGGCAGCTGTACGCGGGCGTGCTGCGCGGCGACCACGACAACGTGCAGTTGGAGAAGGCGTATCGGCACCGCGACGGCCACACGGTGTGGACCAACATCAACGTGTCGCTCATCCGCGACGAGCAGGGCCTGCCGCAGTACACGCTGGTACTGGTCGAGGACATCTCCGAGCAGCGCGTGCTGCGCGAGCGGCTGCACTACCGCGCCCACCACGACCAGCTCACCGGGCTGGCCAACCGCAGCCGCTTCTTCGACGCGCTGGCCACGGCGTTCGCCGATCCCGACGCCCGGGTCGGCCTCTGCTACGTCGATCTCGACCACTTCAAGAGCGTCAACGACACCTTCGGCCACGCCGCGGGCGACGAACTGCTGACCCAGGCCGCGGCGCGCCTGAGCGCCTGCATCACCGAGCCGGATCATCTGGTGGCGCGCATGGGCGGCGACGAATTCGTGGTTCTCGTGCCCCGCGCGGCCAGCGGCGGCGATCTCGCGCGACTGGCCCGCACCGTACTGGACGCGTTCACCCGGCCGTTCGACATCCACGGCCACCGGCTCAACGTGAGCGCCAGTGTCGGGGTGACGGTGCAGCGCGCCGGGCACACCAGCACCGACGAGTTGCTGCAGGCCGCCGACACCACCATGTACTGGGCCAAGGCCGACGGCCGCGGCCGCTACGCGATGTTCGATGCCGACCGACGCCGCCGCGAGCACACCCGCGCCGAACTGTCCGCGGCGATGCCCGCCGCGCTGGGCCGGGGCGAGTTCTTCCTCGACTTCCAGCCGATCGTCGCGCTCAGCGGCCGGGCGCCGGTGGCGGTGGAGGCACTGGTCCGCTGGCGGCATCCCGACCTCGGCGTGCTGACCCCGGCCCGGTTCGTGGAGCTCGCCGAGGACGGCGGGCATATCGGGGCGCTCGGCGCGGTGGTGCTCGCCGACTCCTGCCGCGCCGCGCGCGACTGGCAGGACACCTACGGGCCGCGCACCCCGGTGCTGAGCGTCAATGTCTCGGCCGCGGAGGTGGCCGACCCGACCTGGCTGGACCGGGTGCGGCGGACCATCGACGACACCGGAATCGACCCGCACCGGCTACAGCTGGAGCTCACCGAGCGGGCGTTCATGCACGCGGCGGGGCGGCCGCTGCAGGCCCTGCGCGCGCTCACCGAGGCCGGGGTGCGCATCGCCATCGACGACTTCGGCACCGGCTACTCGAATCTGGCCTATCTCGGCCGGCTGCCGCTGCACGTGGTCAAGCTGGCCGGGCCGTTCATCCACCGCATCCGCACGCCCGGCACATCCAGCCGCAGCGACCTGCTGGTGCTGCAGAGCATCATCGATCTGAGCCACGAGCTGGGCCTGACCGTCACCGCCGAATGTGTGGAGACCCAGCACCAGGCCGAGCGGCTGCTGGACATGGGCTGCGATACCGCGCAGGGCTGGTACTTCCACCATCCGATGCCGTCCGAGCAGATCGCGAAGGTGCTGGCCGAGACCGAATTCACCTGGCCGCCTGCACTCTTCGAGCCCGGCTTCCCCGGCTCCCCGGACCCGCGGCCCTGACCGCGCGGCCGCGATATTCCGCGAGCCGCGCTGACCAGGGCCGCCCCGGATCTCCCGACCAAACCCGCACCCGCCGGCACGTCGTGTTGCACACTTATTCACTATGCTCACGATCTACTACAGCTTGTTCCTCCTGCTGCTGGAGGGCGAGAAGCTCTTGGAGCAGATCCTGCGGCAGTGACACCGGCTCATACCGCCTCCGTCCGCTCCGGCTCGCTCCCGCCGAGCACGACCGCCAGGTCGGTGCGGCGGGTGACGCCGAGCTTGCGATAGACGCGAGTGAGGTGCTGTTCGACGGTACTGGTGGTGATGTGCAGATCCCGCGCGATATCGCGATTGCGGCAACCGGCCGCCGCCAGCCGCGCCACCTTCAGCTCCGACGGGCTCAGCGTGTCCAGCGCCCCGCGCGGATTATCGGTCGGCGGCACCGAGTGCAGGCCCGGTCCGCGGGCGCCAGCCAGCCGGGCCCGTAGCGGTTCCGCGCCGCACTGCTCGGCCAGCCGCAGTGCCCGCCGCGTCGCGGTGCGCGCCCGATCCCGTTCCCCGATATCGAGATATGCCTGCGCGAGATCGGCCAGCGCCGTGGCCAATTCGAGCATGTCGGGGCCCGCCGCGGCGATTTCGGTCGCCTTGCGCAACAGCCCGACCCGCTGCGCGGGCGCGCTGGTGGCGGCGACCAGTCGTAACGAGGTCGCGCCGCTGGAATGACGGGTGGCGCCGCGAATGTGTTGCACGTGCGCCGCCGCCCAACTGCGCGCCGCGGACAGGTCACCGGCCGCCAGATACGTCTCGGCCAGATCGTTGCGCCAGGCCGCGATGCCCGGAATATCCATGCGCCAGGCCCGCATTCGCTCGCCGCACAGGGTGAAGTCCGCGCGCGCCGACTCGTGGTCGCCGATGGCGAGCCGGTAGCGGCCCCGCGCGCGCAGATAGTGCAGGCCGATCCGCGACAGCGGCACCGTGTCGGGCAGTTCGGTGTCGAGGTAGGCGGCGGCCTCGCGATAGCGCCCCGCCGCCGTCGAGGCCTCCACCAGGCTGGCGACCGCCAAACCCGCGTAGGTGCCCAGACTTTCGCCGCGCACCCGGCCCAGCGCGCTGCCCGCGTGGCCGATGGCGGCGTCCAGCGAGCCCGCGCGCACGAACATCGCCGACCGCCAGATCGCGAAGATCGACTGCCAGGCCGGCGCCCGCCGCGCCGCCGACTCCAGCATCAGCGACTCGCACCAGATCGCCGCCGAATCCAGCCGATCGCTGTAGACCATGCCGTCGAGCACCATCAGCAGCGCGCCGAAGGTGGTGTCGTCGAGGCGGTGCGCGCGCACCAGCCGCTGTGCCCGCGCCATCGCGTGGTCGCACGCACCGTGGGTGAACACGTCCGACAGCAGGCGGGCGGCGTCGGCGTCGGACTCGGCCCAGCCGCTGCGCAGATACGCTGCGGCACGGTCGGTTTCGCTGCCGCCCATCGGCGCCTCGGTGCCGTCCAGCAGCCCCGGATAATGACAGGCCAGCCATTCCCGCAGCGCCGACCAGCCCGCGATGCCGGTCTCGTCACCGGCGCGGGCGGCCGACCGTAGTAGTCGCAGCGCCACCGCGGCGTCGTCGGTGCGGCCGTGCCACAGCAGGTACCGGGCCGCCATGGGCAGGCACGCCACCGGCATCGCGCCGCCGCGCACCGCCACCAGCAGCCGCGCGAAGCTGCGGTTGGACGTCGACGGGTTGAGCCGCCAGCGGACCATCGCCAGCATCATCAGCATGACCGCGCGGTCGGCGTCGTCGTCGGAGAGCCGGCAGGCCAGTTCGAGATAGTCGATGGCCCGGTGGATCTCGTCGTCGGCGATGGCGTCCTCGGCGGCCGCGCGCAACACCGGCACCGCCCACGGCATCCGGATATCGTCGGCGCCGAGCAGGTGATCTGCCACCCGCACGGCGGGCGCGCCGCCGTCCTCGAGCACCTCGGCGATCCGGCGGTGCAGCCGCTGCCGCACCGGCACCGGCACCTCGCGCACCACCGCGTCGCGGACGTCGCGCCGCCGGAACTGCGCGTACGCCACCAGATTCGCCGCGGTCAGCTCGCGCACCACCGCGGCCACCGCGGCCGGTTCCGCGTCCAGCACGCGCGCCAGGATCCACAGCGCGGTCGGCTGATCCAGTACTGCCAGCAGTTGCGCCACCCGAACCCGTCCGGCGCCGCCTCGGCGCAGGTAGGCCAGTGCCGCCGGCACCGGCCAAGGTCGACCGCGCCCCCCGACAGAAACGGTCCCACCCGTAATTCTCTGTTCCGATTCTGCGATTCTTTCAACTGCTACCAAGGGAAGCACCCTTACCCAACAGACCAGTCGCGAATTTGTTGCGGCCGGTAACGGATACGGTACGAGGACCCCGGCGTCCACCGTTCGTCATGGTAATCGTGCGAACGACCGAAAGTGTTCACAGCAATGTCCGGTAACCGCACCGCGAACGCGGTGTCCCGGCGGCGAAATTCGTTGGAACATCCCATGTTTGGGCCGCATTAGCTTGATTTCCCCCCACGCTCCGACCGAGTCCGACAAGAACTCGTTCATCGTAAATTATCCACGTCCGCCGGAAAAATGGCGACTCGTGCACACACGCCGATCAGGCGTATCGGAGTATCCGATACGCCCGGTCGGGATCGATATGTTTTCTCGAATTGCGCGCTGTCGGCGTCAGCCGCCTTTCCGACCCGAGCGGCGGTCTTCACCGGCCCCGCTCGGCGCCCTGAAATTCATGCTATGAGTTCGATCACACACGGTCACGGCGCTCCCGGCGCGGGCATCCGCGGGGCCGCACCGTTGGCGGCCACCGGCGCCGCCGGCGAGCCCGTCATCGGCAGGGCCGCCAGCACCACCGGCACCATCGCGGCAGCGGCGAACCAGAACACCGCGTGCAGCCCGTCCAGCCAGCCGGTGGTGATCGTGGTGGTGATCGCCGCGAACGCCGCGATACCGAGGCCACCGCCCATCTGCCGGGCGGTCATGCTCATGCCGTACCCGGAGGCGAACTTCTCCTGCGGCACCGAGGTCGCCGCGGCCGAGGACACCGCGGTCATCAGCAGGCCGATCGCCAGCCCGGACAGCAGGCCGACCGGCAGCCACACCGCCCAGAACCGGCTCTCCTCGTGCAGCAGCAGCGCGAACAGCACTCCGGCGATGCCGAACAGCACCGCACCGGCGATCGTCGCGAGACGCTGGATGTCGGGATGTTTCGACTTGCCGACTACGCCGGCGCCGATCGCGGCGGTGAACGCGCCCGGCGAATTCGCCAGTCCCGCTTCCCAGATCGAGTACTTCCAGACCACGATGGTGTACAGCGGGCAGGCCAGCAGCCACGCGAACATCGCGATGCCGAACAGGAACGACACCGCGCTGGCGGCGGCGAACTTGCGGTCGGCCCACAGGTGCACCTCGAACACCGGCACCCGCTGCCGCATCGAGCGCAGGATCCCGGCGGCCAGCAGCACCAGTCCGCCCACCGTGGTGACGATGAATCCGGCACTGAGCCAACCCCATTCGCCACCCTGGGTGAGTCCGACGACCGCCGCGCCGACGCCGAGCGCGATCAGGATCGCACCCACCGGGTCGGGCCGCTCCCGCACCTCCGGCTTGATCTCCGGCAGCCAACTGCGACCGACCACGAAGGCCACCAGGCCGACCGGGACGTTGATCAGGAACACCGCCCGCCAGTCCCAGGCCCACACCAGCAGTCCGCCGAGGGCGGGACCGAAGGCGGCGGCCGCGGAGGAGGCCGCCACCCAGGCCGCCACCGCCGTGACCCGGCGCTCGGGCGGGTAGGCGCCGAGTACCAGGCCGAGAGCGGCGGGGATCATGCCACCGGCCGCAAGGCCCTGCAAAAACCTTGCGCCGATGAGGAATTCGATCGTCGGCGCCGCGGTGCACAGCGCGGAGGCGATGGTGAACGCGAGCAGCGACCACAGGAAGACCGCCTTGCGGCCGAACACGTCGGCGTAGCGGCCCACAGGGGTCAGCACGGCCGCGAAGAACACGGCGTATCCGGACACCACCCACGACAGGGTCGGCAGCGCGGTACCGGGAAAACTTTCGAAGATGTCCGAGAACGCGACGTTCACCACGGACATGTCGAGGAAGGCCACGAAGGTGGCCACCGAAGTAATCAGCAGGACTCGCCGCGGCTCGATCGGCGCGCGGGCTCCTGCGGGGAGGGGGTATGCCGACGCCTGGTTCGAGACCTTGTCGGCGACGTCATCAGTCATCGTCCACCTGCCGGGGAATCACGAGAGGGCACATCGGGAAGACCTCACAGTCTGTTGAACCGAACGTTCGTGCGGGTTCATTAACGCACGATCGTTCGGTCCGGTCAAGGCGGTGACGACCGACGACTCACGAAAGCGCGCGGATTACGGCACGGACCGAACAGTCTGGCCGAACGATCGTTCGGCTACGATGGGTGTCGAGGGGTTACTCAGCCAGGGGTTGTGAAAAAGGAGACACGGGTCGATGACGGAGACTCGCCCGGCACGCGGCCACGACACCCGCCGTGCCATCCTGCGTGAAGCAGTCCAGGTCGGCGCGGTGGAGGGCCTGGACAGGCTGACCATCGGCCGGCTCGCCACCGCCCTCGGCGCCAGCAAGAGCGGCGTATTCGGGCTCTTCGGGTCCAAGGAGGAACTTCAGCTGGCCGCCATCGAGGAGGCCAAGTCGACCTTCATCGCCGAGGTGATCGGCCCGGCGCTGCGGCTGCCCTCGGGCATCGAGCGGCTGCGTACGCTGTGCGAGGCCTGGCTCGACCACACCAGCAGGGACGCCGCGGCCGACGGCGCCTGCTTCTTCCTGTCGGTCGGCTCGGAGTTCGGGTCGCGGCCCGGCCGGGTGCGCGACGCCATCGTCTCGGTGTGGCAGCAGTGGCACGACTTTCACCGCCAGACCATCGTGGAGGCCCAGCAACTGGGCGAGATCACCGCCGCGACCGATCCGGCGCAGCTGGCCTTCGAACTGGCGGCCATCGAGCGCAGCGCGGTGGCCGACTCGACGCTGCTCGACGAGCCCGCCGTGTTCGACCGGGCCCGCACGGCGATGCTGCGGCTGCTGCGCGAGCACGCCACCGACCCCGACCGGATCCCCGTGCCGCCGCACAGTCGTGCGGCCGAACGACGAGCTTAGGGGACGCGTAGGGGTTACCGCTCCTGGGTGATTGGACAACAGTGGGCCTATGCGCTCAGTGTCCGGCCCGGGTGCCCGCAACCGGCACCGCACGACCGTGCGGCAACGTCCGCGGGTCGGCCATATCGACTTCCTCAACTGGCTCCCCATCATGTGGGGGCTGGCCCGCACCGGCAACCTGATCGAGCTGGATCTGGTGCACGGCACCCCCGACGATCTCAGCGACGCGCTCGCCGCCGGATCGATCGACCTCGGCCCCATCAGTCTGGTCGAATACCTGTCGCACACAGACGAATTGGAGCTGCTGCCGGACCTGGCCATCGGCTGCGACGGACCGGTGATGTCGTGCCTGATCGTGAGCCGGGTGCCGCTGGACCGGCTCGACGGCGTCCCGGTGGCGATGAGCTCGACCAGCCGGACCTCGGTGCGGCTGGCCAGGCTGCTGCTCAGTGACTACGTCGGGGTGCGGCCCCGGTTCTTCGTCAGCCCGCCCGACCCGGCGATCATGTTCGCGCAGGCCCCGGCCGCGGTGCTGATCGGCGACGTCGCGCTGCGCACCGCGCTGTTCGACGCGCCCGAGCGGGGCCTGATCGTGCACGACCTCGGGCAGATGTGGCGCGAGTGGACCGGGTTGCCGTTCGTCTTCGCCGTACTCGGTGTGCGGCGCGAATTCGCCTTGCGCGAGCCGGATTCCGTGCGCCGCGTGCACGCCGATCTGCTGACCGCGCGCGATGTGGCGCTGGCGGAAATGGACGAGTTGTGCGAGCGGGCCGCGCGCTGGGAGGAATTCGACGCGGACACCCTGCGGCGCTACTACACCCGCGCCCTGGACTTCGACCTCGGACCGCGGCACCTGGAGGGTATCGCGGAGTTCGCGCGGCGAACCGGGTACCGCACGAATCTGTCTGCCGCACTGCCGGATTCGGCGTGACGCGGCAGCGGAAAGTCCTAGCAGCGGGAGGATCGATGACGGCAACGGTGGATCTCGGCCCGGCGGCTCGCGTGGACGCCCTGGCCCGGCAGGCCGGGCGCCGGGTCGCGGTGGTGTACGAGGGCGGCACCTACAGCTACGACGTACTCGCCGCGCAGGCCCGGCGGCTGGCGGCGGTGCTGGCCGACGGCGGCGCGGGCGACGGCGACCGCGTGGTGTACCTGGGCGGCAACAGCGTCACCTTCCTGGCCACTTTTCTGGCGGCCGCACGGCTGGGATCGGTGTTCGTGCCGGTGAATTCGCGGTTGACCGCGCCGGAGGTGGCGGTGATCCTCGCGGACTGCGCGCCGCACACCCTCGTGGTCGAACCCGGGCACCGGGAGATCGCCGAGGCCGCCGGAAGCGCCGCACGGCTGCTGCTCGTGCCCGGTGACCCGGGCCAGGACCTCGACGAAACCCCCAGCGGCGCTTGGGAAGTGCTACCGCCGATGGCCGGCGACACGGTCCCGGAACCCGTACCGTGCCCGGCCGACCGGCCCGCAATGCTCGCCTATACCTCGGGCACCACGGGCAGGCCCAAGGGTGTGCAGCTGACGCACGGGAACCTGTGGTGGAACGGGGTCAACATGGACATGGTGGCGGCCGCCGCGCCGCTGGATGTCACCCTGGTGGTGGCGCCCCTGTTCCATACCGCGCCGCTGGGCTGTTTCACCTTGCGCACGTTGCTGCGCGGCGGAACGGTGGTGCTGCGCCGCGACTTCCAGCCCCCGCGGATGCTGGCGGATCTGGTCGACTACCGGGTCACCACCGTTTTCGCGGTACCGGCCATGTTCGCTGCGGTCGCGGCCCTGCCCGGCTTCCCCGCGGCGGATCTGTCGGCCCTGCGCACCGCGGTCACCGCCGGTGCGCCCGCACCCGCGCCGCTGATCGGCCGATACCTGGACCGCGGCATCGCGCTGCAGCAGGCGTACGGCCTCACCGAGACGCTGTTCGTCACCTGCCTGCCCGCCGATCGCACCGCCGAGCATGCCGCCTCGGCCGGACTCGCGTTGCCCTACACCGAGATTCGCATCCTCGACCCGGCCGCCGGGACACCGGTGGACGCGGGCGAGCCCGGCGAGGTGTGCCTGCGCGCGCCGACGGTGACCGGTGGCTATCGCAATGCCCCCGAGGCCACCGCGGCCGCGTTCGTCGACGGCTGGTTCCGCACCGGCGACATCGGTTATCTGGACCGCGACGGCTGCCTCTACCTGGTCGACCGGCGCAAGGACATGATCATCGTGGGCGGCGACAACGTGTACTCGGCCGAGGTCGAGCAGGTGCTGGCGCGGTGTCCCGGCGTGACCGATGTGGCGGTGGTCGGAGTGCCCGACCCGCACGAGGGCGAGAGCGTCGTCGCGATCGTGAGCAGCCGCGCCGAACTCCGGCCCACCCTGGCCGATCTGCGGCGTTTCGCCGAGGGCGAGCTGGCGCGCTACAAGCTGCCGACGCGGGTGGTGCACGCCGCGCAGATTCCGCGCAATGCGATGGGCAAGATCGACAAGATCGTCATCCGCGCGGCGCTGGCCGACGAGGACCACAGTGTCTTCGCCGCGACGGCGGACGATCGGTCTCCGGACGAACAGCGGTCTACAGCAACGCCTTCCGAGCCGGCCGCCGCCCCGCCCGCGTGGTTGCGGGCGCTGCCGTCACTGCCGCCCGACGAGCAGTACCGCGTCGTCTTCGACGTCGTGGCGGCGAGCGTCGCCCGCACCATCCGCGGCGCGCCGCCGGTGCTGGCCGCCGAGGACCGGCTGCGCGACATCGGCCTGGGCTCGCTGGCGGCGGTAGAGCTGGCGCGCCATCTCGGCGCCACCTTCCACCTGGACCTGCCCACCACCACCCTGTTCGACCACGCCACCGTCGGCGCGCTGGTCCGGCAACTGTGCGACCGGATCGCCACGGCCGGCGCCCGTCCGCCGGTATTGGAGCTGGTCGCGGAATTCGAACGCGCACTGCGCGATACCCCGTTCGCACCGGCCGTGCACGCCGAACTGCGTGACCGCCTGCGAGCCTCGCTCAACCAGCTCACCGGCGCGCCCGCCGCCGCCACCGCCGATGTCACCGGGGCCACCGACCACGAGCTGTTCGCACTGCTCGACGCCGAACTCGGAACACGCTGAGCCGCTGCGGATCCCGCCGCTCTCGCCGACCGCCCATGCACCGTCCGGGAGGAGTCCCCCGATGACCGACGAAGCCACCCTGCGCGATTACCTGAAACGCGCGACCACCACCCTGCTGGAGACCCGGGCACAACTGCATCGGCTGGAGTCCGCGCAGCGCGAGCCGATCGCGGTCGTCGGGATCGGCTGCCGGTATCCCGGCGGAATCCGCTCGCCCCAGCAGCTATGGGACTTCGTGGCCGCCCGGGGCGACGCGGTGCGGCCCTTCCCGCCCGACCGGGGCTGGCATCCGGAATCGCTGCTGGGTGACGATCCCGACCGGCCCGGCACGATCACCGCCGAAGGCGGCGGATTCCTCGACACCCCTTTCGATTTCGACGCCGAGTTCTTCGGCGTCTCGCCGCGCGAGGCCCTCGCCACCGATCCTCAGCAGCGACTGCTGCTGGAGGTGGCGTGGGAGGCGTTCGAGCGCGCGGGGCTGGACCCGCAGGCGTTGCGCCACAGCGACTGTGGCGTGTTCGTCGGGGCGATGTACCACGACTACGCCAGCCGCCTGCGCACGGTGCCCGGTGAACTGGAGGCACAGCTGGGCACGGGCAGTGCCGCGGGCGTGCTGTCCGGCCGCCTCGCCTACAACTTCGGCTTCACCGGTCCCGCGGTGACCGTCGACACCGCCTGCTCGTCGTCGCTGGTGGCGGTGCACCAGGCGGTGCAGGCGCTGCGTGGCGGTGAGTGCGGGCTGGCGCTGGCCGGCGGGGTGACGGTGATGTCGACACCGGCCAGCTTCCTGGAGTTCAGCCGCCAGCGCGGGCTGGCCCGCGACGGGCGCTGCAAGGCGTACGCCGCCGCGGCGGACGGCACCGGCTTCGCGGAGGGCGTGGGAGTTCTAGTCCTGGAACGGCTTTCGGACGCGCAGCGGCACGGCCATCAGGTGTGGGGGCTGCTGCGCGGGTCGGCGGTCAACTCCGACGGCGACTCCACCGGGCTGACCGTGCCCAGCGGCGCGGCGCAGGCCCGGGTGATCCGGCAGGCGCTGGCCGCGGCGGGCGCCACGCCCGGCGACATCGACGCTGTCGAGGGCCACGGCACCGGCACCACGCTCGGTGACCCGATTGAGGTGCGCGCACTGCTCGAGGTGTTCGGCGACCGCGACGGCGACCCGCTGTGGCTGGGCTCGGTGAAGTCGAACCTCGGCCACACCCAGGGCGCGGCCGGAGTGGCCGGAGTGATCAAGATGATCATGGCCATGCGGCACGGAACGCTCCCTGCCACACTGCATGTCGACGAGCCCACGCCGCACGTGGACTGGACGGCGGGCGCGGTGCGGCCGCTGCGCGAGACGCGGGGCTGGCCCGACACCGGCCGCCCCCGCCGGGCGGGAGTGTCGTCGTTCGGCATCAGCGGCACCAACGCGCACGTAGTGGTCGAACAACCGCCCCAACCCGACCCGGTAGCGCTCACCGCGCCGATCCCGTTGCCGCCGTTGACGACCTGGTTCCTGTCGGCCCGCACCGACGCCGCGCTGGCCGGTCAGGCCGCCGAGCTGGCCCGCCACGTCCGCGCCCATCCCGACCTCCCGGCCGCGGAAATCGGCCGCGCGCTGGTGACGACACGGACCCGTTTCGACCGGCGCGCAGTCGTTTTCGGGCACGATCGCGGCGAGTTGCTGACCGGGCTGGACACCCTCGCCGCCGGTGGACAGTCACCGGCCGTGGTGCGCGGCACGGTGTCCGGCGGGCAGGTTCGCACGGCCGTCATGTTCCCCGGACAGGGCGCCCAGCGCGTCGCGATGGGACGACAGCTCCATGCGACCAATCCCGTGTACGCCAAGGCATTCGACGAGGTGTGCGCACACTTCGCCGACCATCTCGAGACCGACCTCGCCGAGGTGGTGTTCGCCGAGCCCGGCAGCGCCAACGCGGAACTGCTGAACCGCACCAGTTTCACGCAGGCGGCGCTGTTCGCGGTGGAGGTCGCGATGTACAGGCTGGCCGAATCCTTGGGCCTGCGACCGGATTTCCTCATCGGGCACTCCATCGGCGAACTCACCGCCGCCTACCTCGCCGGAGTGTGGCGGCTGCCCGACGCGGCGACGCTGGTCGCGGCGCGCGGGCGGCTGATGGACCGGCTGCCCGGCCACGGCAGCATGATCGCGGTGGCCGCCGCCGAGCACAAGGTGACCCCGCTGCTGGTCGGCCGAGAGCACGCGGTGTCGGTGGCGGCGATCAACGGCACCGCCGCGGTCGTACTGTCCGGCGCGGACGCCGCGGTCGGCGAGATCGCCGCCACGCTCGAGACGCTGGGACGGCGGACCTCCCGGCTGCGGGTCGCGCACGCCTTCCACTCGCCGCTGGTCGAGCCCATGCTCGACGAGTTCGCGCGGGTGTGCCGCGGGGTCGAGTACCACGAGCCGACGATCCCGATCGTCTCCAATGTCACCGGGGCGCCGGCGGATCCGGCCCGGCTGCGCGACCCGCAGTACTGGGTCGACCAGGTGCGGCGCCCGGTCCGGTTCTTCGACGGCCTGCGCCGGCTGCGCGACGACCACGACGTGCGGGTGTTCGTGGAGGCCGGACCCGGCAGCACATTGACCGCGCTGACCCGGGAGGCGTTCACCGCCGACGCGGCCGTGACCACCACACCGCTGCTGCCGAGCCGGCGCGCCGAACCCGACGCGGTCGTGGCCGGGCTCGCCGCCGCGCACACCGCGGGCACGCCGATCCGGTGGTATCCGGAGGCAGCCACCCCGCCGGTGCAGTTGCCCACCTACGCGTTCCAGCACCGCCGCTACTGGCTCGACGCCGGGGACACCGTCGGCGCGGACCGCGAACGCACCGGGCATCCGCTGCTGGACCGTTCGCTCGCACTGGCCGACGGCGGATATCTGTTCTCCGGCACCGTATCCGGCGGCACGGGCTGGCTGTCGGACCATGTCGTGCACGGTGCCGCGCTGCTGCCCGCGACGGCCTTCCTCGACATGACGCTGCTGGCCGCCGACCACGCGGGGCTCGACTACCTCGAGGAACTGACCCTGCTCGCACCGCTGACCGTCCCCGACACGGGCTCGGTGGCCGTACAACTGGCGATGGCCGCGGCCGATGCCGCCGGCCGCCGCGCGGTCACGATCCACTCCCGCACCCCGGACGGCGACTGGGTCCGGCACGCGGAGGCCGTCGCGGCGCAGGCCCCAGCGGACCGCACGCGCCCGTCGGTGCACGGCTGGCCGCCGGAGAACGCCGAACCCGTCGACCTCGACTCGCGGTACCGCGAACTGACCGCGGCGGGCTACCACTACGGTCCGGCCTTCCGCGGCGCGCGGGAACTGTACGCGCGCGACGACGAGCATTTCACCGCCGTCGCGGCCCCGGCGGGCGTACACACCGGCGGCTATCGGATCCATCCGGCGGTTCTCGATGCCGCGCTGCATCCGCTCGCCACCACGTCCGGACCCACCCGGTTGCCCTTCTCCTGGCGCGGTATTCGCTCCTTCGGCCCGGCCGGCGGCACGATCCGGGCGCGGCTGACGAGCGGTCCCGAATCGGCCGTGGAGGTATTCGACGCCGGCGATCGCCCGGTGCTGGCCGTCGACGCGCTGGTGCTGCGCCCCGTCGAGGTCGGCACCCTGAGCGCCGGGGACGGCCGCTACCGGCTGGGCTGGATCCGGCCCGCGCCCGGCGGCGGCAGCCTGTCGTGGTCCGAGCTGAACTGGTTCGAGCTGCCCGAATTCGACCTGACGCCGACGGGGGTGCGGTCCGCGCTGGAGACGGTGCTGCACCGGATGCGCGACTGGCTGCACGAGTCCGACACCGGAATGCTGGCGATCCGCACGCGCGGCGCGGTCGCGGTGGGCGGCGCCGCCGTCACCGATCCGGCCGCGGCGGCCGTGTGGGGGCTGGTGCGGTCGGCCCAGTCCGAGCATCCCGGCCGGTTCGTGCTCGTCGACTCCGACGGCAGCCCGGCCGGACCGCTGCCCGCCGATGAACCCCAGATCGCCACGCGCGCAAGCGATGTGCTGGTACCACGGCTGGTGCCCGCGTACGAACCCGCGATCGGCACGCCGTGGCGGACGGACGGCACGGTGCTGATCACGGGAGCGAGCGGCGTGCTCGCGGGGCTGGTGGCGCACCATCTCACCACCGACCACGGCGTGCGGCACCTGCTGCTGCTCAGCCGTGGCCCGATCGACACGAACGCCCTCGGCCTGCCCGCCGACTGCACCGTGACGACCGCCGAATGCGATGTGTCCGACCGTGATTCGCTCGCCCGCGCATTGGCCGGAATACCGGCGGAACGACCGCTCACGGCCGTGGTGCACGCCGCGGGCAGCGTCGACGACGGACTGGTCGAGACGCTCACCCCCGATCAGTTCGAACGGGTGCTGCGGCCGAAGGTGGACGGCGCCTGGAATCTGCACGAACTCACCCGCGAGCTGGATCTGTCCGCGTTCGTGCTGTTCTCGTCGGTCGCGGGACTGATCGGCGCGGCCGGGCAGGCCAACTACGCCGCCGCGAACGCCTGGCTGGAGGCACTGGCGTGGCAGCGGCACACACAGGGCTTACCGGCCACCGCGCTGGCCTGGGGATTGTGGGCGCGCACCACCGGTGTTTCCGCAGCGCTCGGAGATGCCGACCGCGCGCGGCTGGCCCGCTCGGGAATCCTGCCCCTGTCCGATGCCGAGGGGCTGGCGCTGTTCGACGCCGGGTGCGCCGGAGACGACGCGGTCCCGGTGCTGGCCGCGCTGGACCGGGCCCGGCTGGATCCGGCCGCCGCACCGCCGCCACTGCGCGGCCTGGCCCGGCCGCGTCGCGAATTCCGGCCCCGGCCCGAGCATGCGGTGCCCGACATGCCGGAGTTCCCAGCGCGTTTCGCCGTGCTGGAAGCCACCGATCGGCGGGAGCTGGTGCACGACCTGGTCCACGAACTGGTCGCGGCGGTACTCGGGCACACCGGCGACCTGCCGACCACCGACCGGACCTTCACCGAACTCGGATTCGACTCGCTGACCGGGATGGAGTTGCGCACCCGGCTGGCGGCCGCCACCGGACTGCGCCTGCCCGCGACTCTGGTGTTCGACCATCCCACACCGGACGCCCTCGCCGCGCACCTGCACGCCAAGCTGCTGGCGGAGGCCGAGACGCTCGCAGACGGCGACGCCTCGGCCCCGGTGCGACGGCTGCCCGAGTCCGTGCCCGGACCGGCCGACGACTCAGGCGGGGAGTCCGCGTCGATCCTGCACATGGATGCCGCGGACCTGATCCGCATGGCACACGGTGGCGGCGCGATGCGCTCGGGGTCCACCGACTTCTGGACCGACGGCAACGACTTCTTCGACGACGACCAGGGGACGGCATGACCAACCCGAACGCCGAACTGATCGATGCCCTGCGCGCCGCCCTGGTGGAGCGGGATCGATTGCGGCGGGAGAACTCCCGGCTCGCCGACCGGCTCGACGAGCCGATCGCGGTGATCGGCATGAGCTGCCGCTTCCCCGGCGGCGTGCACGGCCCGGACCAGTGGTGGGAATTCCTGGCCGCCGGCGGCGACGGCATCACCGCCTTTCCCGCGGACCGCGGCTGGCGCGACGACGACCGCGCCGAACGCGGCGATTACCCGAGGGTGGGCGGATTCCTCGACGCCGCTTTGGATTTCGACCCGGATATGTTCGGCATCTCGCCGCGCGAGGCGCTGGCGACCGATCCGCAGCAACGGCTGTTGCTCGAGGCGTCGTGGGAGGCGATCGAACACGCTCGTCTCGATCCGCTCGCGCTGCGCGGGTCGTCGACGGCGGTGTTCGCGGGCGTGATGTATCACGACTACGCCGATCGGCTGGGCACGGTGCCCGAACGCGTCGAGGGACATCTGCGCACCGGCAGCCTCGGCAGTGTGGTGTCCGGGCGGGTCGCCTTCGCGCTGGGGCTGCACGGACCCGCGGTCACCATCGACACCGCGTGTTCCTCGTCGCTGGTGGCGATGCATCTGGCCGGGCACGCGCTGCGGCAGCGGGAATGTTCGCTGGCGCTGGCCGGTGGAGTGACGGTGATGTCGACGCCGAAGGTGTTCGCCGAGTTCGCCCGCCAAGGCGGGCTGGCGGCGGACGGCCGCTGCAAGGCCTTCGGGGCCGGCGCGGACGGCACCGGCTGGTCGGAGGGCGTCGGCGTGCTCGTGCTGGAGCGCCTGTCGGACGCGCGGCGGCTCGGGCACCGGGTCCTCGCCGTGCTGCGCGGTTCGGCGGTCAATTCCGACGGCGCCTCGAACGGGCTTACCGCACCCAACGGCCCAGCGCAGCAACGGGTTATCCGGCAGGCGCTGGCGGCGGCGGGCCTGCGACCCGACGACATCGATGTGGTCGAGGGTCACGGCACCGGCACGCGGCTCGGCGATCCGGTCGAGATCCAGGCCCTCCTCGACACCTACGGTCAGGGCCGGACGCGGCCCCTGTGGCTGGGTTCGGTGAAATCGAACGTCGGCCACACGCAGGCGGCGGCCGGAGTGGCCGGGGTGATCAAGGCGATCATGGCCATGCGTCACGGCGTCGTCCCCCCGACCCTGCACGCGAAAAGCCCTTCACCGCACGTGGATTGGTCCGAGGGACCGGTGTGCCTCGCCACCGGAGCACAACCCTGGCCCGGCACCGGCCAACCACGCCGCGCCGCGGTGTCGTCGTTCGGCATCAGCGGAACCAACGCCCACGTAATCCTCGAACAAGCACCCACCGACGAACCGACCGCGCACAATATCCAGCCGTCCCCGGACCGCACCGCCCGCCGAGCCGCGGCATCACACGACCCCATGCACACCACCGGCTCGGGCGTGGCACAGCCGGTCACCACCGAGCACGGCGAGGGGATTGCGGCGCAAGGGGTTTCGATTGCCTGGCCGTTGTCCGGCCGGACCGATGCGGGGCTGGCCGGGCAGGCTGCGCGCTTGTCGGAATACCTAGAGGCGCATCCGGAGGTGTCGGCGGGGGATATCGGGTTTTCGCTTGCCACCACGCGGTCGCGGTTCACGCAGCGGGCGGTGGTGTTCGGGCAGGATCGGGATCGGCTGGCCGAGCGGTTGGATGTGCTGGCCGCCGAGGGGCGCTCCCCCGGTGTGGTGCGTGGGACGGCGCATCCGAAGGCCAAGACCGCCTTCCTGTTTCCCGGGCAGGGGTCGCAGCGGCCGGGCATGGGACGTGAGCTGCATTCGCATTATCCGGTGTTCGCCGACGCGTTCGACGAGGTCGCCACGCTGTTGGACCCGAAGCTGGAGCGGCCGGTGCGCGAGATCGCCTGGGCGGCCGCCGATCACCCCGACGCCGCCCTGCTGGATCGCACCGACTTCACGCAGGCCGCGCTGTTCACCGTCGAGGTCGCGCTCTACCGGCTGCTCGAATCCTGGGGCGTGACACCGGATTTCCTGCTCGGCCATTCGATCGGCGAGGTGAGCGCGGCGTACCTGGCCGGGGTGTGGTCGCTGACCGACGCCACCGCACTGGTGGCCGCGCGCGGACGGTTGATGCAGCGGCTGCCGCCCGGCGGCGCGATGCTGGCGGTCACCGCCGACGAGCCCACCGCCGATGAACTCATCGCCGGCCATCGGGACCGGGTCGCCATCGCCGCCGTGAACGGCCCTGCGGCACTGGTGATTTCCGGGGACGAGGCCGCGATCGAGGACATCGCGGCCGCTGCCGTGGCGCGCGGCCTCACCGCGAAACGGCTCCGGGTGAGCCACGCCTTCCACTCCCCTCGCATGCGGCCGATGCTCGACGAATTCGCCGATGTCTGTGCGGCCCTGACCTACCGGCCGCCGCGACTGCCGATCGTCTCCGATCTCACCGGGCAACCGGCCGACCCCGCCGCCGTGCGCACCCCGGACTATTGGGTGCGGCACGTCGCCGAGCCGGTGCGTTTCGCCGACGGCGTGCGCTGGCTGCGGGAATCCGGCCGGGTCACCCTCTTCGCCGAGGTCGGGCCGGGTGCCGCGCTGTCCTCCCTGGTGGCCGCCGACGACGACGCGGTGGTGACGCCCCTGCTGCGCCCTGACCGGCCGGAGCCGGAGGCGGTCACGGCCGCCGTGGCGGAGGCGTATGTCGCGGGCGCGGCGGTGGATTGGACCGCCCTCGTGCCTGGCGCACGAGTCGTCGACCTGCCGACGTATGCCTTTGCGCACCAGCGCTTCTGGCTCGATCACGTACCGCGGGCCGACGTGCGCGCCGCCGGACTGACCGCGGCCGACCACCCGCTGCTCGGTGCGGTGGTGGCGGCGCCCGACGATGCCGCCACCATCCTCACCGGGACGCTGTCCCTACGGGATCACCCGTGGCTGGCCGATCACCGGGTCGGCGACAGGGTGCTGGCACCGGCCACGCTGTTCGTGGAGCTGGCGTTGCGCGCCGCCGACGAGGTGGGCGGTCACGGCATCACGGATCTGGTGGTCATCGCACCACTCGTGCTCACCGAGGAGCCCGTGCGAGTGCAGGTACGGGTGCAACCGCCCGGGGCCGACGGCCGCCGCTCCTTCGCGGTCTACGCCAGAAGCGACGACGGACCGTGGACCACCCATGTCGAGGGCACCCTGGGCGGTGAGCCGTCGGGCGAGACCGCACCGCGCGGCACGGAACAGCCTGCGGCATGGCCGCCGCCCGGAGCCGTCCCGCTCGACCCCGACGAGCTGTATCAGCATCTCGCGGATGCCGGACTGCATTACGGACCCCTCTTCCAGGGCATGCGGGAAGTATGGCGCGAAGGCCCCGATCTCCTTGCGCAAGTGTCGCTTTCCAGCGACGTCGATGCCGGAGAATATGGGCTCCACCCCGCGCTGCTCGACGCGGCACTCCACCCGCTCGTGGCGCTCGCCGACGACAACGGGACCCGCCTGCCTTTCGCGTGGCGCGGCGTCGATCTGGCCGCCCAGGGCGCGACGGAACTGCGCGTCCGCCTGTCGTCCCCAGCACCGGACCAGCTCGCTCTATCGGCGACAGATCCAACAGGGGCGACCGTAATCACTGTCGCTTCCCTCGAACTACGCGCAGCACCAATAGTTTCCGACGCTCCCACCGGCGACCCGCTCTATGCGGTCCACTGGGTTCCCGCCCCCGAACCCGGCGGCGCTCCACTCCCCCTCGATGTCCGCTTCGCCGAACCCGGCCTCGCCCCAACCGCATCCGCCACACACGACCAATCCGCTACCGCACGTCCCACGGTCTCCGGGACCACCGCAGAACGCCTTGCCTCGGCCCACCCCGGCGGTTCCGAAACGACACCGGATCATGGCGGCCCCGCGCATATCAGCGCTCCCGAAACCACAGCACAGCAAGCCGAACCCGCATACGCCAACGGCGTTGCGCCGCAACGCATCGGCAACGGGAAGGCGCTCCCACATCCCCACGGCACGGACACCACGCCCGATGGCGGGATCGACCGCGACGAGATCGCTCACGCCACCGCCCTTCGCGGCCCGGAAGACGTGACCGTCGGCGCGGCGGGCGGCATCAGCGTCGTACCCGCCACAGGTCCACACCCTGGCGATCCGAGCACTCGAGCGGAAGACGTTGCTGTCGACCAGGTTTCGATCACCGGCATCCCGCAGGCCAGTACCTCCGCCGACCACGGCGTGATCGTCCTGCGGGCCGATGCCCAGTCCGCCGAGCCGATACCCGCTTTGGTCCGAAACCACGTGGCCCGCACGCTCGAACGGATGCAACGCCTGCTCGCGGACGAGCCGGACACCTCGCTGGTCGTCCTCACCCACGGTGCCGTCGCCACCGACTCAGCTCGCGAGCGACCCGACCTCGCGGGCGCCACCGTGTGGGGGCTGATCCGCAGTGCCCAGGCCGAGTACCCCGACCGGATCGTGCTACTGGACCTCGACGGCACCGCGCCCACCGACCTCGACACCGCTCAGGTCGGCCCCCTGGTCTCCCGCGCTCTGGCCACGGGGGAACCGCAACTCGCGCTACGCGACGGCGAACTCCTGGTACCCCGCATGTCCCGCCTCGCCGCGCCCGCCGGGCCGGACCTGCTGCGCGGCGACCCGTGGCGGCTCGTCCTCACCGAGCCGGGCACCCTCGACACGGTGAGCCTGCTCCCGGCGGAGGACGCGCCGAAACCAATGCAGCCGCACCAGGTTCGGATAGCCATGCGCGCCGCCGGGGTGAACTTCCGCGACATCCTGATCGGCCTGGGCATGTACCCGGACCCGAACGCCGTACTGGGCGGCGAGGGTTCCGGCGTGGTACTCGAAGTCGGCTCGCAGGTCACCGCTTTCGCGCCCGGAGATCGGGTGATGGGCCTGTTCGACGGCATCGGATCAACGGTCACCACCGATCACCGCCTGGTCGCCCGCGTTCCGGACGACTGGACCTTCGCGCAGGCCGCCGCGGTCCCCGTGGTATTCCTCACCGCCTACTACGCGCTGGCCGATCTCGCCGGACTCCGCGCCGGGGAATCGGTGCTGGTGCACGCGGCCGCCGGCGGCGTCGGCACCGCCGCGACGCAGCTCGCGAAGCATTGGGGCGCGGAGGTTTTCGCCACGGCGAGCCCCGGCAAGTGGCAGGCGCTGCGCGACCGCGGTCTCGACGAGGACCATCTCGCCAACTCCCGCACACTCGATTTCGAGGAACACTTCCACACGGTCACCGGCGGGCGCGGCATGGACGTCGTGCTCGACTCGCTGGCCGGGGATTTCGTCGACGCGTCGCTGCGGTTGCTGCCGCGCGGCGGGCGGTTCGTCGAGATGGGCGTCACCGATATCCGCGACCCGGACGCGGTCGGCGAGCGCTTCCCCGGCGTCGCCTACTACTCGTTCCTGATCAGCGAGGTCGACCCCGACCGTATCCGGAGCATGCTCACCGAACTGGTGACGCTGTTCGAGACGCGCGTGCTCACCCCGCCGCCGATCACCGGCTGGGACGTGCGGGACGCGGTGACGGCACTGCGCCACGTCGGGCAGGCGCGTCACATCGGCAAGGTGGTACTCACCTGCCCGCGGCCGCTGGACCCGGCGGGCACGGTGCTCGTGACCGGCGGCACCGGCATGATCGGCGCGGCGGTGGCCCGCCACCTCGTGACCCGGTATGGCGTCGGCCACCTGCTGCTGTCCAGCCGTGCGGGCGAAACAGCGCCGGGCGCAATGGAATTGGCAGAGGAACTGACGCGGTCGGGAGCCCACGTGGAGATCGTGGCCTGCGATGTCACCGACCGCGCGGCCGTCGAGGAACTGCTACACCGCATCCCCGAGCCGCATCCACTCACCGCCGTCGTACATGCCGCGGGCACCGTCGACGACGCCCTGTTCGCCGGTCAATCCCCCGAGCGGCTGGAGCGGGTGCTGCGGCCGAAGGTCGATGCCGCCTGGCACCTGCACGAGCTGACCCGTGCCCAGGATCTCGCCGCGTTCATCGTCTTCTCCTCGGCGGCAGGGGTTCTCGGCACGCCGGGCCAGGCCAACTACGCGGCCGCCAACGGTTTCCTCGACGCGCTGTCCGCCCGGCGGCGGCACGACGCGCTGCCGGGCAGCTCGCTGGCGTGGGGACTGTGGGCCGAACAGAGCGCGGTGAGCGCACATCTCGGCGCCCGCGACCGGGCCCGCATGGAGCGCGGCGGATTCCGCACCCTCACCACCGCCCAGGCGCTGGGGCTGTTCGACGCCGCGCTGCGCAGCAGCTCGCCGGTCACCGTCCCGATCCGGCTGGACACGGCCGCCGTCACCGACCCGCCGCCGCTGCTGCGTGGGCTCGTGCATCGCCGCCGCACCGCCGCGGCGGCCGCGGCCGAACCCGCCGACTTCGCCGCCCGCCTCGCCGGGCACACCACCGAGGAGCAGCACCGCCTGCTGCTGGAGTTGCTGGCGCAGCACGTGGCCGCGGTCCTCGACCACGACACCGGCCGGGCGTTCGACGGCCATCGGCGCTTCGCCGATCTCGGCTTCGACTCGCTCACCACGGTGGAGCTGCGCAACCAGCTGCGCCGGTCGACCGGCGTGACGATCTCTCCCACAGCGGTTTTCGACTATCCGACGCCGGCCGCGCTGGCCGAACACCTGCGCGGCCGCATCGACCCGCCCACCGCGGTCGCCGGCGGTCTCGTCGCCGATCTGGAGCGCGACCTGGATCGGCTGGCCGAATCCGATATCCCCCGCGCCGATCTGGAACGACTCGCCACCAAGCTGGCCGCGGCCTTGCATCGCCACCAGCCCGACGCGACCGTCGACCTCATCGAGATCGCCGGGGACGACGAGATATTCGACCTCATCGATCGCCGCTCGGACGGATTGCGCGCATGACAACTCGATGCCCCGATCTCCCAGCTCCGACCCGACCGCGGCCGATTCCACTGCGAGGACGGTGTTTTCGATGACGAGTACGGACCGGTACGACGTCGTGGTCGCCGGTGGCGGATCGGC
Source organism: Nocardia wallacei (assembly GCF_029868745.1). Taxonomy (GTDB): domain Bacteria; phylum Actinomycetota; class Actinomycetes; order Mycobacteriales; family Mycobacteriaceae; genus Nocardia; species Nocardia wallacei_B. The sequence continues at coordinate 2,847 of NZ_JARWOP010000040.1, read as the reverse complement.
CGGTGTGGCGGCCGCCGTCGGCGCCGCACGGACAGGAGCGCGAACGCTGCTGATCGAGCGCGGCCCGTGCCTGGGCGGCGCAGCGACGCTGCGGAACGTGCTCACCTACTGCGGGATCTACACCCGGGCCGACCCGCCGCGCCAGGTGGTCTTCGGCGTCGCCGACGAGGTGCTGCACGGGCTGCGCCGCCTCGGCGCGGTGTCCGAGCCGACCCGATTCACGTCTGTCGCAGTGGTATTCGACCCCGAATCGGTGAAGCTGGTGCTGGACAGGATCTGTCAGGACGCCGGCGTGGAGGTGCGGCTCGACAGTCAGCTCATCGACGCCCACCGCCGAGGAGACGCAATCGACGCGGTCCACCTCGCCGATCATCAAGGCCTGCACACGATCCGGGTCGCGGCCTACGTCGACGCCACCGGCGAGGCGGACCTGGCGAACTTCGGCGGCGCGGCGGTCCGGTACGGCAACGGCGGCCTCGTCCAGAACGGCACGCTCGGCGTGCGGTTCGGCGGCATCCCGCCCGGCGCCCAGGTCACCCGCGACACGCTCGCCGCCGCCATCGCGGCCGCGAAACTGAACGGCGCGCAAGTGCTGGCCGAGCGCGGACTGGTTGCGCGCCTACCTGTTTCGGGCGACATCGTCACCTACGTGGTCGACGAGGGCTACGACGCCCGCGATGCCCGCGAACTCACCCGCGCGCAAGTGCACGCCCGCATCCAGGCCCAGGAATACCTCGCCGTACTACGTACCCTGCCCGGCTGCGCGAACGCCTACATAGTCGCCACCGGCCCGGAGATCGGCACCCGCGAATCCCGCCACATCCTCGGCCACTACCGCCTCACCACCGACGAGGTACTCGGCGCCGCACACCACGACGACGTCATAGCGATGGGCGCCTGGCCGATCGAGTACCACCCCGGACCGGGCGTACTCCCCCAGTGGCAGTTCATCACCGGCGACGCCCACTACCACATCCCCCTCGGCGTAATCCGCAGCATCGACACCCCCAACCTCTTCGCCGCCGGCCGCACAGTAGACGCCGACCGCTACGCCGGCGCCTCCCTACGCGTCATGGGCACCGCCTTCGCCACAGGCCACGCAGCCGGAGTCAGCGCAGCCCTCCACGCCTCCGAATCGAGTGTCAACGCGGCCCACGTGCAGCGCGAACTTCTCCACCAGGGCGCATATCTGGAGATCCCGCGCGCCGCCTGAGATCCGGGTTCAGTCGGGGAAAGAGGCTACGAAGGCGGCGGCGATCAGGGCGGCGCTGATCACGGCGATGACGGCGATGCTCCACATGGGGACTCTCTTCGGTTGGGTGGCAAGCGGATTCAACCTAGCGTGAGCTGGCTCACACCGCCACCCGGGCCGCGGCGGTTTCACCGGCCTCGCCGAAGACCAAGCCGTTCTTCCAGGCGTTGCGTTCGAACATCCGGAACAGCGGGCTGGCAACGAATGTCGTCACGATGGTCATGATGGCCAGAATGGTGAACAGGGTGGGGGTGATGAGCCCCTGGGTGAGGCCGATGTTGATGAGCACCAGCTCCATCAGGCCGCGCGCGTTGGCCAGCGCGCCCATCGCACCCGCCTCCCGCCAACTCAGCCCCTGCCACCGCGAGGCCAGCGACACCGCGCCGAACTTCCCCGCGAACGACACCACCAGCACCACCGCGGCCGCGACGATCGCCACCGGATGCAGCAGCAGACTCAGCTTCGTATTGAGCCCGGCGTACACGAAGAACGCGGGCAGCAGCAGATACGCCACCAGCGGCTCGGTCCGTTCCCGCACCCGGTCCAGCCACTCCCCGCGCGGCATCACCACGCCGGCGAGGAACGCCCCGAACACCGAGTAGATGCCCGACCAGTCGGTGAACCAGGCGCACACCAGCACCACCAGCAGCACCACCGTGAACGGCCCCAGCGGCAGCCCCGCGGGATCGGCGCGCATCTCCTTCTCCGCCCAGCCGTTCAGCGAACGCAACAGCCGCCGCCCGACGGTCAGCATGAACAACACGAACACACCGCCGCCGACGAAGGCCAGCACAGCGCTGTTCATATTGCCCTTGGCGCTGGCGACCACGACCGCCAGCAGAATCCACGACCAGGCGTCGTCGAAAGCCGCACACGCCAGCGTCATGGTCCCGACCCGCGTGTTGTGCAACCCGGAATCGTGAATGATCCACGCCAGCACCGGAAACGCGGTGATGCCCACGGCCGCCGCGAGGAACAGCGCGGCCTGCCACGCCACCACCTTGCCGGTGAAGAAGTCACCGTGGTTGAACAGCACGTACCCGGTGGCGGCGCCGAACAGCAGCGGAACCGTCAGCCCCGCCGTCGCGGTCGTTCCCGCGACCCGGATGTGATCGGTGAGGATCTTGGTCTGGAACGACGACCCGACCAGGAACATATAGAGCACCAGACCCAGTTGCCCGATCACGTAGATCACCGTCAGCGACGGATGCGGAATGGTCTGTCCGCCGATCCCGAGCGTCGCCGGGAACAACCACCGCTGCGCACCGGGCCAGATCGCGCCCAATACGGAGGGCCCGAGCAGGAAGCCGGCGGCCATGATGGCGACCACCTGCATCTGCCCCAGCCGCTTCAGCAGCGGCCACACCAGCCGGTAGACCGCGAGGATCACCGCCATCTGCAGAAAGAAATGCAGCGTCAGTTCGAGATACGACGGCATGGGTCAACACCTTTCGCCGCGTGCCGGGGCCCCCCCGGCCCCGGCGCGGGGGGGGGCCCCGGGGGGGAGGCCGGGGCCCCGGGTGGGGTTTAGCGGGGGGGGGGGGTTTTGGGGCGTGGGGGTTAAAGGGGGAAGGCGCGCCAAAGGGCCCCGCCCG
>NZ_JARWOP010000039.1 GCF_029868745.1 Nocardia wallacei | reverse complement strand
GGGGGGGGGGGGGGGGGGTGTTTGGGGGGGTTTTCCTCTTGGGTCTTCGGTTGGGGGGGGGGGGGGGCGCGGGGGGGGGCGGGGGGGGCCCCCCCGGGGCGAGGTCAGGTGGTGATGCGGGCACCGAGGGTGAGAGGCTGGTAGGTGTCGCCGAATTCGTTTTTCACGACCTCGGTGACGATCTCGCGGTCCTCTTCCGGCGCGGTGCCGACCAGGTTCGCGGCAGCGGTTTCGACATCCACAGCGGCGGCAATCCTCTTGAACGCCAGCAGTTCTCGCAGCTGCGGAGCCCATCCGATCTCGCATTTCGCGACCCGTTCGGCCAGTGCCCGCGCCGCACGCACCGCGCGGGCGTCCACACCCAGCCCGGCAGCGAGGTCGTAGTCGGAGGTGACCTCCACCTGGAACGCGAACCGCGAGGCCAGCGCGTCGGACAGGATCGCGCCGTGCACGCCGGGGTTGTGCCCGGCCACCACGAAGAACCCGGGCGCGGCAGTGACGACCTCACCGCCGTTGGCTTTGATGATCACCTCGCGGCGTCCGTCCATCGCCGGATACACCACCGCGAGCACACTCGGCGGAATCAAGGTCGCGTCATCGATGAACAACACCGCCCCCGCCCGCATGGCGCGCACCAGTGGCCCGTGCACGAATTCGAAACGGCCGTCCGGGGTTTGGGTGTACTCCCCCACGAAATCACCGACCGTGGTGTCCGAGTCCCCCTGCACGGTGAACAAATCCCCGTAGGCGGCCTCGATCAGCGAGGTCTTCCCCGTCCCCGGTGGCCCGTACAACAACACGGGAACCTCAGCGGCGCGCATGGTGCGCAGCACATCCACATCCGCGCGGCCCGCCAGCTGGCGCAGGTGGTAGTCCTGCCCGTTCGGCCGCGCCACCGTTTTCCCCGCCACGGGCGCAGGCGGAGGCGCGGCGGGCGTGCTGGCTTTGGCCTTGCGCTTGCCGGTCGGGGCGGCCGGTGCCGGTGCGGCGGGTACGGGGGCGGCCGGTGCCGGGGTGGGTGCCCCGGCGGCAGCGGCAGCGGTGGCCGCGTTCGCGCGGTAGCGCAACGGTTTCGGGTTGGTCTGTTCGGCCTGCCCGGCGTCGGTCAGTTTTCTCAGCGCGTTGCCGATCGCGCCGGACGACCGGCCGGTCAGCTTCGCGATATCGCGCGGGCCGTAGTCGGTGCCGGGGTTGTCCGCCAGCACCCGCGCCACCATGCGGCGCAATTCACCGTTGCCCAACCGGGCACCGCTACCGGTGCCCGGGGCCGTGGTCGTCGTGGGGGTAGTCATCGCGCGGCCCCCGCTCACAGGTCCGCGAACGGGCCGACGGTCTGCCACGTGACCGTTTTGGCCGCACGGTCCCAGCCCGCGCGCGCCACGATCGAATCGGCGTCCACACCCCACCGATCGGACTCGAACTCGTCACGGTCGGCACGGACCACATGCACGCGGTAGTCCCACCCGTCGCCGCCGGTGTTCACCACGTCGCGGATGCTGTCATCGGCCCACGTGCGGGCGGCATCAAAATCGGTGAAATCGGCGTAACCGAGTTCGCGTACGCCATCATCATCGTCACGTGTGAGCAGCGCAACGAAAATCTCGTCATCGTTCAACCGGAATACGGTCATGGCATTTACCTCCCCATTTCTGGCGCGCTGAATCACGGCGGATCATCGCATACGCCGGGCGCGAAACACATTCGGATTTCCTGAATTCCCCGGATTTCCGGGGGCACAACGAAGCTAACTCCGCCCGGCGCGCCATGCAACCCCGAAAAGCACAAAAACGGGAAAGTTTTTCGGCCTCGCCCGGAAATGGCGACGCAATTCCGGAAAGAAATGCGCACACACGGGCGGCAAGCAGTGCACACAAAGGGCGAAAAGAATAATGAAAAAGAAATAAATAGAATGAATATAGCGAAGCAGGAGGGAGCGGAACCGGGGACATGACACGAAACAACGGGCACCGGACACAGCACACCGACCGGCCGGGCCGCCCGATCATGTACCTACCTTTTTGTGGGTATATGATCCTGGGCCGCCGAGGCCCCCGAAAATCCGCATCTACCAGGAAGTATGCCGCCTGTGGGTGGGGCTGTTTGAGCGCCCCACGGAGGACGTCACGGAGTTCCCTAGGGAACACCCCACGGATCGACCACGCGCGATCGCCGAAAACGTGAATACATCGGAGCGGCTGTCTAATAGGCCGGAGTCGCGATTCAGCACGGAGGGTCAGCAGTGTTCCGGCTATAATTTCCGGCGCCTGCGCCGAGCCGATGTCCATCGCGACGCGCATTGATTTCAAACGCTTTCAGTATAACGCTGGATTGCGGGTGGATGATGGTGCAATCCGAACGGGACCGACGTTGGCCCGCTCGAGTCTTGCAGGAGGCGCAGTCTCCTCTTTCCACCTTCTCGGGTTGTTGGATGCGTCGCTTCCCGGCGGAGTGCGTGGGTGCGGCTGGTGTGAGGCTGCACGGACAGGGTATTTCTCGTGTGAGGTTGTGAAGTGGTTTTATCTCGTGGTGTGACGTAGGCGGTCGTAGAGTTGTCGTGTTTCACGGCTGGGGGCGGCGTGGATTTCGGCGAGTTTTCTGGTGAGGAGTGTGTAGGTGCGGGCGAGAGCGTCGTATTCGCCGAGTTCGGCGTGCAGGCGCAGGATGTCTTGCCAGAGCGCTTCGTTCGAGGGGTCGGTTTCGGTGGCGGTTTCGAGCATTTCCAGGGTGGTGCGGGGGTCGGTGGTCACGGTGTGTGCGGCCAGCCAGCCCAGGGCATTGAGTGCGTCACGGCGGGCGGCTTCGCGGATCGGCTCGATCCACGGGTGCGTCAGATGCTGGGCCAGCGGCGCGGTCGCGAGGTCGACGATCCGCTGGCAGGCGCGGGCGCGGTCGGTGTCGCTGGCAGCGCGGCGGCGCGCGGCCACGGCCTCGGTGAAGTCCCAATAGTCCACGCGCACGTACGCGGGGTCCAGGCGGTAGCGGTCCCGGTCCCGGCTGGGCCGCAGGGCGGCGTGGCGGTCGGTTCCGGTGGCCGCGGCAAGGGCCACGCGAAGGCGGCTCAGCGCGTTGGTCAGCGCGTTGCCCGGTTTGGCGGGCAGGTGCCCGCCCCACAGGGCCTCCAGCAGCTCGGCGCGGCTCACCCCGCCGGCATGCAACGCGAGCACCGCCAGCAACTCGAGGCTTTGTGGTTGCAGACGATCGGTGATCTCGGTCTTTCCCGCCTCGGGCGGTCCGGAAGCCGCCCACAGGCGCGTCGGCCCGAACAGCTGCACCACCAAGCCGGGTCCGTCACCCGAGGCGGGAGGCGCGAGCGTGGGACCCGGGGACGTGGTCGACGCGTGGCGCACAGTCGCCGCGGTGGTCTCGGTGGCGGCGGTGCCAGCGAGGGCGGCTGTGACGGATTCGCCGTCCGTGCCGGAGTCGCCGGTGTGCCTGCTGCGCTGGCCGGTACCGGTTTGCGGGGGGCGGGCCGGTGGTCTCCGCGCGGGTTCGGTGGTCGGTGTGGCGGAGGTGCGGCCGGGTTCCGGGGGCGGACCGGCGGCGGCGGGCAATTCGAGGCGGTAGACCGTGGGCCGTTCGGGTGGGCGGCGACCCGGGAGCCGGACACGCCGCCGCGCGGGTGGGCGGGCGGGCGCGGTGCCTGCCTGCGGGTGAATCGGCGGTGGTGCGGGTGGGTGGAGCTGGGAGTCGACGGTGGCGGCGACCGCGTGGGCGGCGTGCAGCAGCTGGTTGCGCCGCAGCAACAGCCGGGGCCGGTGCAGCAGGGCGGACGCGGCATGCCGGTCACAGGGCAGGCCCGCGAACACGGGCACCTGCAGGGCGTGGGCGTACCCGCTGCCGGGTGCCGCGCCGATCAGCAGGACTCCCCGGTGGCGGCTGTGCCCGGCCAGCTCACGGATCCAACGACCGGCCGGGCCTGGGTCGGTGCGGTCGGCGTCGACGACGACCAGGCAGGCGTCGGCGGCGGCCAGGACCGGTGCCAGCGCCGACCCGGGTACACCGCAGTCGGCGACCACCGTGGCGCCCAGCTCGCGCCAGGGTGTCAGATCGCTCAGACGCCGATCGTGGCCGGGGCCGGTCAGCACCGTCGTCACCCACCCTGCAGGGCAGATCCCGGAATCTGGTGGCGCGGCCAGGAATCCGACACCGCTCGGGAGGTATTGCAGGTGCTCGGCGATCGGTATCCGCCGTGCACCGGCCCGTGCGGCGCGTGCGATGCTCGCCAGCCCGCGAGACGGGTCGGCCCCGGTCAGGTCCGCGAGGTGCCCGCCGGCTGGATCGGCCTCGACCACCACGGCCGGGCCGGGCCAGGCGTGGGCGAGCGCGACCGCGGTGGTGGTGACACCGGTGCCCGGCCCGAGCCCGGCGACCGCGATCAGCAGCGGACGCCCGGACCTGGAGCGCGGTGCGGCGGGGGCCATCACAACGGGGTCAGGGTCGGGCCCACCACGGCTCCTGGTGCCCGGCACGCGGGGTGTGGGTAGCAGCGCCGGACGTCGAGTGTTCGAGGTGGCGGCGCAGGGCGTGGTCGAGGGTGGCGGTGATGGTGTCGGTAGCTTGTTCGAGGTGGGTGTGGGGCAGGAAATGCCCGGCACCGGTCACGATGTCGAAATCGGCCCACAGCGCGTTCGCCAGCCCGGCCGCGCGCTGGGGCGGCGCGAGCGGGTCGCGCTCCCCCGCCAGCACCACGACCGGGATGTCCCGCAGCGGCTCGGCGGCCCCGTCCGGCAGACCCAGCCCGGGATGGGCGGCGAGGACGTCGACGACGGTCCTCGGATCGGCGCCGGACCTCGCGACCAGCAGCGGGCCGCTGCGCTGGATGCGGTAGCCGAGCACGGCCTCCCCCGCCGCGGTGACCGCGTCCAAGGCGCGGTACCGCCGCCAGCGGGCCAGCCGAGGCGGCCAGGTACGCAAATACCGTGGGAACGACGGTGGTTCGGCGGCGGCGTTGAGGAACACCAGCCCGGCCAGGGAAGCAGCACGGTCGCGGTGGTCGGCGGCGTAGGCGCACACCAGCTGCGCGGCGGTCGAGTGCGCCACCAGCACCACCGACCCTGACGCCTGCGCGAGCACCAGATCCAGGTCCTCGGCCAGACGCGCCAGGGTCGTGGGCTCCCGCCCGCCCGGGGCGCCGGAGTCGCCGTGCCCGCGCTGGTCGTAGCTGATCTGCGCGACCGCGCCCGACAAGTGCTCGTGCAGCCGCCGGATCACCGGAGACCAGAACCGCCGCTCGGCCAGCAGCGGATGCACATACACCAGCGTCGCTGCCGCACCGGGTCGTCCGACACATGTCAGCGCCAAGCGCACCCCGTCGTCGGCGTCGAGAGCCACGGCGTGGAAATCAGGAGGAGTCATCGGTCGCAGTCCTTCGCAGGGTCAGGGGCACGGCCGCCGCATCGCTGGCCGGTCTCGGCGACGCCCGGCCCAGATAACCTGGGAGGGAGTCGATTTCGCTGGTTCGGGGTGGGCATGGGGTCAGCCTTGCGCTTGGAAGTGGCTGATCAGCAGGCTGCCGCCGGGCGCTGGGGCGGGGATGGTGTTGATCACTTGCAGGTAGTCCACGCGTTTGCCGTCGGGGTGGGTTTCGGCGATGTGCACGGTCGCGGTGTTGAGGGTGACCGGGGTGATCGCGACGCAGTAGGTGGTGCCCACGGGGACGGTCGCGATCCCATCCGCGAGCGCTTGCTGGGTGATACCGGCTTCCGGGGCGATGACCTTCATGGCGGCCTCGGCCGAGCGCTGGGTGTAGTAAGCGTCCTCGAACGTCGCGATCACCCCGGGCACCGTGGCAGGGTCCCCGGGGTCGTGGGGGGGCCCAGTGGCCCCCCCCCCCCCCCCCCCCCCCCCCCCCGCCCCCC
>NZ_JARWOP010000038.1 GCF_029868745.1 Nocardia wallacei | reverse complement strand
CGAATCGATCACACGATGCGCAGCCTCGACCTTGTACTCGGCCGTGAACGACCGACGCTTACGAGGAGGCACACAGACATCCTAACCAGCGGGAACAACCATCCCGCTAACTCGGTGTCCACTCCCCGGGGTGAACCTCAGTGTACCCCTGCGTCACGGCGCGGTCCTTGCCGGAATCCTTCACCCCGCACACCAGCGGGAACCGGGACGCCAACCGCGCCACCAACTCCGGACCCAGTACGTTGCCGGTGTGGCGGGGGAAGTCGTACAGCAGCACCGGTCGTCGGGCGTGGTCGAGCACTTGGCCGAAGAAGTCCTCGATACCGGCTGGCGGGGCATCGGCGAAGAACCACGGCGGCAGCACCGCCAGGTAGTCGGCGAAATCGTTGGCGTGCTGGACCAACTCGATCACCTCACCGACGGCGCACGCTCCGGCCTGCACGATCAGCGTGTGCCGCCACGCCGCGCGGACGTATTCGGTCAGCTGGCGGCGTTCGCGCACACCCAAACTCGCGAACTCGCCGGTAGTGCCATTGACCAGCACAGTCGTAACACCGGCATGGTCCAGCAACGCCAGGTACTCCCCCATCGCCGCGAAGTCGACACTGCAGTCGGGACGGAACGGGGTCAAAGTGGCAACGATCGGAGACGCGAGCATGTCCTGATTCCTAAACCAGCCACCACACCCCCGTCGAGCAACACCCCCGACCGCGTGTTCCCACCCGCGCCTCACCAAGACTCTCCGCCGCCCAGGGCCCACCGGCGGCCTCGGCGAGCGCCCCGGCGACAGGCGAAATGAAGACGTTGCCGAGGGCGCCGCCTCGTGTACGAGCGGGCTCACGTGTCGAGAGGCTTGGTGAAATGCAGAGCGCTACCGTTGACCGAGGCGAAGCCCTTCCCACACGAAGAACCGCGCCGCTCCCACCGCCGCTGCGCCTGCGTATCGAGGACCACCGACAACTCGCGGGCTCCCGCTCGACGCGCATGGTCGGCGAACGCGCGCAGCAACCGCGACCCCACCCTGTCCCGGCTCAAGCACACCGACCAGAGCGACATGCCCGAGACCCGGCTCGCCACCGAGAACCCGCAATAGCCGTCCGGGCCGACCGCGACCAGCCGCGGTCGGGCGCCGTCGGATCCGGGCACATCCGCCCACCGCCGATGGGGAAGCAACTATCGCTGAGCCGGTGCGCAGCCTCCAACCGCTCAAGAAGGACTCGGAACGCGGCCAGCGCGACACGGTCAGCGGCGACCTGCTGACCGACCACGACAATCCTCACGCCTTCGACGATGTCACCAGCAGAGCGCGACCGCCCTCATCGATCACGAAGTCCACGGTGTAGAGGCTCTCCTCAGCCTAGGTGTACTGACCTGAGAGGTTGGGAATGCGGCTGGCTGGTGGGTGTCCGTCGAGTGCGGTGTGGCCGCGGTGGTGATTGTAGGTGTGTAGCCAGTCGGTGAACGCAGCGCGGCGCTCTGTCTCGGACCGGTAGGGGCGGGCGT
>NZ_JARWOP010000037.1 GCF_029868745.1 Nocardia wallacei | reverse complement strand
GGCCGCGGCCGGACGCCCGGGCGTATCACACCCACCCCTCGGGCTCCCCGGGGCGGCCGTTGGGCGTGGTGTTCACGCAGCCCGGCGGGGCGGGGTGGCTCGCGTCGCCGCGCGCACTACTCGATCTCGGCCCGGCGGACGTGTGGACCCTGTTCCATTCCGTGGCCTTCGACTTCTCGGTCTGGGAGATCTGGGGCGCGCTGCGGCACGGCGCGACGCTGGTGATCGTGGACGAGCGGACCGCCCGGTCGCCGGACGACTTCCTGGATCTGCTCGTCACCCACCGCGTCACCGTCCTCAACCAGACGCCCGCCGCGTTCGACCTGCTCACCGCCGTGGTGGCCGCCAGGCCCGCGCGAGCGGCCGAATTGGCGCTGCGCCTGGTCGTGCTCGGCGGCGACAAGACCGACCCGCGGCGGCTGGCGGGGTGGACGGCGGCGGTCGGCCGCGACGGCCCGCGACTGGTGAACATGTACGGCATCACGGAGACGACCGTGCACGCCACCGCGCACGAACACTCGATCGAGGCCGACGTCGGTCCGGAAAGCATTGTGGGGCAGCCGCTTCCGGGTCGTCGGGTGTGCCTGCTCGACGCGGCGCTGCGCGAGGCGCCCGTGGGCCTGCCCGGGGAGATGTACGTCGGCGGCGACGGGCTCGCGACCGGCTATCTGCGGCGTCCCGGACTGACGGCGGTCCGGTTCGTCGCCGACCCGGCGGGGCGGCCCGGCGCCCGCATGTATCGCAGCGGAGACCTGGGCCGCGTGGGTGATCGCGGACTGGAGTACCTGGGCCGCGCGGACCGGCAGGTCAAGATCCGCGGCTTCCGCATCGAACCGGGGGAGATCGAGGCCGCCCTGTGCGCCGTGCCCGGGGTGACGGCGGCTGTGGTCCGTGCCGAGGACCGTGCGCCGGGGGACCGGCGGCTGGTCGCCTACGCGGTCGCGCCCGGCGCCGACGGGAGCGCGTTGCGCGACCGGCTTGCCGCGACACTGCCCGCGCACGCGGTGCCGTCGCTCGTCGTGCCGGTAGCCGCCCTGCCGCTCACTGCGAACGGCAAGATCGACCACGACGCGTTGACCGCCCTGCGCACCGCGACCGGTACCCGAGGTCGCCCGTCCGGCGAACTCGCGAAGACCGTGTACGACCTGTTCGCCGACACGCTCGGGCGCGACGACTTCGGCGCCGGCGAGAACTTCTTCACGCTCGGCGGCGACTCGTTGCTGGCGGGGCGGCTGGTGCTGCGGATCCGCGCCGAGCTGAATGCCGACATCGACGTCCGCGACCTGTTCGACCGGCCGACCGTCGCCGGACTCGCCGAGTCGATCGAGCAGGCGAAAACCGCCGCGCCACAGAGAGTCCCGCTCGGCGGGCCGCGGCCCGATCGGATTCCGCTCTCGGCGGCGCAGCATCGATTGTGGACGCTGCACCGGCTGGACCCGTCGTCGGTCGCCTATCACATTCCGGTCGCCGTGGAACTCACCGGCGCATTGGAACTCGACGCGTTGCGGGCCGCGCTCGCCGATCTGCAAGCACGACACGAGAGCTTGCGTACCGCCTTCACCGAATCCGGTGACGCGCAATTGATTCGCGACGACCCGCCGCACCCGATGTCGGTCGAGACCGCCGAGCCCACACCGGAACGGCTGACCGAGGAGGCGGCGCGTCCGTTCGACCCGTGCGTCCGGTCGCCCTGGCGGGCAACGGTTTTCACCGGTGAGGCGCGCGCCGTGATCCTGCTGGTGCTGCACCACCTGATCGCCGACGAACACTCGCTGGGCGTGCTGGCGGCCGACCTCGGGACCGCATACATGGCACGCCGCGTCGGTCAGGCCCCCGCGTGGTCGCCGCTCCCGGTGCAGTACGCGGACTACGTGGTGTGGCAGCACGCCACTCTCGGTGCCACCGCCGACCCGCATCCCGCGCTCGCGGCCGAACTCACGTGGTGGCGGCACACGCTGCGCGACCTGCCCGAACACCTGCCGCTGCCGATCGACCGCACGGCGGCATCGGTCACGCAGCACGGCGACACGGTGCCGTTCGACTTCGACCCGGACACCCGTGACCGGATCGCCGCGCTGGCGGCGGACCGGGGCGCGACGCCGTTCATGGTGCTGCACGCCGCGGTCGCCTGTCTGCTCACCCGGGCCGGCGCGGGCACCGACATCGTCGTGGGCACGGTGACCTCGGGGCGTGACACGCTCGGCCTCGATGAACTGATCGGGTTCTTCGCCGAAACGGTGGTGCTGCGCACCGACCTGTCCGGACGGCCGGCTTTCGCCGACGCCGTCGACCGGGCGCGCGACGCCGACCTCGCCGCCTTCGCGCACCCGGTGCCCTTCGACCGTGTCGTGGCGGCCGTAAGCCCCGCGCGCGTGCCGGGGCGGCATCCGTTGTTCGAGGTCATGGTGACCCTGCGGCCGGAGCGAGCCGCCGTCGAGCTGGCCGGTCTCACCTGCCGGCCGATCGAGCTGCCGCGGACCCACGCCAAGTTCCCGCTGTTGTTCGAGTTCGCCTGGGGGACAGAGGCAGTGGGCGGAGTGCTGGAGTACAGCACCGATCTGTTCGAGCGCACGACGGCCGAGTCACTGGCCGGGGGCCTGCGGCGGCTGCTGGCCGCCGCGCTGGCCGAACCCGGCCGCCCGGTGGACGACCTGCCGTTCCTGTCCGACGGCGAGCGGTTCCGTTCGACGCCGATTCCGCCACCGCCGGCCGCGACGTCGGCGGCCGTGGACCCGGAGACGGAGAACCTGCTGCTCGAACTGGCACGGTCCGTGCTCGGCGTCGACGACCTCGGCGTGCACGACAGCTTCTTCCGGTTCGGCGGTGACAGCATCCTCGCCATCCGGCTGGTGAATCGCGCCCGGGGGAGCGGAGTGTCGCTCACGCCCACGGACGTGTTCGAACGGCAGACCGTCCACGAACTGGCCCGGATCGCGACCACGGTGTCGGCCCCGGCCGACCCGCTGGCCGGGATCGGCCCGGTGCCGCCGACGCCGATCATGCGCGATCTGCTCGACAATCCCACTCCCACAGACGGTTTCGGGCAGTACGTGGTGGTGCCCGCACCGGACGACGCCACCGCGGCCACGCTCGCCGCGGCATTGCAACGCATCCTGGACCGCCATGACGCCCTGCGCCTGCAGGTGCTCGACGGGAGGCAACTGGTCGTGCGCGCGCCCGGCGCGGTGAACGCCGTGAACCTGTTGCGGCACAGCGCAGTCCACGATGCGGAGGAGGCGTTGCCGGGCGCACTCGCCGACGCGCGCGCCGGGTTGCGCCCGTCCGACGGTGTGCTGTTGCAGGCGGTGTGGCTGGACGCGCGGCCGGGCCTGTTGCTGATCGTCGTCCACCACCTCGCGGTCGACGGCGTCTCCTGGCGCATCCTGATACCGGAGCTGGCCGCCGCGCACCGCGCGGTGACCACGGGTGTGGAACCGGCGTTCGCGCCGGTCGTGACGCCGCTGCGGACCTGGGCGGCCGCGCTGGCGGCGCGGCCGGTGCCCGCCGCGGAGGCGCGATGGTGGCGCCGGACGGTGGGACAGGCGGCAGGAAGCGCGAGCGACCAGCCCTTGGATCCGGCGCGCGATACGGTCGGCACCGCCGAAACGCTCACGGTCACTGTGGAATCGGCGCAGACCGCCGAACTGCTCACCCGTGTTCCGCATCGGTTCCGCGGCACGGCGGCAGATATCCTGCTCGCCGCACTGTCGGCCGCCGCCCGCCGCACCGCACCCGGCGGCTCCTGGCCCGGTGTACTCGTCGACGTCGAGGGACACGGTCGCGACCTCACCGACCCGGGGTCGTCCGCACTGGATGTCTCGACCACCGTCGGCTGGTTCACCGTCGTGTATCCCGTGCGACTGGCTGCCGGTGTGCCGGACTGGGACGCCATGATGCACAACGGTTCCGGCCTCGCACACGTGGCCAATACCGTGAAGGAAGCGGTGCGGTCCACGCCCCGCCGCGGCGTCGGCTACGGCCTGCTGCGCCACGAACCGGACGTGGCGCCCGAGATCGCGGCCGCCCGGGTGCCGATCGGGTTCAACTACCTCGGCAGGCTCGGCGGGGACGCCGGGGGGCTCGGCGTGCAATTCGGCAGCACGGCCGATCCCGCCATGGCGCTGCCCCACGCGCTGGAAATCAATGCGGCCGTGCGGGAGACGCCCGACGGTCCCGTATTGCACGCCGAATGGACCTGGGCGCCGCGCGTTCTCGACGCCGCCACGGTGGAACGAATAGCCGCCGACTGGGTCGCGGCGCTCGCGGCCTTCGCCGCACACCACACCGACCCGGCAGGTGTCGAACGCACGCCGTCGGACTTCCCGCTCGCCGAGGTCACCGCGGCGGAATTGGCCCGTCTCCGAGACGCTTTCGGCGAACCATCGGATCTGCTGCCCGCGACGCCACTGCAGTCCGGGCTGCTGTTCCACACGCTCTATCAGCAGGCCACCGACGCGCCCGAGGACGTGTACGTGGTGCAGCTCGTCCTCGGTCTCGAGGGAGAACTCGACGAACAGCGTCTGCGCGCGGCCACTGTCGCGCTGCTGCGTCGCCACCCGCACCTGGGCTGTGTCTTCGCGGTCGAAGGCGTCGACCGGATCGTCGCCGTCGTCCGCGAGGGAGTCGAACCGGACTGGCGCACAGTGGATTCGACGGTACTGCCGGAATCCGAGCGCGAGCACGCCGTGGCGGACGCGCTGCGCGCCGAACGCCGCCGGATCGATCCGGCCGCCGCGCCGCCGCTGGCGTTCTGCCTCATCCGGACCGGGGAGCGGGAGTGGCGGCTGGCGTTCACCCACCACCACGTCCTGCTCGACGGCTGGTCGGTGGCCAATGTGCTGCGCGAGACGATCCTGCTGTACCTCGGTGCGGAACTGCCGCCCGCGCCGCCATTCCGCGACTACCTGCGGTGGCGGTCCACCCGGGACCGCGCCGCGGCCCGGGACGCATGGCAGACCGCGTTGCGCGACTGCCGCCCGACACGCGTCAGCCGGGCCGGCCGGTCCGGCTGGTCGGAGCAGCCGGAGGTGCACGAATTCGTGTTGCCGGACGCGCTCGCGAAGCGCATGCCACAGCGCGCGGCCGAGGCCGGGCTGACCCTCAACACACTGGTCTCGGCGGCGTGGGCGCTGGTGCTGGCGCACCTCACGGGCAGCGACGACGTCGTCTTCGGCACCACCGTGGCGGTCCGCCCGGCGGACCTGGACGCCGAGCGGATGGTGGGCCTGATGATCAACACTGTTCCCGTCCGGGTCCGGCTGCGGCCGGGCGACACCCTCGCCGGCCTCGCCGCCGGGCTGCAGGCGGCGCGCGCCGCCCTCTACGAGCACGACCACCTCGGGCTGCACGAGATCGAAGAGGTCGCGGGCAGCGCCGAATTGTTCGACACCTCGGTCGTTTTCGAGAACTATCCGGTGCAGGTCGACGACCTGGGCGACACCGGCCTGCGCGCACGCATGGTCGACGTCTTCGACCGCCCGCACTACCCGGTCGCGCTGGTCGTGGTGCCCGGCGCCGAGCGCACCGTCTTCCGCCTGGCGGTGCGGCCCCGGCAGCTGGCCTGGTCCGGCACCCCGGCGGACTGGTGGGATCGCTTCCGCGCGGCCTGCGCGGCGCTCACGGACGCCCCGGAACGGACCGTCGCGGGCACCGACCTGCTGGGCCGCGCGGTGCGGAGCCGGATGCTGGAGTGGGGTCACGGACCGCACATCGATCTCGGGAAGGACTGTCTGGCAACAGTTTTCGAGGAGACAGCGGGCCGGTACGCCGATCGCGTGGCAATCCGGTCGGAAAATGCCGAGCTGACCTTCGCGCAACTGCACGAGAGGGTCCGGCGGTTGGCGGGGTATCTGGAGCGCCGCGGAGTAGGTCCGGGCGTCGCGGTCGGCGTCACGCTGGAACGTTCCGTCGAGGTGGCGGTGGCATTCCTGGCCGTGGTGCGACTCGGCGCGCTGATCGTGCCGCTGGACCACCGCTTCCCGGCGGACAGCAAACGAAACGTGTTGCGGCACACCGGTGCCGATGTGCTTCTCGACGCCGCGGCGATGGCTGTCGCGGACCACGCGCCGGACGGCGACGGCCTCCGGACCGTTCCGGTGGACACGCCCGCCTGCCTGATGTTCACCTCCGGGTCGACCGGCGTGCCGAAGGGCGTCGTCGTCACCCACCGCAATATCCTCGCGCGGGTCCGGGAGCGGGCCCGCACCGGTGACGCGGCGGACCGAATTCTGTTCCACTCCCCGCATTCCTGGGATTTCGCCGTCCACGAGGTGTGGTTGCCGCTGCTCACCGGCCGCTGTCTCGTCGTCGCCCCCGCCGGGGACCCGGATCCCGCCGAGTACGGCCGGATCCTGCGCGACGGCGGGGTGACGACCGCGTCGGTGGCCACCGGGCTGTTCGAGGTCCTCAGCGAGCACTGCGCGGAGGAACTGGCCCGGGTGCGGCTGATCGTCGCGGGATCCGCGCTCGCGCCCGCCGCGGTGGCCCGGGTGCGGGCGGCGCGGCCGGACGCCGTCGTGGTGAACGGTTTCGGTCCCGTGGAGGCGACGTTCATCGCACTGGCGCATACGGTTTCGCCGCACGAGCCCGACGGCCCGGTGCCGATCGGCCGCCCGATCGCGAACAGTTCGGCGTTCGTACTGGATTCGATGCTGCGCCCGGTCCCGCCGATGGTCGTCGGAGAGATCTATCTGTCCGGGCAGGGCCTGGCGGACGGCTACCACCGCCTGCCCGGGGCGACGGCCGAGCGTTTCGTCGCCTGCCCGTTCGGGCCGCCCGGCGCCCGCATGTACCGGACCGGCGACCTCGGGCGCTGGGACCGGCACGGCGTCATGCATTTTCACGGCCGATCGGATCGGCAGGTGAAGGTGGGCGGCTTCCGGGTGGAGCCCGGAGAGGTAGAGGCGGCGTTGCGGCGCGACCCGGCGGTCGCGGCGGCCGTGGTGACCGCGCGCACCGGGCCGGGCGGCGTCGCGCTCGTCGGATACATCGTGCCCCGCGGCACGGTGGACCCGGTGCGGGTGCGCGCTGAACTGCTCGACGAGCTACCCCGCTATCTGGTGCCGTCGGTCGTGGTGGAGATCCCCGAATTGCCTTTGACGGCAACGGGAAAGGTCGATGTGGACGCACTGCCGGAGCCTCCGCGCGGCGACAGTCGTACGGCGCGCTCACCCCGGCAGCAGATTTTGGTGGGACTGTTCGCCGCATCCCTCGGCGTGAGTGCGGTGGGTGTCGACGACGACTTCTTCGCGCTCGGCGGGAATTCGCTGTCGGCGATGCGGCTGGTGGGCAGGATCCGGTCCGCGCTCGGCGCGCCGGTGTCGCTGCGGGACCTGTTCGAGGCGCCCACGGTGATCGGCATGGAACGCCATCTCGGCACCCGCACCACCGAACCGGCCGCCGCTGTCGTCGGCCCGGTTACGCGGCCCGGCGTGCTGCCGTTGTCGTCTGCGCAGCAACGGTTCTGGACCGTCAACTATCTCGGCGGACAGCGGCCCGACTACCTGCTGGCGGCGGCCGTCGAGATGCGCGGCGACCTCGACGTGGCGGCGCTGCGGGCCGCCGTGGGCGATCTCGTTGCCCGGCACGAGATTTTGCGCACCGTACTGCCGTACACCGAAGACGGTCCCGCACAACAGATCGTGCCCGCCGACGCCGTGCGGATCGGCCTGTCCGCCCGCGACCTCGCGGCGGCCGAACTGGACGGTGCGCTCGCGCGCGAGTTGGAGCGCGGCTTCGACCTGCGAACCCAACTCCCGGTGCGCGGCAAGCTGCTCCGGCTCGCACCGGACCGGCATGTGCTGTTCGCGATGATGCATCACGCGGCCGTCGACGGCGAATCCCTCGTCGTCCTGCGGCGCGACCTGGCCACGGCCTACGCCGCGCGACAGCAGGGCCGCGTGCCCGAATGGTCCGGGCCCGCAGCGCAATACGCGGACCATGTGCTGGCCCTGCGCGCCCGGCTGGGTGACGAGGCGGATCCGGGGTCGGTGCTGCACGCGCAGTCCCGGTATTGGCGTACGAAGCTCTCGGATCTGCCCGAGGAACTGTCGCTGCCCTTCGCCCGGCCACGCGCCGAGCTGACCGACCGGGCCGCGGCGGCGGTGCCCGTCGATCTCGACGCGGCGGCGGTGGCGCGGGTGGCGCGTGCCTGTGCGGCAACGTCCTACACCGTCGTGCACGCCGTGCTGGCCGCGGCGCTGAGCGCGGCGGGAGCGGGGCGCGACGTGCCGATCGGTGTGGCGGTGAGCGGACGCGACAGCGAGGAACTGGACACCATGGTCGGGTGCCTGATCGACCTCGTGATCGTGCGCGTCGACACCGATGCGGGCGGCCGGGCACTGGTCCGTGCGGTGCGCGACGACCTGCTCGCGGCGGTCGATCATCGCGACTACCCGTTCGACCGGATGGTCGAGCAGGTGAACCCGCGCCGCGCCGCGCACCGCCACCCGCTGGTCCAGGTAGCGGTCACCTACCGCGTCGAAACCGGTGGGCCCGAACCCCTCCCGGACACGCACCCGTACCCGCTGCCCGCACCGACGACCGAATTCGACCTGCTCCTGGAGCTGACCGAACGCCCCGCTCCCGGATCCCTTTCGGGCACGCTGATCTACCCGGAACAGCTGTTCGAACGCCCGGTGATCGAACGCCTGGCCACGGATATGCGTGACCGGTTGGCCTCCTTGCAGGCCGAATGCGAGTCGGCGGAGTGAGCTGACAACCCCGGCCTGCCCTGCAAGCGACACGGGAAAAATCTGCGGTGGTGACTGTAGACATCTGCGTCCGAGGCGTGTAACTTCTGTGATGCGAACGAAGAAGGAAGTCTCCAATGGCACGGGAGATGACGAACTACCCGTGAGGTTGAGAGGACGGCGGGCGGCTCGGAGATAAGCACGATCGAGGATCTCGCCGCCCGCCGGACCGGCAAGCGCAGTGCAAGGAAGTGGAAACACCCCCGTGAGGAGAAGGGAGCAGTTATTGCCGGGTCATCTACGAACATGTGGTTCGGGTGATCACCGGCGTTTCGGATACATGTCGGAAGATAAACCAATTACCCCTTTCAGTGCCCCCCCGGCCCCCCCCCCCGGGGCCCCCCCCCGATTAGGAGACCCCCAGTTAGTGACCCCCCCCTTTTTTGTAGGGGCCGGCCGGCCGGACCGGCAAGCGCAGTGCAAGGAAGTGGAAACACCCCCGTGAGGAGAAGGGAGCAGTTATTGCCGGGTCATCTACGAACATGTGGTT
>NZ_JARWOP010000036.1 GCF_029868745.1 Nocardia wallacei | reverse complement strand
CGCGCGCCTGTCGGGCGCACCCTCGGACGCGTGTAGGCGGTAAAAGGTCTTGCTCTCGCCGTGGCACATCCCCGAACTCGGCGGCGTGTCGGGGGCGGGCGGGTAGGTGGTTCGGTGGGGGGAGCCGAGGAAAGGGGCTCGAGGTGTCCAGGACCGGAGTGCCGAAAATGCCGATGTCGCTGAAGATTACGTTGGGGGTGGTCATTTTTCAGGTGGCGTCCAACGCGTTGCTCGGGTACTTGTTGCTGGCCGATATCAATAGTGCGAAGGACCATGGGCAGGAGCGGACGGGGGTCGACTATTTCGTCACGTACGCGTCGTGGGTGGGAGCGTCCCTGCTGCTGGCCGGCGCCCTCCTGACAATCGGCGGCATCGAGTGGGGTCGTAAGACGTTGATCTGCCTGGAGGTGATCATCGGCGCCAATGGCCTGTTCGCGCTTTTCAGCGGCGCTTTCGCCGGTTCAGTCGGCATCGTGCTCGCCGTCGTCATCATTCGCGAACTGACCCGCGAAGCCGTCCTCGACTGGTTCGACGCGAAGACGGATCGGCCGGGCCGCGCGGATATTGAGATGGGCGGCACCGCGTCTTCGTGAGTTTCAGGCCGAGGGCCTGACGTCGGCGAGCCGGTTCAGCACGGACATGGCTTCAGGGCTCAGTACGAGTTGGCCCGCTGCGATGTTGTCGTCGAGGTGCGCGATGTTCGCTGTTCCCGGGATGAGCAGGGTGTGGGAGTAGTGGGCCAGGTGCCAGGCCAGGACCACCTGTGCCGGGGTCGCGCGCAGGGCGGTTGCGATCTCTTGGACTGCCGGAAGTGCTGTGGCCTTGACGGTTTCAGGGAACCCCGAGCCGAGCGGCATGAAAGGCACCCAGGCGATGTCGTGCCGGTGACACAGATCGAGAACCGGTTCGGCGGCACGGTCGAGTGGATTGTGCGCGTTCTGCACGCACGCGATCCCGGCGGGCAGCGCTTGCCGCAACTGGCCCGCGCCGACATTGCTCAGTCCGATGGCGCCGATCTTTCCCTCGGTCCGCAGGTCGAGCAGTTCGGCGAGCTGGCTGTCCAGGTCGACGCGCTGGTCACCCTCGGCGACGATGCCGGGCGGGGCGTCCACGCGACGCAGGTTGACGACCGGGATGCGGTCGACGCCGAGTGCGGTGAGATTGTCCTCGACCTGGCGCCGCAACTGCGCGGGCTGCTGAGCGGCGACGAGACCGCCGGCCGTTTCGTCGGCCCCGACCTTACTGACCAGCACCAGCTCCTCCGGAAATGGTTGCAGCGCTTCGCGAATGAGCGCATTGCAGGCCCCGGCACCGTAGAACTGCGCGGTGTCGATGTGGTTGATGCCGCTGGCGATCACGTGCCGCAGCACGCCGATCGCCGTGCCTCGATCGACCACCGGCCGCCCGGCCCCGTACGCCACCAACTGCATCGCGCCGAACCCGATCCGGGAGACGGGCCGCCCCGCCAGCGAATCCGTCCCGCCCGGCCGATCGGCGGCCGTGTCGCCTGTCCTCATGTGCGGAGTCCCCTCTCGAGTGGCATAGTCGACAGCAAATGCGGAGGAACCTCCGCTTAACCGACCATAGCAGAAACGGAGGAACCTCCGCTTGGCGAGAGAAGGCGGTGGGCGCGCGGACGCCCAGCGGAATCGGCAACGGCTGATCGAGACGGCCCGGGACATGCTGGCCGACGACGGCGGAAAGGTCCCGCTCGAGTCGATCGCACGCGCGGCGGGGGTGGGAATCGGCACGCTGTACCGCCACTTCCCGACCCGGGACGACCTCGTCGAGGCCGTCTATCGCGCGGAGCTGACCACGGTCTGCGAGAGCGCCGCGGACCTGCTCGCGGCGCTGCCCGCTCGCGCTGCCCTACGGGCGTGGATGGACCGGTTCGCCGACTATGTGGCGGCCAAGCGCGAGATCGCCGACGCGCTGCGCGCGGTGATCGCCTCCGGGGCGGTCACCTCCGCGCAGGCGCGCGCGGCGCTCGGCGGTGCGGTCCGGCGGCTGCTCGACGCGGGCGCGGCGGAGGGCACGCTCCGCACCGATGTGCGCGCCGAGGACGTGGTGGTCAGCCTGCTCGGCATCTTCCTGGCCTGCAATACGCCCGATCAGCGCGAGCAGGCCGGGCGCATGATGGATCTGCTCATGGACGGGCTGGCGGCCGGAAAGCCCTGACCGCCAACCCCTTCCGTGACTATGCCGGGGACAGGTGCCAGCCCGTGGCGCGGGAGCGCTCGTTCCAGAATTCGGAGTAGCGGCCGCCGCGGGCGAGGAGTTCGGAGTGGGTGCCGGTTTCGACGATTCGGCCGCCTTCCACGAACAGGATTTGGTCGGCGTGGCGGATGGTGGCCAGCCGATGTGCCACCACGACAACGGTTTTGCCCTGGGTCAGTTCGTGGATGCCGCGGACGACGACCGCCTCGCTGTGCGGGTCCAGGGCGCTGGTGGCCTCGTCCAGCAGGACGATCGGGGCGTCCTTCAGAAGGGCGCGGGCGATCGAAACACGTTGGCGCTCACCGCCGGACAGGGCGGCGCCACCCTCGCCGACGGTGGATTCCCAGCCGTCGGGCAGGCGTTCGACGATCTCGTCGACCCGGGCCATCTCGGCGGCTCGGCGCACCTCCTCGGGCGTCGCGTCCGGGCGGCCGATGCGGATGTTCTCCTCGATGGTCTGGTTGAACAGGTACACGTCCTGGAACACCAGGGAGACCTGGCGCAGCAGCGTTTCCGACGGCTGCGCGCGCACATCGTGGCCGCCCACCGTGATCCGGCCCGCGTCGACGTCGTAGAAGCGCGACGCCAACCGCAGCAGCGTCGTCTTGCCACTGCCGGAGGGGCCGACGATCGCGGTCGTGGTGCCGCTCGGCACGGTGAAGGACGCGCCGTCGATGACCTTCTCGCCCTCGCGGTAACCGAAATCGACATCGGTGAACACGATCTCCGGCGCACCGGGCTCCACGGGCTCGACCGCCTCCCCGAGATCCCGCACGGCCAGGAAATCGGTGATCCGCTCGGCGGCGTCGGCGGCGCTGCGCAGCGCGTTGCTCAGCTGCGCCGCCCGGTTGATCGGCTCGATGAACCGGGCGCTCACCGCGATCAACGCGATGGCGGCGGGCACGGCCAGCTGCCCCCCGGTGCCGCGGGCGACGATCACCGACACCAGGATCAGGAAGACCGCCTGCACGCACAGCGCGAACACCATCAGCCCGGGCACGCTCGCGAAGAGCAGGCGGGTCGACGCCTGCTGCTGCCCGCGCAGCGCCTCGGTCAATTTGCGGTTGCCGTCGCCGACCGCGCCGAAGGCCCGCAGCACCGGCTGCGCCTGCGCGAATTCGACCACGCGAGCATTGGATTCGGCCGCGGCCTCGTGCATCTGCTCATTCGAGCGGGAGAAGCTGTTGTTGGCCCACCGGCTCACCACCAGCAGCACCGGCAGGCTGATCAGCATGGTCAGCGCGATCCGCCAGTCGATGAACGCCACCCCGATCGCGACGCCCACCGGCACGATCACCGCCGTCACCACCGGCGCCACCAAATACGAGACGACACTGAGTATCTCGCGCACGCCGCCCACGATGATCTTCGAGATCGAACCGGCGTTGGCGGTGGCGAACCAGCCCAGCGGCAGGCTGCTCAGATGGTCGCCGAGCCGGGTCTGCACCCCGCGCAGCATGCCCACACCGATACGCAGCCCGGCCATCGACACCAGAAAGGAGAACGCCGAGGCGGCGGCCACCGCGACGGCCATCCACGCCGCCCACCGCCACGCGCTGCCCATCTCGCCGTCGAACAGGGCCTGCAACAACGGAATCAACAGCAGATAGGCCGCGATCTGCCCGAGCGACAGGCCGCCGATCAGCGCCAGATACCGGGGAATGTGGCGGCGCAGCTCGGCCGGGACGAGCGCAAAGACCTTGGTGATCATCGGATCTCCCCCTCGACGAGCTGGATCTCGTGCATGGAAGCCTCGTTCATCTCCCACAGCCGCTGGTAGAGCCCGCCCGCGCGGGACAGTGTCGGATGGTCGCCGTTCTCGACCACGACGCCGTTCTCCAACACCAGGATTCGGTCGACGCCGGTGATCGTGTGCAGGCGGTGCGCGATCACCAGCACGGTCCGGTCGGCGACCAGGACCGCGAGCGCGTCCTGCACCGCGGCCTCGGACTCGGGGTCGGCGAAGGCGGTGGCCTCGTCCAGCACCAGCACCGGGGTGTCGGCCAGCAGGGTGCGGGCGATCGACAACCGCTGTGCCTCGCCGCCGGAAAGCACGGCGTCCCCGCCGATCTCGGAGTCGTAGCCGCGCGGCAGCGCCACGATGCGGTCGTGGATCTGCGCGGCGCGGGCCGCGCGCTCGATGGTCGCGTCGTCGGCGTCCGGGCGGGCCAGGCGGATGTTCTCGCGGATGGTGCCGCGGATCATCTGCACGTCCTGCAAGACGAAACCGACCGTGCGATACAGCTCCTCGGTGGAGAACTCGCGCAGGTCCTTGCCGCCGATGGTGATTCGGCCGGCCGTCACGTCGTAGAACCGTGGCAGCAGCCGGGCCAGCGTCGACTTGCCGGATCCGCTGGGCCCGACCAGCGCGGTGATGGTGCCCGGCGCCAGCTCGATGTCGATGTCGTGCAGCACCGTCCGGTCCTTGCGGTAGCCGAAGCTCACATGCTCGAACCGCACGGGCAGACCGGCGCTGCCGTCGGGGCTCGGCTCGGCGCCGCCGGTGGGTGCGGCGAGTTCCGGCGTCTGCTGCAACTCGTGCAGCCGCAGCGCGGCCGCAGCGCCTTCGCGCAGCGCCTGACCGCCGAAGCCGATACCGAGCAGGGCGCTGCCCAGGCCGATGCCCAGCAGCAGGAACGGCAGGATGTCCACCGGCTGTATCCAGTCGAGTTCGACGAAACCGAGTCCGGCCACGACGACGACCAGCATCAGGAACAGCGGTGTCAGCAGGATCTCCGCGCCCGACTGCAGCCGCGTCATCGGGGTCTTCCACGCCAGCAGGCTCGCGGCCGTCTTGTCGACCGCCTCCTGGAAGGTGTTGTGCGCCTTGCGCGCCTGGCCGAACGCGCGCACCACCTGGATGCCGTCGACGAACTCGATGGTCGACTCCTCGATCTTGCGTTCGGAGCCCGCGAAGACCGCCAGCCGCTCCCGGTGACCGGGACCCATCATGGCGGCCAGCGCCCGGGTGTAGAGGAACAGCGGGATCAGCAGAATCAGCGTCAGCCGCCAGTCGACGGTGAAAAGGTAGATCAGGGCGATCAATTGGACCGTCACCGCGCCGACGAAGTCCAGCCGGGCGTGGGCGATCAGGTAGTGCAGCGCCTCGACGTCGTCCTGCAGGAACTTCTTCACCTCCCCGGAGCTGCGGTCGGTGAACCAGCCCAGCGGGACCCGGGTCAGCTTGGCGGCCAGCAGTTGCCGCAGGGTCAGCTGAAACTTCGCGTCGAGCAGGTGAGTCCAGACCAGTGCCCCGGCCTCGAGCAGGCCGCGCACCACCAGCACCACGACCGCGCTGATCACGAGCACCCACACGCGATCGGAATCTATTGGTGCGGAGAGCAATTCGCGACAGGCCTCGACGATCAGCACGAACGGGACGACGGCGCAGACCGAGGCGACCACGATCACCAGGCTCGCCAGCGTCAGCGCACCGTTCACCGGCGCCAGGATCTTCTTGCGCGCGAGGGCATCCGCCTTCTTCTGCTGTTACAGCGCGACCCGATCCGGCTCCAGCGCCCGCGCCGCCGGCGCGGCCTGCTCGACGGTCTCAGCCGTCATGATGCTTCCCTCCCTCTCTGCTCACCCCGCGGTGAACATCGACAATACGGCCAGCCACCGGTCGGTGCGGGCCTGTACCGCGGCCTCGTCCAGCACCGCCGAGTTGACGTCGAACTGCGCGACCAGCACGGGCCGCGAATCCCGGGCGACCACGGCCGTATTGACGTCGACGGTGAATCGCAGCGGCAGATCGGGGTGACCGGTGACCCCGAACTCGGAGGTGAACTCCGACAGCGGGACCGGCGTCCACGGCCCGGAACCGAACTGCAGCACATCGAATCGGCCCAGGTGGTTGAGCCGGAGCTGACCGCGCGCGGTCGAGATGCGGTCGCCCAGCGGCGGTCGCCCGCGGTCCGGTGTCCAGCCCTCGATGTCGCCCGCCGGGACGAGCACCGTCTCCTCGACGGTGAACCAGCCGACGCGGCGTGTGTCATCGTCGGGGGCGCGGCCGTGCGACTCCCGCGTCACCGGGATGCGGCCGGTCGCGTCGGCGCTGTCGGCCACGGTGAGCGCGCAGGCGGCGAGCAGTGCGTCCTCCAGCGGCACCCCGGCGGCGGCACAGCGCGACAGCAACCGCTCGGTGCGGTCCGGGGCCAGTTCGACCACGCGCTGAACGGCCTTGCCCGCCTTGTCCGTCGCCGGATCGGTGAGGCAGCCGCCGAGCGGTGCGCCGAGAATCTCCGGGGCGATGTGTCCGGTGGTCACGCCGGTCTGCTCGAGCATGCGCTCGTTCGGCGGCGGCGCGCCTTGCTCGAGGTGGCGCAGGTCGTCCATGAGGATGAGCCAGGACACCACGTCGACGGCGAGATGGTGAATCGACAGCAGCAGACGGCGATTCGAGCCTTCCAATACCGTCGCGGCTATCATCCGTCCGGCCCGTGGATCCAGCCGCTCCACGGTCTCGGCCAGGGAGGCGGCGGCGCGCGACTCGTCGGCGACCGAGATCTGCTCTGCCACACCGGATTTGTCGCCGACGACGAGCACCGGCGCGCCCGACTCGGTGGTGGTCAGGCGGGAGCGCAGGGTCGGGTGTGCGAGCGCGAGCGCGTCCAGGCGGGCGGCGACCGCCTCGACCGAGGCGTCTTGCGGCAGCGTGATCACCTGCGACTGCGCGAGATACCGGTAGTCGCCATTGGCGATGATCTCGTGCGCCAGGGCGGTCAGCGGCAGCACGGTGCCCGCCGGAATCACCTCCGCGACAAGGTCGTCCGCCGCGTCCGGGTCGTCCAGGCGGCGAGCCAGGTCGCGCAGATCGGCGGCGGCGAGCACGTCCTGGGCGGAGGCCCGGAAGCCCGCGCCGCGCAGACGCGACACCAGATCGATCACGCCGATGCTGTCGATACCCAGATCGACCAGGCTGTCGAGGATTCCGGCGCGAGTCTCGCCGGTGTCGCCCGCCGTCATCGCGCCGATCACCGAGAGCAGGGTGCGCTCGGTCTCGGTGTCCGGCTGCGCGGCCGTGGAGGTGCCCGCCGGTCGCGCCAGCAGCGCGGCGGCGGCGTGCCCGTCCAGTTTGTCGTTGCGGTTCAACGGGATCTCGTCGACGTGCACGATCCGTGTCGGCACCATGAACTGCGGCAGGCGCCGGGCCAGCGCCGAGCGGATGCGGCCCGCCGACGAAGTGCCGACCACGAGCGCGCCCAGGCGAGTGCGGCCGTTCTCGGTGAACGCCAGGGCCGCGGCATGCCGCACACCGTCGAGTTCACGCAGCACAACGGTCACCTCGTCGGGTTCGACGCGATAGCCGTTGATCTTGACCTGGCTGTCGATGCGGCCCTCGTAGGCCACCGTGCCGTCGGCCGCGCGACGCACCAGATCGCCGGTGCGATAACGCCTTTCGCCCGCACCGGCCACGAACGCCGCGGCGGTGACGCCGGGCCTGCCGAGATAGCCGAGAGCCAGCTGCGGGCCGGACAGGTACAGCTCGCCGGTGCCACCCGGCGGGACCGGGCGCAGACGATGGTCCAGCACTTCGGCTTTCATGCCGTCGAAGGGGCGGCCGATGGTCGGTGCGGCATGGTCGTGCACGTCGGCCATCAACGCTTCCACGGTGGTCTCGGTGGGGCCGTAGAAGTTGATCACGCGGGTGGCCGGGAGGCCCCGCAAACGCCGCCAGGTGTCGGGGCTGATCGCCTCGCCGCCCAGGGCGAGTACCGCCAGCGGGCAGGTTTCGCCGCCGTCGCCCGCGCGGAACAGACCGGCGGCGATCAGGCGGTTCAGCATGGACGGCGAGGTGTCGAAGATATCGATGCCGTGGTCGTCGATCGCGGCCACGATGCGTTCGGCATCGGTGCGTACCTCGTCGCCGAGCAGCACGACCGTGTGTCCGCTCAGCAGCGCCACCGTGGGCTGCCACGCGGCGTCGAAGCCGGTCGACCACCCGTGCCCGACGCGCAACTGCCGCTCCACCGCCGCCGTGGTCGGTGCGAAGATCCGCCGCTCGTGATTCGCCCAGTGGTTGAGCACCGAACGGTGCGAGACCGCAACGCCTTTCGGGCGGCCGGTGGTGCCGGAGGTGAACACGACGTAGAAGGGAGCGTCGGCGTGCGCGGGGATGCCATCGGAGTCGGATGCCGAAAGTGCCTGTCCGCCCGAGTTGTTCGCGGAACGGGGCTGTCCGTCGTTGCCGAAGGCGCGGAGCTGTCCCTCGTTGTCCGGGACTCCGTGGAGGCACTCGATGCCGGAGGCGCGGACCTCCGCCACCACATCCGCCCGCGCCGCGTCGGCGAGAAGGACGCGCGCCCCGGCGGTTTCGAGCATGTAGGCGAGGCGATCGGCGGGGGTCGCCGGATCCACGTGCACACACGTCGCGCCCGCGTACCCGACGGCGAAGGGCGCGTGCAGCACCCGCCGGTCCCGCGGCAGCATGACCGCGACGGCATCGCCGGGACGCACTCCGGCAGCGCGCAGACCGGCCGCCAAAGTACGGACAGCCGAACCGAATTCCTCGAAGGAGTGCTCCCCCACCGCGTCGACCACAGCCACACGCCCCGCGGCACTCACGGCGACATCGAGCAAAGTGCGGGGGACGTCGATGACGGCGGTATCCCGCTCCAGGTTTCCCGCCGCCCTCGTGGACCGCCCGTCCGCCGTCAATGCCGCGGGCTCGTCGTCCAGCAGCACATCGACATCGCAGGCCCGCGCTGTCTCGGTGATTCGCCGCGCCACCGCGAGCACCCGCCGCGCCATCCGCTCCGGGTCGAACAGCGTCACCACATCGGGCCGGGTCTCGACGCGGCAGATCAGCACGCCGTGCTCCAGCACCGGCACCACCGCGATCGGATAGTGGCTCGGCGAATCCACGCGGCGCGGCGTCATGGTCGCCCCGCGGCCCATCGGCATACCGGCGGTCACCGCGCCGACCGGCGAGTTCTCGAAGACCAGCAGCGTGTCGAACAGTTGGCCCGCGCCCGCCGCCCGGGTGATCTCCGCGATCCCGAGATACTCGTGCGTGCGCAGCCGCGCGACCTCGCGTTGCAGCCGCGCGCCGATCTCGCCCGGATCGCGAGCGTCCATCCGCACTCGCACGGGGATCGTGGTGACCAATGCCCCGACAAGCCGTTCGGCATTGGGCAGCGACGCGTCCCGGCCGGAGGTGGTCTGCCCGAACACCACGTCGTCGCGACCGGTGAGCCCGGAAAGGATGCGCCCCCAAGCCATTTGGAGCAGGGTGTTGAGGGTGATCCCGTGACCGCGCGCCCAGGTGAGCAGCGCGTCGGTGGCGCGCGAGTCCAGCCGGGCCTCGCCGACCACCGGCAGGTCCACCTCGGGCGGGGCCGGCGGTCCGATCATCGGCATCGGCGCGAGCCCGTCCAGCGCGGCCGACCACGCCCGCGCGGACTCCGCGGTGTCGCGGGTCGCCAGCCAGGCCGCGTGCTCGCGCAGCGGCGGCGCGGGCGGCAGCGCGGCCCCGGCCCCGCTGTGCAGCGCGATCAGGTCGGAGAACAGCAGGGGGATGGACCAGCCGTCGACGACGATATGGTGTGCGGTGCAGACCAATTCGTAGTCCGCGTCGCCCACCCGCGCGGCCACCACCCGGAACAGCGGTCCGGCGCCGAGATCCAGCGGTCGCCGCGCCTCGTCCCAATACAGTTGCCGCGCAACGTCTTCCGGGTCGGCGGCGGTGCGCAGATCGACCTCGCGCCAGCCGATCCGCCCGGCGGAGGTGATCACGAGCACCGGATGCGGCACCTCCTCCGCCAGCACCGACGCACCGAGATGCGGGTAGCGGTCCAGCAATTCGTCGAACGCGCGCCGCAGCGCGGGCAGTTCGGTCAGCCCCTCGACCCGCACCGCGAAGGTGACCAGGTACGGGTCACCGCCGCGCGAGATCGAACTCACCGAATACAGTCCCCGCTGCAGCGGGGACAGCGCGACCACATCGCGGATCTCGACGGTCACTGGCCGGCGAACTTCCGGCCGAGGGCCTGCAGCGCGGCCGGATCCAGACCGGAGGCGGCCATCGGCGCCACGGCCGGCGCCGGCGCGGCGGCGGCAGCGGTCGCCGGATCGGCGGACTCCAGCTGTTCGGCGAGTTCGTACAGCGCCGGGAACTCGAAGACCTTCTGCACGTCCACGGTGTGCCCGCGCTCGCCGAGCAGCGTGACCAGCCGCAGCGCGGCGATGCTGTCACCGCCCAGCGAGAAGAAGGTGTCCTTGCGCCCGACCTCGTCGTCCTCGTCGAGGCCGAGAATCTCCCGGATGGCAGCAGCGAGCAGCCGTTCCGCGTCGGTGCGCGGGGCGCCGCCGAGGCCGGTGACGCCGGGCTCGGGCACCGCGTCGCGAGTGAACAGCGCGGGCGCGGCCGCCGGGACGGCCGAGTTCTCCGGTTCCGCGGCCCACTGTGCGAAGGTCTGCTCGAGCAGCTTCGCGAACCCGTCGATTTCGGCGTGGGCGGCGAGCGCGGGAGCGAAATCCACTGTGACAGTGCCCCCCTCGGCATCGGTGACGACGTCCACCACGACATCGACCCCGTGCGGCCGGGCAGTCCGGCGGGCGAGTTCGCGCACAGTCCGGCCCGCCGTCTCGGGGACGAGCGGGGCGTCGGGCCGGACGGTCACCAGCGCCTGGAACAGCGAGCCACTGGATACCGCCGCCAGGCCACGCATCTGATGGGTGATCCGCTCGATGCGGGTGCCGGCGTGCGCGCGGGCCTGCGCCACCTGCGCGGTGGCCTGGTCCACGAGTTGCCGCGCCGGGCTCGCCTCGGTCGGATCCAGCCGCAGCACAAGGTGATTGGTGAAATTGCCGAACGCGGTCGCGACGCCGTCGCGATCCGGGTCCACGATGCCGACGGCGATGTCGTCACCCATGCCCGCCTCGCTCAGCACCCGCGCCACCACCGCGGCGAACGACGCCTCCGTGGTCGCACCGGCGATCGAACCGGGCGCGACGCGAAACACCCGGCGCCGCACCGGTTCGGTGCCCGGCTCCGCGTCCGTGAGATCCGCCCGCTCGGGCAGATCCGCGAGCCGCTCGAGCCAGTAGGTCAGCCCCGCGTCGTCGGAGACGTTGCCCGCCAGGGTTTTCAGCTGGGCGAGCGCGAAGGTGCGGTACTGCGCCGCCGGTTCCACGGCGCTGCCGTCGTACGCCGCGAACAGCGCCGATGCCAGCAGCTCGAGCGATCGGTCGTCGGCGGCCACCGGGTGCACGACGATCGACAGCACGTCACGACCCGGCAAGCGGTACAGCCGGATTCGCACCGGCAGCTCGCTCAGCAGATCGAATCGATGCTCCGCGTCGGCGGACAGCGCGGCCGTGAGTTCGGCCTCGCCGGTCTCGACGACCTCGACCACCGACTCCGGCGCCGGAACGACGCGCTGGTAGGGAATCCGGCGATCGTCGGGATACACCGTCCGCAGGATCTCGTGCTGTGCGATCACCGCGACCGCGGCCCGGTCCAGCGCGGCCGCGTCGAGGCCGGGCGAAATCTCCAGTGCGACGGACAGATCGGACGCCGGTGTGCGGCGCATGCGTTCGGGCAGCAGCGCGGCCTGCTGAGCCAGTGTCAGCGGGATGCCGCGGTCGGATCGAGGCGAATCAGGCATGGCGGTCCCTCTCACTTCCCGACGTTCGCGAGCGTCGGTTCCAGCTTGTCCAGCACATACGGCAGCGACAGCGCGGTCGGCACGTTGATGGCGTTGATCGTGATCATGTCGACGAAGGAGATGCCGCCCTGGCGCACCGACGGCAGGTCGCCGTAGCCGGGCAGTTGCTTGAACTTCGCCTCCAGGCCCGGCGCCGCGCCGCACACCAGCAGATCGGCGGTCAGATCGCCGAGCCGCTCCGGCGAGAGCGCCAGCCGTCCCCCACTGGGCGCCTCGGCCACGAGCTTCTCCGGCATGGTCAGCCCGAGCCGTGTGAACACCTGGGCCGAGCCGTCCTTCGGGTCCGCCAGCACCATGAGCTGGGTCGGGGTGGTCAGCATGCAGGTGAGAAACGTCTTGCCCCGCAACCCCGGATGCCGCGCGGCGACCGCGTCGATCTTGCCGTGGACGTCGGCGACCACCTTCTCCGCTTCGGACTCCTTGTGCAGGGCCTTGCCGAGCGCGGTCGTCTGGTCTTCCCAGGGATCGATCTGGGCGCTGGTCAGCGGGCCGATCGTGGGCGCCAGCTTGGACAGCTTGTCGTACATGGCCTTGTCCATCATGTAGCCGGGGGCCACGATGAGATCCGGGTTCAGCGCGGCGATCTGCTCGGCGAGGTCGCCGCCGGCGGTCAGCGTCTTGGACTGCTGAGCCAGCGACTGCGGCAGCCATGGCACCGTCTGCCCGGGCGCGGCGCCGGGGACCAGGTAGCCGACCGGCGTGACACCCAGCGCCACCGCGGCGTCGAGCCACTGCGGGCCGATCGTGACCACCCGTTCGGGTGTGCCCTCGATGGTGGCCTCGCCCATGGTGTGCTCGATGGTCACCGCGTCGCCGGACCCGGACGCATCGTCGCTCGACCCGCACGCGGCCGCGCCCAGGACGAGCCCCAGTGCCATCGCGGCCACCGCCGTGCGCCGCGCCGCGGTCCGCGCGCGGCTCCCGAAGGACCGCCTCGCCAGTGTTCGACCAGGGTTCATTCCGTCAGCTCCTTCTTCACGATCCGCCGAGTACACGGACCCTCGATCTGGTAGCTTAGGCTAAGCTAATACGGTTGTGGAGGTGAGTCGGCCCACCAGCTGCCGCGAATCGGCGGCGCCGAGGTCGTCCTCGAAGATCAACCAGCCGTCCGCGGTCCAGCGCGCCCGCGCTCCCGTCCGGTACAGCCGGGGCGAAACGCCTTCGACCGGAAAGGGATCCGCGACGAAGCGGCTCGCGCCGGGCCGGTCGCCGTCTTCCATCAGCGCGGCGCCACCGGCGTAGACCTCCCCCACCACTCCGGGCGCCACCGGCTGCCGATAGTCGTCGAGCACAAGTAGCCGGGCGCCGGGAATCGGCCGGGCCCGGCCGCTGCCGTCGAGCGGCCCGCGAGCGACCGCACCGGCGTACACCGGCAATCCGTAACCGAAACTCGTGACCGCCTCCGGCGACAAGACCCGCAATCGGTCACAAAGCCCTGCGGGACAATGGGTTCCGATCACGTCCCAGCGCCGCACGGTGGGCAGGCCGGAACCGCGCAGGCCCGTCAGGTCCGTCGCCGACGCGACGACGTGCGTCACCGAGCGCGCGACGATCAATTCGGTCAGCGCCACCGGATCCGCGCGCTGGGCGTCGGTCGGGACCACCAGCGTCGCCCCGTCCGCGATCGCGGCGAGCAACTCCACCAGCGTGCCGACGCTGTCCCACGGTGCGACCACGAGCCGCACATCCGGCGCGCCGAGCGCGGGATCGGTCCACTCCCAGCGCTGTTCGGCCGCCACCGCGCGGCGGTCGGCCACCGCGACGGCCAGCGCACCGGCGGTCAGGGTCACGCTGCGGCGGCCCGCGCCGAGGCGAATCAGGCCACCCTCGTGCACGGCCGGGAGCGCCAGCAGGCGCACGGCCTCGTCCGGACCGGCGGACGGCGTCGAATGGGTACCGGCCGACCTGCCCACGCGGGTGCACAGGTCGCCGTAGTCGAGGCAGTCGTCACCGCAGCGCACGGCGGGCCGGACGACCGGTACCGCCCAGGCCCGGCGCAGCAACCGGGTGAGTCCCACCACGTCGGCCGGTTCCACGCCGGTCGCCCATTCGTCCAGCACTCGCTGCCGCAGCGCCGGAGTCAGCGCGAAACTTGTTCGCGCCCCGGCCTTCCCGGACATCACACGCGGCATCAGCCAACCTCCAGCGGTGTGTTGCGGGCCGCGGCCGCCTCCACCAGCGCCGCCAGGCCACCCACGGTCGGGGTCTCGAACAGCACCCGCACCCCGATCTCGACGTCGAATTCGGCGCGGATGCGGGCCAGCAGCCGGGCCGCCAGCAGCGAGTGCCCGCCGAGATCGAAGAACGAGTCGTCGGCGCCGACCCGGTCGGCCCCGAACAGCTGCGCGAACAGTTCGGCGAGCCGGATCTCCGTGGCGGTCACCGGTTCTCGGTACAGTTCGACGCTCGCGGGCGCGGGGCGGGGCAGCGCGCGCCGGTCGAGCTTGCCGTGCTCGGTGAGCGGGATCTCCTCGATCACCGCGAAGGCGCTGGGCACCATGTACTCCGGCAGCACCGCCGCGGCGTGCGCGCGCACCGCGTCGATGTCGACGGCGGCGTCGCCCGCGGGGACGAGATAGGCCGCCAGCACCGTGCCGATCGCCTTGTCCGGCACCGCCGTTGCCACGCACTGTGCGACCGCGGGGTGGCTCGCGACGGTCACCTCCACCTCGCCGAGTTCGATCCGGTAGCCGCGCACCTTCACCTGTTCGTCGGCGCGGCCGAGGAATTCGAGCTCACCGCGCACATTGCGGCGGGCCAGATCTCCGGTGCGGTACAGGCGGCGTCCCGGCTGGAACGGGTCGGCCACGAATCGCTCCGCGGTCGCCCCGGA
This sequence comes from Nocardia wallacei, assembly GCF_029868745.1. Classification (GTDB taxonomy): domain Bacteria; phylum Actinomycetota; class Actinomycetes; order Mycobacteriales; family Mycobacteriaceae; genus Nocardia; species Nocardia wallacei_B. Next base: position 25,226 of record NZ_JARWOP010000036.1, on the reverse strand, counting down.
ACGCCGCAGATAGCCGCGCGCCAATTGCGTTCCGCCGAGGTAGATCTCGCCGACGACGCCGGTCGGCACCAGCTGCAATCGCTCGTCGAGCAGGTAGACGTACACATTGCGGTTCGGGTGCCCGATCGGCACGATCCGCGTCCCCTGCGGTCCCTCGACGGTCAGATGCGTCGCCGAGACGACCGCCTCGGTGGGGCCGTAGTGATTGCGCAGTTCGGCGTCGAACACCCCGGCGAATCGGTCGGCGACCTCGCCGTGCAGCGCCTCGCCGCCGACCGGGACGTGCCGCAGCGCCCGCCACTCGTTCACCTCGGGCAACATCAGGAAGGTCCGCAGCAGCGACGGCACCATATGCAGCACGGTCACGGCGCAGCGGGCGATCAGATCGGCGACGTAGGGAATGTCGCGGAAGGCGTCCGGCTTCGGAACCACCAGGCAGGCACCGAGAGTCAGCGTGACGAACAGGTCGAGCAGCGACGCGTCGAAACTCACCGACGACGATTGCAGCAGCCGGTCCCGCGCCGCCATCCCCCATTCCGCGCAGAAGCCCGCCACGTGCTCGGCGATCGCGGCGTGCGCCACGGGCACGCCCTTGGGGGTGCCCGTGGACCCGGAGGTGTAGATGACGTAGGCGAGATTCTCGGGCCGCAGCGGGCGCACCCGGTCGGCGTCGGTCGGCGCGGTGTCGGGCAGCGCCGCCGCCGCTTCCTCGGCCGCCCGCAACTCCTCGTGTCCCAGAACGAATTCCGGCCGCGCGTCGGCAACCATCCGGTCGATGCGCTCGGCCGGATAGGCCGGGTCGATGGGCAGGTAGGCGGCGCCGGCCTTCAGCACCGCCAACACGGCCACGACGAAGTCCACCGAGGTGGTCAGCCGCAGTCCGACGAGGTCCTCCGGGCCGACGCCGCGCCGGATCAGCCCGTGCGCCAAGCGGTTCGCGCGCCGATCGAGGCGGTCGTAGCTGTACTCCCGGTCGCCGTCCGCCGCGCTGACGAGCGCCGTGGCCGCCGGGGCGCGCTCGACGCTGCGTTCGAACAGGGCCACCAATGTGGTGGGCTCCGAGGGGATCAGTTCCCCGTGCGACTGTGCGAGGATGTCCGCGCGGTCCTCGCCGCCGAACATGTCGAGATCGCCGATCCGCCGCAGCGGTTCGGCGGGCGCGGTCTCCAGCAGCCGCAGGTAGTGGGTGAGCACCTGCTCCACGATCCGGTCCTCGAACAGGTCGGCCTGATATTCGGCCTCGACGCGAGCACCGGCGGCATCCAGGACCACGGTGAGCGACAACGGGATTCGGGTGCTCGGACTGCCGAACTCGAGCACCTCGCTCGTGAGACCGTCGAAGGCGAAGCGCGCCAACCGGTCCCGCACGCCGAACGCCGTGCGCACCAACTGCTCCAGCCCGTCCCGGCCACCGCCGCGTTCCGGATTGACTTCGCGCACCACACGATCGATGCCCACGCCGCGATGGGTCCGGGCGTGCGCGACGGTCTCGCCCACGGTCGCGGTGAGCCCGGCGAAAGTGTCGGTGGGGCGCACGGCGGCGCGCAGCAGCAGCGAGTTGCCGAAGTACCCGAGGCCCTCGTTTCCCGCGCGCAGCGAAACCGGCACGGAAACCAGGAAATCCGTCGCCGCAGTATACCGGTGGAGCAGCACGTCGTAGGCCGCCAGCAACACCGCGAACAGCGTCGTGCCCTGTGCGCGCGCGAAATCCGCAGCACGCCCGACAAGTTCGGCGGAAATATCGCGGCTGCGGCGAGCGGCCCGCGGCGACACCGATCCGGGCAGCACCGTGCCACCAGGCAGCTCCAACGGCTGCGGCAGCGGACGCAGCGCCCGACGCCAGTACTCGACGCCATCGTCCACAGCACCGTCGCCCACTACCCGGCCGTCATCCGCCACACGGCCGTCATCCACTGCGCGGCTGTCATTCACCACCCGGCCGTCGTTTTCGGCGCAACCGTCAGCCTCGGCGCGGCTGTCATCCACTGCGCGGCCGTTCTCGGCGGCAAGGTAATTCGTCTCGATCGGGGTGCCGTTGTATTCCCGGCTCACTTCGTCGCAGAACACCGGCCAGGACTCGTCGTCCCAGCCGAGGGCGTGCGCGACCAGCGCGAAGACGAATTCGTCCGGGGCCGTGCGGATCAGCTGGCAGCGCAGCGGCGATTCGGCGGTCGGGTCGAACGGCTGCCCGGCCGCCCGCCGTAGCAGCACTTCCAGCCGCCGCGCCCGGCTGGCCCCGGTCAGTTCGGACACGTCCAATTCCTGCCAGGCCGGGGCTATGTCGGCGCACACCACCCGGCAGGGTTCCCCCTCGGCGTCGGAAAGGTAAGTGCTGCGCAGGATTTCGTGCCGCGCGGCGACCGCGTCGACCGCCGCGCGCAGTCGTGCGGCGTCCACCGCGCCGAGCACGCGGAACACCGCGCAGGTATTGAGCGTGGTGTCCTCGCGGTCGCGGGTCTGCAGGAACCAGATGCGGCGCTGACCCGCCGACAGCGGCCGCCGGCTCGCACCGCTGTCTCGGCCGTTCATGCCGGTGCGTCGGCGAGATAGCCTCCGCGGGCGAAGAATTCGGCCGCGTCGTGTTCCTGCCCGTCGGCGGTGCGGACCCGGGTGATCAGCAGGCCGCGGTTGCGCCCGCGGTGCGCGTCCGGACCGCAGACCACGACGCCGCCGCCCTCCACGACCACCACGCGGCCCGGGGTGCCGCCGTAGCGCGCCTCGGACAGCGTCGAGGCGATGATCTCGACCTTCTCGCCGCGATAGTAGGAGAACGCCCGCGGGTACGGGTCCGACAGCGCCCGCACGAAACGCTCGAGATCGACTGCGTCCCAATGCCAGTCGATGCGGCTGTCCCGCTCGGAGCGCTTGTGGAAGTAGGTGCGCTCGGACTTGGGCTGCGGCCGCCACTGCGCGGTACCGGAGTCGAGGGCGGTCAGCGCCTCCTCCAGCACACCCGGAATGAGTTCCAGGCCCGCCAGCACCAATTCGGTTCCGGTGGCGTCGGGGCCGATCGGCAGCGACCGCTGCACCAGGATGTCGCCGGAGTCCAGGCCCTCGTCCATTCGGTGCACGGTCAGCCCGAATTCGGACTCACCGCTGATCAGGGCCCACAACACCGGCGAGAAGCCGGTGAACTTCGGCAGCAGCGAGTCGTGCAGGTTCAGCGTGCCGTGCGGCGGCATGGCGTACAGCTCCCGCGGCATCCAGGTGTACCAGCTGTTCACCACGATGACGTCCGGCTCGGCCCGCTTCACCAGGTCGATGGTCTCGGCGTCGGCGCGCTCGGTCAGATGCACCGGGATGCCGTGCTCGCGAGCCAGTTCCTCGACCGAATCGGACCAGATGCCCTTGTAGGCGTGCTCGCTGGCCGGGTGGGTGACCGCGAGCACCACCTCGTGCTCGGAGTCGATCAGAGCCTGTAGCGTTTTGCGGCCCCAGGTCTGAAAGCCGAACGACACGATACGCATGAAACCCAACCTCATTCTCGAAAAACTAAGGGTAGCCTAGCCTAGCGACATTATCGACGGTCAGACCGGTCGGTGCGCTTCGCCACCACGGGCCGCGCCGACCATCGACCGCGCCGGCACACCGCCGAGCACGCGGTCCGAAAGTTCGCCCAGGCAACTGAGATTCGGGAATCCGGGCCCCTGTGCCAGGCCCGCGAGATTCGGCAGATACAACTTCGACTCCAGCCCGTCGACCGCCAGGTCGTGGCCGATGGAGGCCTCCAGCCGCGCCTGCGTGATCGGGCCGCCCACCGCCAGCTCCACCAGGTCCGCGGCATCGGCGTCGAACAGTTCCAGGAACCACAGCGGCTGACCGCCGGTCGCGTCGACCACTAGGTCGAAGGTGTGCACCTGATCGGGGCGTAACTCGTTGCGCAGCGTCAGCGCCACGCCGTCGCCCTGCTCGGCCACCCGCACCACCCGGCCCTGCAGATGATGAACCCGGTTGTCGCCCAGCACATTCTCCTGCACCCGCACCGAGAACACCCCGCGATCGGTGCGGCGGATGACGTCGCGGCGCTCCTGCAGGCTCAGCGCCCGCCACTTGGCCGGATCGCTGAACAGCGCGTTCTCGAAGAAGCTCTCGCCGCGGGTGTAGATGGTGGCCGCGGGCGAGATCACCGAGACGGTGAGGACGTCGTGGTGTACGAGTTCGTCCACCGCCGACCCGGCCGTCTCACCGCCGCCGATGACCGCGGCGCGCGAGGAGGCCGGCAGCCGCCGCTTCCCGGCCAGATCCCAGAACTCGGCGATACTCAGCACTTTCGGATGGTCCGCCAGCGCGCGCCGACTGTTGCCGGGACCCGTGATCATCAGCCGATCGGTGTCGATCTCGATGAGCGTGCCGTCGGAATCGGCCACCGAGACCAGCCAGCCGTCGGCGGCCGCGCGGATGCTCCGCACCGTGCCGGTGACCAATTCGACCTCGGCCTTGCGGGCGACCCATTGCAGGTATTTCGCCCACACGTGATGGTGCGGACTGGGGCGGCCGCGGTCGATCCATTCGGCATAGGTGCCGCCCTCGACCAGGAACGAGGTCCAGCTGTAGGCGATCATCGCCTGATCGATCGCGCGGTTGTGCCCGCGCGCCCAGGTCGAGCGGTAGGGGAAGCCGACGTCCTTCTCCGGGCCGGTGCCCAGCCGATGCTGTCCGTCGGTCCAGCCGCCGCTGGGCAGCCAATTCCCGCCCACCGTATGCGATTCCACGACCACCACACGCGGAGCCGGCAGACCCAGCTCCCGCAGTACCCGCGCCTTGGCCGCGACGGCCATCGCTTTCGGCCCGGCTCCGACCACGAGAAGCGTTTCCACTGGCTCTCCGTTCAGCTGCACAGATCAAGGGGCCGCCCGGAGGCTGACCTTTGCATAGGCTTACCTTATATTGCACTGTGGTGCCAGTCCTTCCGCAAGAGCCGAGACGGACGACACCGACGGTCCCGTTAGAGATTGGATATGCCCATGCTCAACATCTCCTCCCGTGCCGTGGCGGCGTTCTCCCTGGCCGCGGCTGTTTTCGTCGGTGGAGCCGCGACCGCGGGCCCGGCCTTGGCCGCCCCTGTCATCGCTCCCGTGCACGCCGCCGCACCCGGCGTCGGTCAGCTGCAGAGCAAGCTCCAGCTGATCCTGAACCCGGGCGCCTCGCGCTCGGCCCGGGCCAACGAACTGGAGGCGGGCGAGGCCGGACTGCCGCTGGTGGACAATGTCGGCGGCGTGATGGACAGCGTGCCGGGCTTCCAGTGGCAGGCCGTCGGTCCGGTCAACGTCGACGGCGACCGGCTCACCCACAACCTGCAGGTCAACGTCCCCGGCTTCGACGCGATGTTCATGGAGTTGTCGTGGAAGGAGATCGACGGCAACTGGAAGCTGACCCGCGAATCCGAGTGCACCATCGCCTACTACGCGAACCAGCCCTGCACGGTCTAGTCCGCACCCGGCCCTGAGCGCGGAACCGCCCGCGCTCAGGGCTTTCGCATGCTTGCGGCCGGCTCGGCCCGCTAGGGTCGACTTGTGCGACGCAGGCAGCAGCCGCCGCTCCCGAAGCGGCACGGATTGGATCCGGCGCGGCTGCGGCTGCCGGAGGAAGGGGCCTGGGCGACGATCCGCGACCATCTCGTGGAGCGGCTGCCCCGGGTGCCCGCCGCGCGCATCGATGAATTGCTGGCGGCGGGCGGCATCGTCGATCTGGACGGGCCGATCGCGCCGGACGCGCCGTACCTGCCGGGCGGGGCCGTGTGGTTCCACCGGGACCTGCCGCAGGAGACCGACGTCCCGTTCGAGATCACGATCGTGCACCGCGACGACACCCTGCTCGTGGTCGACAAACCGCACTTCCTGTCCACCATCCCGCGCGGACAGCACATCCTGCAGACCGCGCTGGTACGACTGCGGCGGGAGCTGGACCTGCCGGATCTGATCCCCGCGCACCGGCTCGACCGGGCCACCGCGGGACTGGTGCTGTTCGTGATCGATCCGGCTCGCCGCGGCGCCTACCAGACCCTGTTCCACCACCGCCGCGTGCACAAGCGGTACGAGGCGATCGCCCGATACGATCCGGCGCTCACGCTTCCCCGCACCGTTCGCAGCCGAATCGTCAAGGAACGCAACATTCTCCAGGCCTTCGAGGTGGACGGCGAACCGAACGCCGAGACGCTGGTGGAGCTGATCGAGCACCGTGACGGCCTGGGCCGCTACCGCCTGACCCCGCACACCGGCCGCACCCACCAGCTGCGCCTGCACATGAACGGCCTCGGCATCCCCATCCTCGGTGACGACTTCTACCCCGAACTCACCGACCGCGCCGTCGACGACTTCACCCGCCCGCTCCAACTGCTCGCCACCACACTGGAATTCACCGATCCGATCACCCGTGAGGACCGCCGCTTCGCCACCACCCGATCCCTTCAGGCCTGGACCGACCCGGACGGCTGGGCGGGATGAGCAACCCCGCCACCCTCTCCCGCGCGGACCTCGGTGGTTGAATCGTCGGAGCCGAAGCGGAGGAGTCCAGCATGTCGCAACCACACCCGTCAGCGCCCGAACGTGTCACCCCGTCCAGCCGCTGGTACGCGCTGGCCGCGCTGCTCGTCGTCGCGGGGATAGCCGGGGCCGTCGTCGTCGCCTTGGTCGGCTTCGTGCACATGTCCGACCGGGTCGACGGCTTTCAGCGGGTACAGGTGCCGGGATCGGCGGACGTGCGGATCACCGAAACCGGCGGGTACACGGTGTATTTCGAGTACCCGAACGCCTCCTCCCGGGTTTTCCGGGGCAATGTCAACGTGCAGCTCCTCGGCCCCGACGGCGCTTCGGTGCCGCTGGCAGACTACTCGTCGGCGCTGACCTACGGCTTCGGCGGACATGAAGGGCGAGCGGGCTTTTCGTTCGATGCGGCCCGGCCGGGCACGTATCACGTAGTGACGCAGGGTGACTCGGGCGTTACCGCGGCGATCGGGCGCGGCATCGGGACCTCGCTGGCATCGACCATCGTCCTTGCCCTGGGTATCGGTGCGGCGGGTGTCGTGCTCGGGGTCGTCGTGCTCATTGTCGTTGCGGTGAAACGTGGTTCGAGCAAGCGAAGGATCGCCGCGGCGGGCGGCTGGGGGTATCGGGCGGGTCCGCCGCCGCAGCAGTACTGATGTCACGGGAGCGGGGTCGCCCACTCGGAATTCCGAGCGGACGACCCCTCCGGCTATACCCTCACCTGCCGTCCCGGCGCGACAACAGCTGTGGTTGGCCGTCGTGGTCACCCGTGGACGCTTGCGCCACAGCAGGTTTCGCGGGACCTGTGTCCCCGTGTCCCGGCCACCAGGCTCGCCGGCCGATCAACGCGGTGAGCGCGGGCGTGAAGAACATCGCCATCACGAATGCCGCGATCGCGATGCCGACCGAGATCGCGAAGCCCATCTCCGACAGTACGGTGTTGCCCGCCAACATCATCGAGGCGAAGGTGCCGGCCAGGATGACGCCCGCCGCGGCGATGGTGGGGCCGGTGTGCCGCACGGCCAGCGCCGCCGACTGCCGGGGATCGTTGCCCTCCCGGGCCTCCTCGCGCAACCGGGCCACCATCAGGATGTTGTAGTCGGTGCCGAGCGCGACCACGAACAGGTACATGATGAGCGGCAGCGTGAAGATCAGCCCCGATTCGCCCCGCATGTGCTGGAACACCAGCACCGAGGCGCCCAGCGTGGCCGCGAAGCCCAGGAACACCGAGAGCAGCAGGTACCACGGCGCGACCAGGCTGCGCAGCAGCAGGCCCAGCACCACCATGATCAGCACCGCGGCCACCGGGAACACGATGGTGTAGTCGTGGTTCATCGCGGCCTGGAAGTCGACGAAGACCGCGGTCATGCCGCCGACCGCCGCCGTCGTGCCGGGCGGTGCGGCCGCGTGCGCCGTATCGCGCAGTGGGCCCTTGACGGTGTCGAGGGCAGCATCGGACTCCGGCGCCGAGGCCAGGGTGACCTGGTAGTGGGCGACCGAACCGTCTTGCGACCGAACGGGTTCCGCGACCTGGCCCACTCCCGGCACGCCCGCCAGCGCCGTACGGTACGACGCCAGTTGCTCGTCGCTCAGTCCGCCGGACGATTGCAGCAGCACGTCCGACGGCTGGGTGACGCCGGCGGGCAGGCCTTTGAGCAATTCCTTGCTGTAGATGACGGATTCGGACGCGTTCGAGGTGGAGCCCGAGGTGAGGTCGAAGGTCGGATTGAAGCCGATGGCGAACAGGCCCAGCACCACCAGCAGACCGCCGGACACCGCCGCGTACACCGCGGGCCGCTTGCCGAGTCCGCGTCCGAGCGCCGCGAACCGGGCGCCCTTCGGCTCGGTCCGCCAGGCCTTGGACGGCCAGAATACCTTGGTGCCCAACAGCGAAACGATCGCGGGCACCAGCGTCAGCCCGGCCAGCAGCGCCACCGCGACCGCGATCGCCAGCGCCGGTCCCAGCGATCGGAACATCCCCAGCGTCGACAGCGTCAGCGCCATGAAGGCGATGATGACCGCGCCCGCGGCGGACGTGATCGCCTCGCCGACGCGGGTGACCGCGTTGACCATGGCCGTCTTCGGATCCTCCCCGGCCCGCAACCGTTCCCGGAAGCGGAACATCAGGAACAGGATGTAGTCGGTGCCGACGCCGTAGAGCACCACGATCAGGATCGACGTCACCGAACTGTCGATCTTCAGATCGAAAGCCTTACTCACCCAGGCGATCAGCCCGTTCACCACGCCGGTCATCGCGCCGATCACGACGATGGGCAGCAGCGCGATCACCGGGCTGCGGAAGATCACCAGCAGCAGCACCAGAATCAGCAGGATGGTGGCGATGCCAATGATCGTCAGGCCCTTCTCCGACGACTCGGTGGCGTCGAGGGCCTGCGCGGCCTGACCGGTGACACCGGCCCGCAGGTCGGTCTTCTCCACCTTGGCGTGCAAGGCAACACGCAGGTCCCGCACCGCGTCGCTCTGGCGCGTGTCGGAGGCGCTGGTCACCTTGGCCATCTGCACGGCCGCGATCTGGACCAGCCGGTTGTCCGACGGTGGCGCCGCCGCGAGCGCGGTGACGTTCGCGATGTGCGCGGCGTCGAGTTCGGTCGTGATCGCCTGCACCGCGGCCGCATCGGCGTCGGTGAGCGGCGTGCCGTCGGAACGCTCGAACACCAGGATCGCCGCCGGGGCGGAGCTTTGCGGGAACGCCCGCTCCTGCGCCTGCATGGCCTGGATCGACTCGTAATGCGATGGCAGGAAATCGGATTGGTCGGTGGTCGAGGTCAATTTCGGTGCGGTCGCGACGACCGCTATCACGATCAGCACCCAGAGGCCGATCGTCTTCCACGGGTGATGAACGACCAGAGCGCCCAGCCGTGCGAACATGTCGAGGATCCTTTCCGGTGGGCCCGTTCAGATATCGAGAACTTCGGTGTGCAGCCGCTCCGTTGCGGCGACCACCCGGCGATACAGGTTGGACGCGACGGCCACCCGCAGGTCATCGAGTGAATCGACGATCTCTACCGTGAAATCACCCCAATTCTGCTCTCCCCCACCGAGTATGCCCCGCCAGCTGGACCAGTCGGCAGGGAAGCTGGTCAGCGTCGCGAAGTCGGACCAGTCCGACCGCTGGCGCTGAATCACGAACTTGCCCTTGCGGCTGCGGTAGACCCGGTCCACCGCGACGCCGGTCTTCGCGACCTCGCGGGCCTCGGCGAGGTAGCGGCCGGTGAAGCGCTTGCGGCGCAGGCCTCCCGGGCCGTCCTTCAGGGTGATCTCGCCGTAGTCCTCGGCGGACAGGTCCGCGCCGGGCGCTTCCCAGGGCTGTGGGTCGGTGGTCATGACGTCTCCCGTTCATAAGTAACTGCGCATTTGCGCATTTGTTGATCTCCGGGACTCGCATCGCCGTGTGCGCCTCCCCGTCTCGCATCGGAACTATACGTAGACGTATACATACAAAGCAAGACCCAGTTCGACCGGTATTGTTCGACGAGACTCGGCACGCCGGAGTCGATGAACGTAGACTGGCGCCGATGTCTCGGAACGATAACGACGCCGTAGCGACCGAACCCTCGGGCCCGGCCCGCCGGATGCACGCCTACCTGGACGTCGCGGTCGTCGTGGTGGTACTGGCCTGCACCAATCTGGTCGCCCACTTCACCTCGGCGTGGGCCAACATCCTGACCGTTCCGATCGCCGCCGTGGTGCTGGTGGCGATGATGCGGCGGCGCGGGCTCGGGTGGGCCGAACTCGGGTTGTCGCCGCGGCACTGGCGGCGCGGGACGCTGTACGCGGTGGGGGCCGTCGGCATCGTGCTGAGCGCCGTCGCGATCGGCGCACTACTGCCGATTACCCGGCCGTTCTTTCTGGCCGACCGGTACGCCACCATCTCCGGCGCGCTGATCGCCTCGATGATCGTGATCCCATTGCAGACCGCGATTCCGGAGGAACTGGCATTTCGCGGCGTACTGCACGGCGCGCTCGACAGGGCCTACGGCGTGCGCGGCGTATTCGCCGCCGGCTCACTGCTTTTCGGCCTCTGGCACATCGCCTCGTCGCTCGGTCTGACCAGTGGCAATCGCGGGCTGAGCGCGATCCTCGGCGGCGGCGTGGCCGGACAGATCGGCGGCATCACGCTCGCCGTACTGGCCACCGCGGCGGCGGGCGCCGTGTTCACCTGGCTGCGGCGGCGCAGCGGCAGCCTGCTCGCGCCCATCGCGCTGCACTGGTCGCTGAACGGGGCCGGGGCATTGACCGCGGCGATTCTCTGGCACACCGCATTGCGCTGACGGTGCCTATTCGGCGCGACACGCACTGCGATTCGCGCTCGAAAGTAGCGGCCGGACGTGCGATTTCGGATAACCGACCGAACTGATGTTCGGTGTCGCCATTGACCGCGGGTAGGTCACGGATTACTCTCACTGCGGTCACACATATGTTCGAGTAATCGGCTGTTGCGGATATTCGGCACGTTACCTGCTTCATGGAAGGCTCGCGATGCGCGACGACCAGTCGGCCGGGAATGCAGAGATGTCGGCGGAGATGTCGGCGAACGCGGAGATGTCGGCGGATGCGGAAATCGCCGCCCTGGCGCAGCGCGTGGCGACCGCGCGCGGCAAGCTTCCGCTGCAGACCGACCCGGCACTGTTCGACGCGCTCTCGGAATCGGAGATCGCCGCCGAACGCGATCTGGCGGAATGGATTCGGGCGCAGCGCCGCGGCCAGCGCCGCCGGGCCGTCTCGGCCGAGCTGTCCGCCGAGAAGCGGGACCGTCGGGTCGCCGCGGCGCTGCGTAGGGCCGACGACGCCGACGCCCGCTGGCATCGCAAGGCGCTCGCGGCCCGCCGTCGGGTGTCGAATCCCGATGCGCGCCTTGCCCAGCTGTACCGCCGCGCCGAGTGGTCGTCGCGGGCGCTCATCGGCGTGGTCGTGCTCGGCATGGTGTGGGCGGGCGTGAACGTGCAGCACAACCTGGTGCCTAGCGGCGACATGTCCGACCCGCTGTATTGGCTCAGCTACGGCTTCGAGGCGATGATCTCCATTCCGATCATCACGATCATGGTGGTGGCGACCACGGCCGCCCGGTGGGGGCGCGAAATCGCCCGGGGGAAGGTCGTTTTCCTGGAGGCGGCGCTGCTGGGCGTCACCATCGCGTTGAACGCCGGCCCGCATGTGGCGGCGGGCGCCCCGGCCCGCGCGGCGGAGGCGGCGGTCGCTCCGGTCATGGTGGGCGTGGTGATCTGGTTGCACGCCTGGGTATCCGCCCGCTACGCCCAACTGATCGACGCCATTCCCGAGCAGGCCACGTCGACTCCCCGCACGGTCACGCACCGCATCGTCGATGCCTTCGCGCCGCTGCGTGACGGATCGGGGGTCGCTTCCCGTCGTCTGGCAGCCATGGACGAACCGCTCTACGGCTCCGTTCAGCTCGACACTGGTTCCGACGTGGAGGGCGAGCGCTCGGAGACGCCCTCCGGCCACAGCCGTCCCGCGGCGCGGACCAACGGGAACTCCTACCCCTCAACCACATCCGAGCCTCCGGCCGACCCGCACAAGCGGCCCGCCGCCCGCACCGCGACCGCCTCCGCGCGGCACAACGGCGCGGGCTATCCCACGACGCGGACCAACGGGAACTCCTACCCGTCGACCGCGGCCGAGAGTTCCGACTCGGCCGGGCACGCGCAGTCGCCGCCCACGACCGGGTCGGAACACAATGGTCATGGGCACACCAACGGCAAGGTTTATCCGTCCACGTCGCCCGAGGAGGCCGACCCTACGGGTTACGCGGATTTCCTGCCCACCGATCCGGCACGCAACGGCTATCACGGCACGCACACCGGCCATTCCGTCGACACGCCTGAGGGGCCGGGGGCTCCTGGGCATGCCCGCGACCACGACGGCCATCCGATGGCGCAGGCCAACGGAAAGCCCAGTCCGGCAGTGGCTTCGGAGGATGCATCCCCGGCTGGTCAGGGGGTTGGCGGCGATAACCAATCCTCCGCTGCCGGAACACATACTGCTCGTCCGGCGGACGGTGCCGATGCCCATGCCTCTGTCGTCGGCACCGAAGATCTCATCGGTTACCCGTTGCCGATGATGCAGCACAACGGTTTCCAGGTCCGCGACGATCAAATGCCTCAGAAGGCGGCGGAACCTGTCCGTACCCCGCAGCCCGGCATCGAGCGAACAAACCCCGTCGGCCACAACGAGTCCGAGCACACGACCGAACCCGGCCGAGCGCAGCTGCCGGAGAACGATGACCACGCGCCCGAACCAGAACGCACCTCCTCCCGATCGCCGCAGCATGATTCGGCAGCAGAACGATCGGTGACGGCAGCCACGAAGCCGTCTGCCGCAGCGCAGGTTTCCACCGAACACGACGCCGAAACCCGGCTTTCCACCGAGCGCGACACCGACACCCGGCTTTCCACCGAGCGCGACGCGGACGCCCGGCAGAGCCCCGCGCGCCCGGCCGCTTCGAAGCGTGCCGCGGAGGAGCGCGACGCCGACCAGCGCCCGGACGAAGGTTCCGAGCGCAAGCCGCGGTCCCGCAAGAACTCACAGCAGGGCGCCCAGCTGGCCCTGGACGAGCCCGCCCCGATCGATGTCACGAAGTACCGGCGTCCCTACGCCGTCACGGAGGCCGAACCCGAAGCGGTCGAGGAGGATTCGACCGGCCCGGGCGCCACGGCCGCCGACCTGGCCGCCGAGATCGACAATGTCGGCGTGTGGGCCGTCGCCCGGGAGATCTCCGAGCGCCGCCTGTCGAAGCTCCCGGTGGAGCAGCTCGCCGAGATTCTCGCCCTGGCCGACGAATCCTGGACTCCCGCCGCGATCGGCGCCTCCATCGGCCTGCCCGGCTCCCGCATCCTCGGCATCCTCGAGGCCGCCCGCCGCATTCGCCGCCCCTACGCCGTCAGCGGTTAGCCCTTCGTCGGCTCCCCGTGCGGGATCATGGCTCATATGGAGATCACAGTCCTGGAGCAGCTGTCGCGGACCTGGGGCGAACGGGTCGCCGCCCTGACACCCGAGGAATGGGCCACGCCCACTCGGCTTCCCGGGTGGACCGTGCAGGATCTCGTGGCGCACATGGCTCCCGACCACCAGGTGCTGGACTTCCTGCGCGGGGAACGTGTGCAAGCGCCCGCGGTGACCAGCGGTTCGCAATGGCTGCGCCACTTCAACGAACCCGGCGGGCCCGCACACACTCTCGCCGAGGACGTCGCCGGAGCGGCCCAACAGGCGGCGGCGATCGGCGCCGAGACGCTGGTGCGCTACTTCGCCGAATTCGGCCCCGCCATGATCGCCGAGTTCCGCGCGGCCCCACCGGATGCGGCGCTCACCCACCCGATCCTCGGCACGGTCAGCTTCCGTGCCCTCGCGGACACCACCACGGTCGAGGCGACCGTGCACCTACTCGACCTGATCGACGCCGTCGGCGGCGCACCAGCGCCACCGGCCGGTCTGCGCCGGACCGCCGAAATCCTTGCCGCGGTGGCGGATCCGGTCGACTTCATCGAGGCAGCCACCGGCCGATCGCAGGCCCGGGTACTGCCGGTCATGCGATAGCCGTCAGGAGCGCCGCTCGGCGGAATCGCTCGCGGCGCCCAGCGCCCCGACCGTTTCACCCTGCTGCACGGGTACACCGCGGCTCGGCTCGGGCCGGATCGTCGGCGTGACGGCGCCACCGAGCAGAGTGACGGCCGGGCGCGCGATCGTGCCGCCGGGCACCGGTGCACGGTTCTCGGCGGCCGCGGCGTTCGCCTCTTCCAGTGCCGCCAGCCGCAGCCGTTCGGCCACCTCGTTGAAGATATAGAAGTTGGGTATGGATTCCACCGGCTCCAGCGAAATCCACTGCCCGTCGACCTTGATGCACACCAGGCCGTGTTGCGCCTCGATACGCTGAATGTGCTCCCACGGATACGACTTCCCCGCGTGCGCAAGCTCGTTCAGGTTCACGGCGATGTCGCCGAACAGCACCGTCTCCTCGCTATCGATCGCGGTGACCACCCTCGGCAATTGGGTTGCGGTCACGGCGGTTTGGATAGCGGGGCCCCATTCGCGGGCGCCTTCGAACACATTCTCGTCGAAAGTCGCTGTGCTGGGGCCCGGTCCGGTCAGCGTGAACGAATAGTCGGTCGTCACGGTGGCGGCATTGTGAAACGGAATAACCTGCTGGCGCACCTCGACGGTGTCCCAGCGGAAAGCCACGATGTCCTCGGCGCCGCGATACACCGTCATGCCGTGGTCGAACAGATCCAGGCGGGCCTTGCGGTTCTTACGATTACGCCGCCGGCGCAGCACCGCGATCGCGGCCGGAACCAGGGCCAGCCCGCCGACCGCACCGCATCCGACCCACGACCCCGCGGCCGCGCACAGACCGCCCACGGCGACCAATCCGCTCGCCACGAGGGCGCAACCGCGCACCACCGCGTCGCCACTCATCGGCGCGAGCAGGAACGTCTGGCGGTGCTCGCCGAGTTTGTCGTGGTCTGCCAAGAGGTAGATCAGCTGCGACAGGGGTACCGTTCGCCGACCTCCGGTTCCCCCGGTCTCGCGTTGTTGCGTGCTCGGGGTGGTCAATTGTTCCTCCAACGGACGGTTGGTTCCGCGCGGATCGTATTCGACTCGACGGAATCCCGCTACTGCTCCACGCGGTTCGAGCACAACAAAGAAAGCGGGCCTATACCTTTCGGCCACGCCTCACGGGAAACCGCAGGCGGCTCGGAAATCCACCACACGGCCCCACGAGAATCGCAGCCACACGGAGAATAATCCGCCCGCACACCCGGCTTGCTCGCGGGCCTGCCTATCGAGCGTTTCACACCGCGGGCGTCAGCCGCCTTCAGTCCAAAACCGCGACATCCTGTCCACCGCTTCCTCCTTGGTCATCGCAGCGACCACGTCGTCGGCGAGCCCGACCCGATGGATGAGCATGTGAACCAGATCGGCGGGCAGTGCGGCAGGCCGCGATCGCGGCGCGCCGCGATCCGGCGGAATTCCTTCCAGGACACAACGCCAGAACACTTCGTGATCGACATGCAACTGATCCCGAAGGATGTGCGACCAGATTGCCGGGCCGTATCCGGTGCGATCGACCGGGTGGGAGATGCGCGTGCGCAGGATCCGGCCGTCGGGGAGGCTCAATTCGTATGTCACATGGTGAGTTCCGGTGCGGCCGCGCGCATCTCGCACCCGGTCCCACTCCTCGGTCGTGCAGAACCGCTCGTACTTCTCCCGGGTCGGCTCCGGCCAGGTCATGGCGTCGTTCCCAGCAGCCAATCACGCAGTTGCGCATCGTCGCTCAGCCCGATCAGCTGAACCAGCCCCCAGTTCTCCCGATGGTTGGCCGCCGTTCGGAGGCGATCCTGCCAGTCCTCGGCGTACTCCCGGAGTGCGTCGGTCATCTCATCGATCGCCTCGTCGAAGGTGGCGCCGTCGGCCGCGATCGGAAGACCCGGCAGGAAGACCGACCACCCGCCGTTCTCTCCGACAACCTCCGCATTCGACGGACACAGCCGCGCCAGCGCGTACCGCAGCCGTTCGGCGTCGACCACCGCGGCGCGCTCGTCGTCCCGGCGCACGGTCGCCACCAAGCCCTGTCCGGCAGCGTCCAGCAGATCCTTCAGATGAGCCCGAGCCTCGGTATAGCTGTCGTAGTGCACTGTCGACATCGCTCCTCCGTTCCGTCTCATCGTCCCCTCTGCCATCAAGTACGTCAAGTACGTCAAGTACTCAGGCCAGGCGATGCCGGCGGGTGCCCAGGGAACGGCGAAGGCCCGCCTCCCGAAAAGGGAAGCGGGCCTTCGTGTTTCGACTCAGCTCGGGGAAGGTTACTTGGCCTTCTCCAGGACCTCCACCAGGCGCCAGCGCTTGGTGGCGGACAGGGGGCGGGTTTCCATCAGCTGGACGCGGTCGCCGATGCCGGCGATCTCGTCCTCGTCGTGTGCCTTCACCTTCGAGGTGGTGCGGATGATCTTGCCGTAAAGCTTGTGCTTCACGCGATCCTCCAGCTCGACCACGATGGTCTTGGTCATCTTGTCGGAGACGACGTAGCCGATGCGCACCTTGCGCGAGCCACGCTCCTCCTGCTTGGCCGGCGTCTTGGCCGGGCCCTTGGCGTCACTCATGCCGCGTCTCCCTTGCCTTCAGGACCGGAGGCCAGGCCGAGCTCGCGCTCGCGCATGACCGTGTAGATGCGCGCGATCTCGTGGCGGACCACACGCAGGCGCCGGTTGTTCTGCAACTGACCGGTCGCCATCTGGAAGCGCAGGTTGAACAGCTCTTCCTTGGACTCACGCAGTTTCGCGACCAGCGCGTCGTCGTCGAGCTCGCGGAGCTCTGCGGCCGGATTGGCGGTAGCCATCAGAACTGCTCCTCCCGGGTCACGATCCTGCACTTCATCGGGAGCTTGTGCATCGCGCGGCGCAGGGCCTCACGAGCGGTCTCCTCGTTCGGGTACGACATTTCGAACATGACCCGGCCGGGCTTCACGTTCGCGACCCACCACTCCGGCGAACCCTTACCGGAACCCATGCGGGTCTCGGCGGGCTTCTTGGTCAGCGGGCGGTCCGGGTAGATGTTGATCCACACCTTGCCGCCACGCTTGATGTGCCGGTTCATCGCGATACGCGCCGACTCGATCTGGCGGTTGGTGACGTACGCCGGCTCCAGCGCCTGGATGCCGTAGTCACCGAACGCCACCGAGGTGCCGCCCTTGGCCATGCCGGAACGCTTGGGGTGGTGCTGCTTGCGGTGCTTGACCTTGCGAGGCATCAGCATTGGTCAGCCCTCCTTCGAAGATGCGGCCTCGGCCGGCTCCGCCACCGCAGTCGCGGCACCGGCACGCCCGGCCTCGGTGCTGGTCGCGGTGGTGCCGGAGGAACCGGACCGCCGCGGACGGCTCGGCCGCTCACGACGCGGACGCTCGTTGCGGCCCGGCTCGGCCGCGGTGACCTCGCGCTTGCCGCCGACGATGTCGCCCTTGTAGATCCAGACCTTCACGCCGATGCGGCCGAAGGTGGTCTTGGCTTCGTACAGGCCGTAATCGATGTCGGCGCGCAGCGTGTGCAGCGGCACCCGACCCTCGCGGTAGAACTCCGAGCGCGACATCTCGGCGCCACCGAGGCGGCCCGAGCACTGCACGCGGATGCCCTTGACGTTCGGCGAACGCATGGCCGACTGGATGGCCTTGCGCATCGCGCGACGGAACGCCACACGGTTCGACAGCTGCTCGGCCACACCCTGGGCGACGAGCTGCGCATCCGACTCGGGGTTCTTGACCTCGAGGATGTTCAGCTGCACCTGCTTCTTGGTGAGCTTCTCCAGCTCGGCGCGGATGCGGTCGGCCTCGGCGCCACGCCGGCCGATCACGATGCCCGGACGCGCGGTGTGGATGTCCACCCGAACGCGATCACGAGTGCGCTCGATCTCGACCTTGGAGATGCCGGCCCGCTCCATGCCCGTGGACAGGAGCTTGCGGATCGCGACGTCTTCCTTGACGTAGTCCTTGTACTGCTTGTCGGCGTACCAGCGGGACTTCCAATCGGTGGTGATACCGAGGCGGAAGCCATGGGGATTGATTTTCTGTCCCATTTACTTAGCCCCTCCCTTCCGGCGGCTACGAGCCGGGGCGGCGCCGGCGACGCTCTCGACCTCGATGGTGATGTGGCTGGTGCGCTTGCGGATGCGGAACGCACGGCCCTGGGCACGCGGCTGGAAGCGCTTCATGGTCGCGCCCTCGTCGACATACGCCGTCGAGATGACCAGGGTGTCCGGATTCAGGCCGAGGTTGTTCTCGGCGTTCGCCGCGGCACTGGCCACGACCTTGGCGACCGGTTCGCTCGCGGCCTGCGGGGCGAACCGGAGGATGTTCAGCGCATCCTCGACCCGCTTGCCGCGGACCAGGTCCACGACCCGGCGGGCCTTCATCGGCGTCACGCGGACGAACTTGGCGGTCGCGCGCGCGGTCGGGTTCTGAACCGTTGCTGTGCTCGATTCGCTCATCGCCGCTTGCTCTTCCGATCTTCCTTGACGTGGCTCTTGAAGGTCCTGGTCGGCGCGAACTCACCGAGCTTGTGCCCGACCATGTTCTCCGACACGAACACCGGCACGTGCTTGCGGCCGTCGTGGACGGCGAAGGTGTGGCCGATGAAATCGGGGATGATGGTCGAACGACGCGACCAGGTCTTGATGACCTGCTTGGTGTTCTTCTCGTTCTGGACGTCCACCTTCTTGAGGAGGTGTTCGTCGACGAACGGGCCCTTCTTCAGGCTGCGTGGCATGTCTTAACCTCCTCTTAGCGCTTCTTGCCGCGACGGCGGACGATGAGCTTGTCGCTCGGACGGTTGGGTTTACGGGTGCGGCCCTCGGGCTGACCCCACGGGCTGACCGGGTGGCGACCACCGGAGGTCTTGCCCTCACCACCACCGTGCGGGTGGTCCACGGGGTTCATCACGACACCACGAACCGTGGGGCGACGGCCCTTCCAGCGCATGCGGCCGGCCTTGCCCCAGTTGATGTTCGACTGCTCGGCGTTGCCGACCTCGCCGACGGTGGCGCGGCAGCGCACGTCGACGCGGCGGATCTCGCCGGAGGGCATACGCAGGACGGCATAGGCGCCTTCCTTACCCAGCAGCTGGATGCTCATGCCGGCGGCACGGGCCATCTTGGCGCCACCGCCCGGACGCAGCTCCACCGCGTGGATGGTGGTACCGGTCGGGATCGAGCGCAGCGGCAGGTTGTTGCCCGGCTTGATGTCGGCGCCGGCGCCGGACTCGATCTTCGTGCCCTGGGTGACGTTCTTGGGCGCGAGGATGTAGCGCTTCTCGCCGTCCGCGTAGTGCAGCAGGGCGATGTTCGCGGTCCGGTTCGGGTCGTACTCGATGTGCGCGACCTTGGCCGGGATGCCGTCCTTGTCCAGACGACGGAAATCGATGATGCGGTAGGCACGCTTGTGCCCGCCACCACGGTGCCGGGTGGTGATCCGGCCGTGCGCGTTGCGGCCGCCGGACTTGCTCAGCGGGCGCAGCAGCGACTTCTCGGGGGTCGACCGGGTGATCTCGGCGAAGTCCGAGACGCTGGAGCCGCGGCGGCCCGGCGTAGTCGGCTTGTACTTACGGATTGCCATGAGTTCTTCTCTGCTTTCTGGAATCCCCGCCGCTTACGCGACCGGGCCTCCGAAGATCTCGATGGGCTTGCTGTCGGCCGAGAGGGTCACGAGCGCGCGCTTGGTGCTCTTGCGCTGGCCGTAACCGAAGCGGGTCCGCTTACGCTTGCCCTGACGGTTGGCGGTGTTGACGCTGGTCACCTTCACGCCGAAGACCTTCTCCACGGCGATCTTGATCTGCGTCTTGTTCGCGTCCGGGCGCACCAGGAAGGTGTAGGTGCCTTCCTCGATCAGCCCGTAGGACTTCTCGGAGATGACCGGCGCGAGCAGGATGTCGCGGGGATCGGCGATGGTGGTCACTTGCTGTCCTCCTGTGCAGCCTCGGCCGGCCCGTGCACGAAGGCGTTCAGGGCCTCGACGCTGAACACGATGTCGTCGCTGTTCAGCACGTCGCGGGTGTTGAGCTGGTCCGGCGCGATCGGGTGCACGTACTCCAGGTTCGCCACGCTCTTCCACGCGGCGAGGTCCTCGCGGCCCACCACGACCAGCAGCTTCTTGCGGTCGGTCAACTCGGCCAGGAAGCTCTTGGCGCTCTTGGTCGACGGCGCCTGCCCGGCGACCAGTTCGGTGATGACGTGGATCCGCTCACTGCGCGCGCGGTCCGACAGGGCGCCACGCAGGGCGGCGGCCTTCATCTTCTTCGGCAGGCGCTGCGAGTAGTCGCGCGGCTGCGGGCCGTGCACGGTGCCACCACCGGTGAACTGCGGCGCGCGGGTGGAACCCTGGCGGGCGCGGCCGGTGCCCTTCTGGCGGTACGGCTTCTTGCCACCGCCGCGGACCTCGCCGCGAGTCTTGGTGGAGTGCGTGCCCTGGCGCGCGGCGGCCTCCTGGGCCACGACGACCTGGTGCATCAGCGCGATATTGGCGGTCACGTCGAAGATCTCCGCGGGGAGGTCGACGGTGCCGTTGGTCTTGCCACCCGGCTCTTTCACCG
This sequence comes from Nocardia wallacei, assembly GCF_029868745.1. GTDB lineage: Bacteria > Actinomycetota > Actinomycetes > Mycobacteriales > Mycobacteriaceae > Nocardia > Nocardia wallacei_B. The sequence continues at coordinate 4,639 of NZ_JARWOP010000036.1, read as the reverse complement.
GCAGCGTGAGGTTGGTCTTGGTCTCGGTGCTCATGGCTGTGTCCTCCGCGGGCATTCCCGGCTCACTTCGTGGTTACGCAGGCTGCCGCCTTCGTTCGCGTCACTCATGCCCGGGCACCACCCTTCGCAGCGCTCTTCACGATCACGATGCCGCCCTTGCGACCCGGGATCGCGCCCTTGATCAGCAGCAGACCGTTCTCGGCGTCCACCTTGTGGACCGAGAGGTTCTGCGTGGTGACGCGGTCGTTACCCATCCGGCCCGACATCCGCATGCCCTTGAACACGCGGCCGGGGGTGGCACAACCGCCGATGGAACCCGGCCGGCGGTGCACGGCCTGCGCACCGTGCGAGGCGCCCTGGCCGCGGAAGCCGTGGCGCTTCATGGTGCCCGCGTAGCCCTTGCCCTTGCTGGTGCCGGTGACGTCGACGAACGCGCCCTCTTCGAACACCTCGGCGGACAGCTCCTGGCCGACCTCGAAGCCCGAGGCGTCGGCGACGCGGATCTCGGCGACGTGGCGGCGCGGCGTCACGCCGGCCTTGGCGAACTGCCCGGCGACGGGCTTGCTCACCTTGCGCGGGTCGATCGCGCCGAAGGCCACCTGCACGGCGGAGTAGCCGTCGCGCTCCTCGGTGCGGATCTGGGTCACGACGTTCGGGCCGGCCTTGATGACGGTCACGGGAACGACGCGGTTCTTCTCGTCGAAGACCTGGGTCATGCCGAGCTTGGTGCCCAGGATGCCGGTAGCCGGCCGGTTCTTGTTGTCAGTCATATCTACAGTCCCCGTCACTGAATGTTGACGTCGACGCTGGCCGGCAGATCGATGCGCATAAGCGCGTCGACCGTCTTCGGCGTCGGGTCGAGGATGTCGATCAGCCGCTTGTGGGTGCGCATCTCGAAGTGTTCGCGCGAGTCCTTGTACTTGTGCGGCGAACGGATGACGCAGTACACGTTCTTCTCGGTCGGCAACGGCACCGGCCCGACCACACGGGCACCGGTGCGGGTCACCGTCTCGACGATCTTGCGCGCAGACGCATCGATCGCCTCATGGTCGTAGGCCTTGAGCCTGATGCGGATCTTTTGTCCCGCCACGCTGAGTGTCCTTTTCTCCGCTTAGCTTTCGCTTTTCGGTGTGGAGGCCGCTTGCGGAAGTCGCCTTCCGAAGCACCCTCATTGCATGCCCGAACCTGAGAAATCACAGCTGACGCAATCCGTCCAGACCCGACCGGGGCTTCGACCCGATCCCTCGCCGCTGTTCATCTGTCATGGTTCTTCCGGTCCACGCGGTCGGGCGTGTCGCCCGTCTGCTCATTCCTCGGCCCTGGGCAAAATCTCTTCCCTTGGCCTCGGAACGTCGTCCCGGACGTATCCGCGCCGGACTCGACGGGATACAGAGTGGGTACTGCTCGCCCAACATCGACCGGACTGAATATCCGCAGGACATACGCCACCCGATGCAGGCAACCCGAACAGTATGCATGAGCCGTCGGGGCGACTTCAAATCGGGGTCCCTGTGACGTCGGCAACCCCGCTACCAGCGTCACCCCCGCCCCTGCGCCACAGTACACGGCCACTCGCGCCACTATCTTACTCGAGAGTAAGGTAGCGGCATGACGAACGAGACCGCCACGTATCGCGGCTGGAAGAAGCTGCCCGACAATCGGCTCGGGCACGCGCTGTTCTCCCTGGGCATGGTCGCCCGGGTGCCGTACTTCGGGACCGTGGTGCCGAGCGTGACGCGGCTGGAACCCGGATTGTGCGAGGTCACCGCGCCGAAGTGGTTCGGCATCCACAACCATCTGGGCACCTTCCACGCCATCGCCGCGTGCAACCTCGCCGAGGTGGCGATGGGCATGCTCAGCGAGGCCACGGTGCCGACGACGCACCGCTGGATCCCCAAGGCCATGAACGTGCAGTACCTGACCAAAGCGGAGTCCGGCCTGCGCGCCGTCGCGCGGTTGGCGGAGATTCCGGACTTCGCCGCGCTCACCGAGGGACAGGACGTGGTGGTCCCCGTCTCCATCTACGACAAGAAGGGTGTCGAGGTGGTGCACGCGGAAATCACGACGTGGGTTACGCCCAAGTAGTGATGCCGCTCGCGGTCGCTGGGACGCCCGCGGCATTGCTGATTGAATGAGGCTCATGGGTGCTCGGTCTGTCCCGGACGCGGATGTGTGCGTGGTCGGTCTCGGGCCGACCGGGCGGGCGCTGGCGCATCGGGCGATGCGGGCCGGGCTGACCGTGGTGGCGGTGGATCCACGACCCGATCGGTTGTGGCCGCCGACCTTCTCCTGCTGGGCGGACGAACTGCCGGAATGGGTGCCGGACAGCGCGATCGCGCAGCGTATCGAGGCCCCGGTGGTGTGGACGAAGGCCGAGCATCGCATCGAGCGGCCGTATTGCGTGCTGTCGAAACAGGGACTGCGCGACGCACTTTCGCTGGACGCGGCGACCGTGCTGGCCGGGCGCACCACCAGCGTGGACGCGCATCGGGTGGAGTTGAGCGACGGGACCGCCGTCAGGGCGGCGGCGGTGTTCGATGCCCGGGGCCTGCCCTCCCCCGGCACTCGCCGGACCGCGAGCGCGCACGGCATCTTCGTCGATGCCGACCGGGCCGCGCCGATGGTGAGCGACGGTCGAGGGCTGCTGCTGGACTGGCGCGACGAGAACGGGGCCGGTCCGGACGAGCCGCCGTCGTTCCTGTACGCCGTGCCCCTCGGCGACGGCAGGGTGATCTTCGAGGAGACCAGCCTGGGCCTGCGCGGCGGGATGCCACAGCGCGAACTGCGCCGCCGCACGCTCAATCGGCTTGCCGCCCATGGCATCCGGCTGCGTGGAGACGAACCGAGCGAGGCGGCGCACTACCCGCTGGACCAGCCGCCGCCGAAACGCGGTGCGGGCGGGGCGATTCCGTTCGGCTCCCGGGGCGGGATGATGCATCCGTGCACCGGCTACAGCGTGGCCGATTCGCTGGCGCTGGCGGACACCGCGATCGACGCGCTGCGAACCGGCACGGATCCGGTTGCGGCACTGTGGTCTCGGCGCGCGCGGCTGGTGTACTGGATGCGGATGCGCGGGGTGTACGGCCTGGGGCGGCTGACCACGGCGCAATCCATCGCCATGTTCGACGCGTTCTTCACCGCCTCGCCGCGCCGCCAGCGCGCGCTGCTCTCCGCACACGACGACTTCGCGCCCCTGGCGGCGGTGCTGTTCATGACGGTGGCGCGGACCTGGCCGTTCCGGTGGCGCTACGACCTGGTCGGCTGGACCAACCGGAACCGCTGGGTGGATTACGAATACGCCGCGGCGGAGCTCACATCCAGTTCTCGATCCAGTACTTCCAGATGATCGGGGCGTAGCCGGCCAGCGGCGGGACCCGGATGTCGGTGCCGGTCAGCGCCGCGGTGGTGTTGCGGTGGTCGAACCAGCAGCCGAACTCGCTGTGTTCCAGCACTTCTCGGGGGACCCCGAGCCGCGGCAGCGCCCAGGCGACGCCCGGCAGCCGCATCATCGTGTCGAGGGTCTGCTTGGGCATCACCTCCATCAGGTGCGGCACCCCGGCCTGATCGGCGAACAGGTTGAGCACGTCGGCGACGCTCTGCCGACGCGGGTCGACCAGGTGGAAGGTGGTTCCGGACGCGGCCGGGCGGTGCGCGATGTGGTCCAGCGCGCGGGTGACGAAATCGACCGGCACCATGTTGGTTTCGCCCAGCTTGGGCACCAGCAGGGGCAGGATCCGAGGCAACTGCGTGGCCATACGCAGCAGCCGGAAGAAGTAGTACGGCCCGGCGGCACGGTCGATCTCGCCGGTGCGGGAGTGGCCCAGCACGATCGACGGGCGGTAGATGCGCCACGGCACCCGCGCCTGCTCCCGCACCAGGCGCTCGGACTCGAACGCGGCCCGCTGCCGCGGGGTGCGCAATGCCTGGCCGATGTCGAACATGCCCTCGGTGAACGGGCCCTCCGCCGCCCCGGCCACCTCTACTGTCGAAACATGATGTAGGACTTCGGCTTCCAGGCGCTCGGCCACATCGACCACATTGCCCGTGCCGCGCGGGACCGTGGCGTCCGGACCGGCGGCCAGGTGGAAGACGTGGTCGATGCCACCGCGCTGTGCCGTGAGCCAGGCCGGGTCGATGCCGAGGCCCGGCGCGCCGAGGTCGCCGCGCACGGGGCGGACCCGCTCCCCGCCGCCCCACTCCCGGGTGCACCGGTCGAAGCGATACGCCGAATCTGCACCGGGGCGCACCAGCACGTAGACCTCGTCGCTATGTTTCAGCAATTCCGGAACGAGATATCGCCCGATGCACCCGGTTGCGCCAGTGACCAGGTAAGCCATGTCGTCAGAGTAGCGGGTAGCGGGTACCAAGATCGGTAGGTGAGTTGCGAGCCGTTCGCCGGATTGCTAGCGATTACGCCGGATAGTGGGCGTCCAGCCATTCGTCGAAGGTCGGTCCCGCGATGATCGCGGCCGGTCCGGGGAGTAGTGCGCCGTCGGTCTGGAGATGATGGTTGGGGTCGTCGGTGAGGATCCCGCTGTGTTTTTGGCCTTCGCTTCGCTTCGGCGGGTTTTCGGCGCCCTTGGTCTCGGTTTTCGGGTGCCGCTGCTGGCTCCTTCGTCGCTTTGCAGCGGCACCCGAA
>NZ_JARWOP010000035.1 GCF_029868745.1 Nocardia wallacei | reverse complement strand
TGCGCAGTCGATGGGCTCGGTCGGAGACAGCTACGACAATGCGCTCATGGAGAATTTCTTCTCTACGTTGAAGACCGAGCTGGTGTACCGGAACTCTTGGCGCACAAGGGAAGACGCGGAGAACGCCTTGTTCTCCTACATAGACGGCTGGTACAACACCCAACGCATCCAGAAGAAGCTGGATTGGCGATCACCGGACGAGTACGAGGCCAGCTACCATCAACGGGTTCCAGCCGGAACCAGATAATCCGCTCTCCGGCTCAGCGGGGGAACCTCACCCGCCAGGCGTCCGGAGGATTGTCCAGCTCGTCCCGCAGCGCGTTCGCGGTCGAGAACCCTGTCAGCCCGAAGTCGGCAACGTTATCAGTGACGAAGACTGCCACGTCCACCGCGCAAACCCACCGATCGTGTAGCTGGAATCACGACGAAGGAACCACTACCGAAAAGATGTGCCACAACCGTTTTCATGACCACATTGGCCGGAGCCCGTGCAACGAACGCCGCCGCGGCACAGAATTGGACCGATACGACCGTCAGCAAGGCACTAACCTATCGGAGCAATACCTTCATCTGCTGGTTCGCGGTTCCGGCGCTTGCGCCAGCCCCGGACAACCGCCATGGCACCTGTGATAATCAAGCTTGCGATGAGCATGTAATCCTTATCGGGGAGTTGGGAGGATAGCTATCCTAATTTCGAGCTCGCAGAATGCCGCGCGGCGCCAACGATGCCAACAATGTGCGGCCGATCAGCCTCGAGCACGGCCAGCGACCGACCCAAGTAGTCTCTTGCATTCACCCCTCGCCAACCAGCGCTCTGACCGCAGGATGGTCCACCGAACCTAGGCTCCACAGAACCACCCTGAGCGAAGGACGACCAGGGCGACCGCTCCGGACGCCGCCGACGCGGTCATGAGCAATCGAGGACAACCTCCGCCACCCAGCCGACCACCGGCATATGGCCGATGCCGGGCTGGGGCCGTCGGTCGAGCTTTCTCAGGCATGCGGGAGCGATCCATGGGACTCGGGGTAATCACTCGGACCTGTATACGGTCGGCCGATGTGGGATACCCGCAGCCGAAGACGGCCTGCCAAAGAATTATTGACTTGCCATACATTTCCTATAGTCGGCCCGGGCCGAATCGTGACACCGCTTTCTCTCATCGATATTCTTGTATTTTTGGCCACAGATCTCGATCAATTTCTTGTACATGACGTCACAGTTTCCGTTTGCCATCCGGATTTCGCTATGCTGAGCAGACGGCATCTGTTGCGCCACGACCGAACCGGCACCGAGGGTCGATGCAGTACCCGATAGAACGGCAAAGGTGACCGCAACGAGTGAGCTACGCATTTCATCTCCCATGATTGATACAAATCAGTTAGCCGCATGCCTCGTTGGTGAATCAACCTTACCGGTGAGGAAGATTCAAATTGAATAAACTGTCCAGTTGTATAGAAACCGGACCACGCGTAGACACCTATCGAACGCAATCTGGACTGAACCGACACGATGACGCTCAGCCCGACCGTCGCGGGTCATAGCCACGCAGGGTTCGGCTCTTATATTGGGTTCCGCCTTATGGCCTCCCGGTCACCCACGGGAGCATGGCCCCCCGGGTCAGGTTGATACGACTCCGATACTACATCTTTCCCATATAGTATGGGACAGGGCGGCTCTGAAGTCTAGGGATCGAACCAACTTGATCGCGTTGGCGTCGACCAATACCCCGGCAACTGCTCTTTTGGTCGGCGTGATGTGGAACCACCCACCAGCACTGCACCCGACACGTTGCAGGGGGCAATAACCTTGTTGAAGACATTGATCATGTGGCGATTATCGATTTCCATCTTCAGGTCTCCTGCCAGTCCTCGAGAGCACCTCGGCCGTAGAAGATTCTCGAGACGCGACGATGCACCTGTGCGAGAAGGCTTCTCCAGTGACTTCGCCCAGTTGCCGTCAGGTTTCGCAGGAGGGCGCCGGTTACCGTCAGGTCATAGTGAGCGGCTGTAGAATCCGGGCCCACGTGACCGGTGAGTGCCACCGCCCGCGCACTGCCCGAACTGCTCGCACCCGTCGCCGCGAGCCGTGCGGTATTTGCATTACACCTCTTTCAGTTCTGTCCGGCTCCACTACCCGGAACTCAGGCGGCACACCGTTCTGCTCGCTGCCCGTCATACCGAAAGCGCGGAAGCGACAGCCACGCCGCGGCCGCCATTCAGCGGAGCGCCCCAGCCGACACTGCTGACATTGCTGGTGCCTTGATTCAAGCCTTCACCTGCGGAGATCGCCGCGCGAGATCAGCAGGCGCGGCGTGCATTCGGCCAACGGCTACGCGGATTGCGGGCCGCGACCGGCCACACCATCGCGAAGTTCGCTCGCGCTCTGAGCTGGCACCACGTCAAAGTCTGGCGGATCGAACAGGGCCACCAGTTGCCGACCGACCCGGAAATCCAGCAATGGTGCCGCACCGCCGGGGCCGCCGATGTCACCGCCAGCGTGCTCGCTGCCGCCCGCGCGATCGATCCCCGCCGTGCGTCTCGTCCGGGTCGTGTCTGACTTCGCGCTGTTCGCCCTCACATCGTTGGGTGCCCTGGTGGTGTTCGGGCTGGGTGTGCGGTGGTGGCCGCGCCGCATCCCGCCCGGCCGCTCGGTTGCCGACATCACCCGCCGCATCCACGACGAAAACCACCCCCAACCCCGGAAGGACTCTCCGCCCCCCCATGCCGTCCCGGTCCGCCCCGTCGCCGAATGCTCCGCTGACTCGCTTTCAGGCAACAGTCCTTCACGAGTTGGCCGCCCAGCCTGGCACCGTTGCCGCGCTCGCCCGCACCCTCGCCAAGCCACCCAGCCTGATCGAGTGGACCCTCCACACCCTCGAAGACCGCGACGCCGCCCGGATCAAACCCAGCGACGAGGACGAATCCGAGGCTGGGCAACCGCTGGTCTGGCAGATCACCACCTCCGGCCGCGCCCAACTCGCTCACCAGCAAGCCCGCATCAACGCCCACCACCACCCGCCACGCTGACACACTCAGAACCACGTAACTAGCTGGGAGACAAGGCAATACGCATGACCGACCCCGCCTCCGCTGCCGCTTTGCCCGATCACCCGGACGGGCCGCGCCATCCCGCGCCGCTACCACCGGAGCCGCACCTGCGCGCCGCCATGATGTACATGCTCACCGCCCACGACTGCCAGACCGGTGCCGTGGTCTACTCCTTCGGTACTGCCTCGGACGCCACGATCGGCATCAAGGCATACGCGGTCGACAAGGTCGCACCGCTGCCCACCATGCACCCCTATCAGCGCATCGCCCACGCGCTACGGCTCACCGCCCCGATACCACTGTGGGGCTTCGGCTTGGCCTACGACGGACTGGTGTCTGTCGACACCGGACCCGACCCCGACGCCTACCCCACCCTCGAAAGCCAGTCCGGCACGCGCGGCATGTGCGCGGCCCTGCTGTTCGACTACACCGGCAACCGCCGCGACCTCATCCGATACCACGGCACCCAGCAACTCACCGCCGTCCACACCGACGCCGACACCAACCCCCTACCCACCACCCGGCATCCACCGCTACCTGTGGACCGCCGCCGTCGCCCTCGACCCCACCCACCTCGACCGCTTCACCCCACCACGCCCACCCGCCGCAGGCGACGAACCCGACACCCCACTCACCACCGACTCAGCCACCCCCAAACACCCACCGGCACAACCGATCCCGGCACCTAGCTTGCCATCGCGGCCTCTCAGGCTTCCCGGCAACGTCGCCGGGAGGAACCCCGACCCTCGAAACCCCTTGGAAGGAGGTGTATTTCGCATGTTCCACGACTTCGACCCCGAAGACGACGAGACCGGCGGTGAAGGCAAGCACGGCCAGTAACACGCACGCCTGGCCATGGGCACGCGGGTACTCGGCACCCAACCACCGCACCACCGACAGCAGACAGGCAGGTGATTCCGTGACACGGTAGGGGCTGCGCGTCCCCGTTCCCGTCCGTAAACACAGAGGCATCTGAATCCGGGACCGGAACGCACACCCCCAAGGCGAACCTTCCTTTCGTTTCTCGGAGCAGCCCTCCAGCACAATGCCATGCTGGAGGGCTACTCTCATCCCCGCACTGCACGCAGGTATTCACGGCGCGCTTTCGGTGTTCTCGTTCCCTGGGCCTCCAGGGTGCGCCGGGGACCGCCCGCGCCTCACGTCGCTACCCGTTCCAGTAACTCACGCAAGCGGCTCGACCTGCGGCGACCGAGAGGAACGCGAACGCGGCGGGCCGAATGCCGCCGACGCTAAACAAGTGCGATCCTAGCTAGGCGCAAACATGCTGGTAACAGGCGGCTAGAATTACTTTTGCCAGGTAAAGCCATATGGAGGGCGTAACCGAAACGTGACCCCGGCCAGGTGTGCCAACTCCTCGCGACGCAGTCCCTCTACGCATCGGCGGCCGCCGACGTCGGCCAATCCGGCCTGTTCAGGGGCGATCCGAGCCCGCCGCGACTGCAGGAACTCGGTCAACGCAGATCGACGCACAGTGCACCTCACATGACTATGAATACGTACTTCATAATACATGAACTTCCAACTGTCACCGTGTCTGGCAATAGCCGTGCCTCGGGGCGGCTCGACGAGCCGCACGCCGGTTCAGCAGACCCGACCGGCCGGGCAAATCAGCAGACCACGCTATGGAGGTCAGCTGTCGCGGTATCGGCGGATCCCGGCATCGATCGCACCTTCCACCTGATCGAGAAACCCGGCGATGAGCTGGAGATCCCGAACGTCGTACGCGCCCATCAGGTCGCGCCAGGCGCTGACCACAGGTAGGAACACCGGTGCGATCTCGGCGCTGGCCCGTTCCGCCTGGAGTTCCACGACTACCCGTCGACGGTCCGTAGCGTCGCGAGTGCGGACCACGAACCCGGCCCGCTCCAGCCGATCGACCACAGTAGTCACCGCGGCCGTCGTAAGCCCGGTGCGGCGCGCCAGCTCACCAGCAGTGAGCGATCCGCGCTGAAGCAACTGGATGCACTGCAGGTCAGTGGGATTGACCCCGACCACTCCCGCCGCGGTGTGGTTCATCTCCGCAGCACGCAGGGTGGTACTCCGGAGTCGATCTGAGATTTCCCTGATAAGCCGAGCCCGGTCACTTGACAACCTCAAACTCCTTCGCAACTCTGATATCTAGAAAATCTATCCATCTCCAAGCCATACTACCCTTGGGTGCCTCGGTCTGGTGGCGCCCCACGGGCCTTCACCTCGGAGGACGGAAATGCACTATCCCAAACTCGCAACCACGTCATCATGGGTGCGTCGCTTCCTGCTGCCACTGACGGTGGCGACGGCGGCGATCGCCTGCACAGCACAGCCGAGTCAGGCCGACGAACGAAGCACGGTCGTCGAGAAGTACCTGGGCAAATGGAATTACTCCCAGCCGGATCGCGCCACGATGACCAACATCACGGTGTCGGACGCACCGGGCCGTGCCCAGGTTCCCACGATCGGAGATTTCGTGGTGACCGCGGAGGGACCAGACCGAGTCGTCGGCCGCACGGACCTCGGATGCACCTGGAGATTCAAAGCGACCGCTGCCTCGCTGGAGCTGGACCCGCCGGCCCAGCTGTGCCACAACCCCACCCAGAACGTCGAATACACCGTCACTCAATGGACCGTGACCGTGGACGGCGACCAGGAGAAGGAGACCATTCGCGCCAAGACCCACCGCCCGGAGCGCGATTACGACTTCATCCTGGAGAACGGTGTGCGCACGAAGACTGAGGAGTACGACCCCGCCGCCGCGGAGAAGTTCACCGGCACATGGACATACGACCCCGCCGACCCCGCCGCCGGGACCAACATGCGTGCCACGGTCCGACCGGCCCCTGACGGCAGCCGTTCCATGGAGCAGTCGCAGGAGCAAGGGAGCGTGCGGATCATGCGGGACTACGACAACAGAATCACTGCCCGAACCGATGACGGGTGCATATGGTCGCTGTTGGCGCGGGGAAATACCGCCCGGCTCGACCCCGCCGTCCAAACGTGCACGCGGCCCTCATCCGCCGCGATAACCCTGCGGTCCTGGACCATCACCACCGACGGTCGACGTCAAGCCTCGATGGTGACCGGAACCGACGAAATGGGCGGCAACTTCATCCTCGGCACCGGCAGCCTCAGTAGACGCTGATCGCGTGATTACGGTGGTCGCCCGCTGCCTGGCAAGCGACCACCTTCCGCGGAAGTACCACGGCACCAACGCATCGCACCCTGATGAGGAACGAGACTCCGCTCATCGTGGCCGTATCGGGTGACGCGGTCACGCCGCGTGGTTACCGGCGCAACATCAGCAAGGCCCCGGACCGGTAAGAGGGCAGTGCCTCGATATCGCAGGCTCCGGCGCCATGCCACCGCTCCGCACACCACCTGCAATTCGCCGAGACGCCGATCCGTGCCGACCGGTTTAGCCGGCGGCCAGTTGGTCGGTCGCCTCTCGGCCCGCTCCCGTGGTCCGCTGCAGGAAATCTGCGATCAAAGCGAGTTGCTCATCGCTGTACTCACCGCACAACTCGTCCATCAGGGCGTTCATGCCCGAGAAATGCCGGAAAAGTTCCCCACTACGGTCGCGGACCGACCGGACAGTGACCAACCGCCGATCGGCGGAATCGCGCTCACGCACGGCCCAGCCGCCACGCTCGAGCCGGTCGAGGATGCCCGTCATAGTGGCCGGATGTAACCCCGCGAGGCGGGCGAGTGCGCTCGGGCTCAGGCCGCCGTAGCGGTTGACGATGTCCAAGCAATCCAGATCGACGTCCTTGAGCTCGATCCGAGTGCCGACCTGGTGATTGAGCACGGACAGCTGAACGCGCAAGTCCCGCAGCGCCTGCTTGACGGTTGTCACCAACCTCCGGCGCTCGCGCGCTTTACTCACCTTCGACTCGGACTTCATGCCACCAGCCCTCCAGCTCATACGTAACTCCGATGATACGGCAACCGAGTCCAGATGCGGGTCCAGGGCGGCATCCGGCCAGCCGACAACTCAGCCTTATCGCATCAGCTCCAGTTCAAAGTCGCTCCAAGGCTTCTCCGAGTCCCGCCGATCAACCGATCGCCCAGCCATCACCAACTATCGGTGCGTATTATCCGATGATCGCCCGGTCGATAGACGTCGCACATTGACCTTTGGAGATCGAAGCCCCTCCACTCGAGTTGGTCAGCGTGATCGGAGGTTCACGTCGACGGGGATGTGGCGCAGTCTCCGGATTTCCTGGAGCCGAGCTAGGTTGTGTCTCCCAATGATTTGAGCCATTCCACGATGAGGGCCAGCGTGAATCCGCCACGGTAGGTGGTGGCGAGTTTGATGCCCCTATGGATGTCAAGCGGCTGTGGGTAGTGCGGTGGCTGCTGATTCGGGTTCGGTGATGATCCGGTAGAGCTCGCGCGCAACATAGCGTTTGAGGCATCGGATGGCCTCACGCCTGGTTTTGCCCTCGGTTTCGCGGCGGGCAATGTAGTTCTTAGTGGTTGTGTCCCAGCGCAATCTGGCGATGACGACGGTGTAGAGGGCGGAGTTGGCTTGGCGGTCTCCGCCGCGGTTGAGGCGTCGACGGCTGGTTTTGCCGGAGGAGGCTTCGATCGGGCTGACACCGCAGAGCGCCGCGAACGATGCCTCGTTGCGGAGACGGTCGGGGTTGTCGCCGGCCGCGATGAGCAGCGTGGACGCGGTGCGGGACCGACGCCGTAGCAGTCGAGCAGTGCTGGATGTGATGTGGTGATCGCGGCGGCGATGTGGGTGTTGAGATCTTCGACTTCCTCGGTCAGGGCCAGGATCCGCCGTGCCAGCGACCGCAGCGTGTAGGCCGCGGCAACGGTGCTGGTGGTGGGTGCGTTGCAGTCGAGTTCGGCGCAGCGACGGACCAACCGCGCGTTGCTCAATCCAGTCAGTGATTCACGCAGTGCCGGGTCGGTGCGCACGATAATCGCCTTGAGCTGGTTGATCGCCTGCGAGCGAGACTTGATCGCGGAATCCTTCGCCGTCTTGAGCATCCGGAGGATTTCCGCAGCTCCATCGCCGGTTTTGGCGATTGCTGACGCGCGACCGGACAGCACCGCACGGGCCGCAGCTTCGGCATCGATGACGTCGGTTTTGCCGCGACGCCGCCGATTAGCCTTGTCGGGCCGGTTGACTTCGAGAACTGATATCCCTGCAGCGCGCAGGGCGCGCGTTATCGCGATGCCGTAGGAGCTGGTGCCTTCGACGCCGGCTCGCTCGAGTGTTCCGAAACCACGGGCCCAGTTCAGCAACTGCCGGTATCCGGTTGCGGTAGTGGGAAATCGGTTGTGTCCCAGTGACTGTCCCCGTGTGCTGATAATGAACGCGACGTGGAAGTCCTTGTGGGTGTCGACGCCGAGGATCACAGTCTCCTCGCCGGTGTCGGGTTGGCCTGAGCGGTCGTCACGGGGGATGCTGGGCACGGGTCGGCTGTCTCCTGATCGGCTTTTGGGGGACCGAGCTGGCCGCCGCCGGGCCGAGTGGGCGGTCAGGACTGTGACGGTGCCTTGTTCACGGCAAGGCCCCTATCGGGACACGCCCCGCCGGTTCGGCGGCAGCAAGCACCGCCCCGGCGATGGTCGACAGATCAAACTCAAGGCACTCGCGGCCAGTCGTAACGCGGGTCATCCCATCACCCCGGGGCGGCACCCATTCATCATCACAGTCGTAGCCCCCTCGGAGTCAGCAGTGGGGAATCATCGACTGAGAACGGCTCCCAGGACCGCCGACCGAACCAAGCGATACCCCACTCGCCACGACGGAGACCTGCGATGACACGAACGCCCACGCCCTGCGGAAGACCCCCGCACGACCAGCACTGGTCGACCGCACGGCCCGATGAGTGGAATCCACGACAACCACGGCCCGTGGTGGCGCCGATTGTTCCCCGCCCGCTCCACCAGCCACCCTCTCGCCCTACCGTGGCGATGCCGGCCGGTGAGACCCATTCATGGGACAGCCGCGACACGGTGGCGGTACTGATCGACGCGGAGAACGTTCCCGCGCACCGGATCGGCATCGTCCTTGCTGCCGCCACCGAGTTCGGAACCGCTCAGATCCGGCGAACCTACGGCGACTGGAGCCGGCCGAGCCTCGCCCCGTGGCGCAACCCGGTGACCGCCTACGCGATTCGCCCGATCCAGCAGTCCGGCTACACCACCGGCAAGAACGCCGCCGACATCGCGCTGGCCATCGACGCAATAGACCTGCTGCACGCCGATGGGATTCGCACCTTCGTGCTCGTGTCGAGCGACTCCGACTTCACCGGTCTGGCGCTGCGCTTGCGCGAATCCGGCTGCCGCGTCCACGGATTCGGCGAGAACAAGACCCCGAAACCTTTCACTGCGGCCTGCACCCACTTCACCTACCTCGACATCCCAGCGGCCCGCGCCACACCCACGCCGGCCCCCGGACCGGCCAAGCCCCAACCCCGCCCACGGTCCGCGCCCACTCCGCCGCAGCCACCGAAGGTCACCAAGAACAATCCCCTCGCCCTGGATACCGCTCTGTGTCACCAGCTGCGGCAGATCGTGCACGAGGCCGCCGACACCGACGGCTGGACCAACCAGGCCACCCTCGCCTCGAAAGCCGCCACACGCATCCCCGGATTCGACACCAAACGCTACGGACACGCGAAATTCGGCAAATTCGTCGTCGCCTGCGGCTTGTTCGACGTCTGCAAACGCAGTCCCGGCCCGGGTAAGCCGAAGGTCACCTACCTGCGCAACAAACCCCACTGACCGGCTGGCCTCGCAATCGCGGTGTCCACGAACTGAGACGTCACCTGCGGTCCCTGCCTGCGGATCCTCGGCGACCACGCACCGGCAGGGGATGCGACGCAGTTGCCACTGTCCGACCGCGACCAGGAGCCCGGAATTGCGTAGCGTCCCAGCGTCTTTCGGCACCGGCTCACCGGCAGCTGGTATTCAGTTGCCATGCTCTGGTCATCCACCGTGGCGGGGGTTGGGGGTTCTTGACCGAGGCCAGGCGGCGCAACAGTTTCTCCAGGGGCAGGTAGAGGTCGGCGGCGAGGTCGTTCATGGTCTGCAGCATGGTGGCGCTGTCGAGGTCGTGGGCGATGAGGATTTCGTCGAGCACCATCGCGCTGAATACCTGCCGGCGGGTCAACGCCACCTCGGGCAGCCAGTTCACCAGCCACGTGTCCCCATCGAGCCCGGCCGCCGCGACCCGTGCGGCGAATCCGGGAGAATTGACACTCGTGATCCGCCACGGGGTCGCCTCGAGCGCCGTCAGATACCTCGACGCCGACGCGGGATGGGTGTCCATCCATTCCCGCAAGCTGTCCGGACGTCGCCGGCGTGCACGCTCGGCATGAGCCTGCCCGGGCGCCGGTTCGGGCAGCGGGCGCTGCTCGGCGGCGGGCGCGGTGCGGTCCCGCAGGTTGTTTTTCAGCCGGGCCAGCCCTGTGTCCACGTCGTTGGTGAAGGTGCCGACCCGCTCGGTGAGAAAGCGGTCGAGGTGGTGGATGGCTTGGGTGATCGGCACCTGTTTGGCCGGTGGCCGGGCCTGTTCGGCGTTCATGCCCATCGCTCGTCTCCCTGGTCTGGGTTGAGGACATGGATATCGGCGTCGAAGGTGATCTCGTTGGGACCCGTGCCGGT
This sequence comes from Nocardia wallacei, assembly GCF_029868745.1. Taxonomy (GTDB): domain Bacteria; phylum Actinomycetota; class Actinomycetes; order Mycobacteriales; family Mycobacteriaceae; genus Nocardia; species Nocardia wallacei_B. Next base: position 15,590 of record NZ_JARWOP010000035.1, on the reverse strand, counting down.
ATTCATCATCGCCTCGATCTTCTTCCGTGCTCTCCTCTTGTGAGAGCGGACTGTGTCTACCGGGATGCCGGTGATGTCTGCCGCCTCGCGGTCGGACAGCCCGACGTGCCACACCATCAGCGCAAGCTGGTACTCCGTCGGCGACAACGTCAGGGTCAGCGCTTGCAGGAGCCGGCGTAGCTCCTGCTCCTGCAGCACCTGCTCGGCCGGACCGGCGGTATCGGTCGGGCCGCGATGCAACGGCACATCAGCGTCGGTGTAGAGGGCGACGGGCACAGTCGGGCCGGCGCACAGGCGCACCTGCGTCCGAGTACGGGCCGGTGCACCGGCTCCGGCTCGTGCGAGATGGTGTCAGCGGTCGTCCTTGAACCAGCGCAGGACGGTGCCGAGCTTGCCGACGGCCGCAGCGTGGTCGACCTCGCCGTTCGGCCGGGTTCTGGTGGCTTTGGTGACGCGGCCGGTGGCGGTGGAGTACCGCAGGTCGACGACGACCTCGTCGCGGGTGAGGCTGACGCGGCCGTGGCCGTCGTTGTGCGCCAGCCAATTCCGGAAGCCGCCCTCGGCCTCGAGGCGCTGACATTCGGTGGTGCCGACGGTGACGGGGCCGGTCACTGTGGAGGGCAACGGTGAAATTCTCCCCATTCCTCCACAAGCTCTCGGAAGTGACACCGCCGGTGGCGATGCCGTAGCCGTACCAGCGGCCGTCCTCGCCACGCTGGTACGGACGGGGCCGCCCGAAAACCGCATTCGTTCCCTGTACGACGATCGAATCGGCACCGAGCGCGGCCAGGTCCGCAACGCTGGACACCTGTGCCGGCTCCTCGGCGCCCACCGGCGTGCCCGACTCGCTGCTCTGCGGTCCCGGCGACGGCTCGACTCCGCGCGGGGTGACTGCCGCTGCGATGGAGGCGTTCAGCACAGGCTCGTGCACCGCTGTCTGTGCGATCTCGATAAGGGTGCACAGGCGCACGAGTCGGCCCTGGACGGTCGTCATCGATTCGTTCAGTGCCGTGGAGGTGCCCTCGCCGAGTTGCTCGGCGGCGCCGGCCTCGAGTGCCGCGTCGATCTGGGCGAGCTGCTCCTGCACCTGCTCGCGGACGTGGAAGTAGTCGCGGACCGCTGCCTGCACCTGATCGATGACGCGTCGCTGGGCGGCGTCTAGCCGCGTTGGCAAACGGGACACATTGTTCTTGCTCACGAGTTCTTCCAACAGCCCCAGCGGGCCAGCATCTGTGAACTGGCCCGAGTCGACGACCGGAGAGGGTCCCGGCCGCACTCGTCCCCGAGACCAGTGTTCGGCAACTAACAGGCTACCGCGCTTCAGATCGACAGATGATGCCTTATTATTCGAAACTATGTTCGACCACGGACGGCGAGGTTCGGTCACGGCATTGCCGCGTGACCTGCAGCTCGCCGAACTGCTCTGTTGACTGCACCAAGTCCTGTTGGCTACGAAGGAGTTGGTGTGTCGGATGATCTGCGTGATCGTGTGATGAATGGCTTGGTTGAGCTTCCGCGGCTCGGTGCAGTGGTCGCTGGGCCGGGGCAGTTGCCGCCGTTTGTGGTAGTGGATGAGCGTCAGGTGGTGGTGGAGCCGGCGGTGCGGTTCCTGCGGGATTTGGCGTTGAGCGATGCGAGTCCGTTGACGTGTAAGAGTTACGGCTTCGACTTGCTGCGGTGGTTCCGGCTGCTGTGGCTGCTGGAGATCGGTTGGGAGCAGGCGTCGGAAGCCGAGGTGGCGTTGCTCGTCGGCTGGATGCGGACGGCACCGAATCCGCAGCGGCAGCGGCGCCGCGCCGGAGGCCCGACGGCGGGTTCGGTAAATGCTCGGACGGGGAAGAAGTTGTTGCGGGCGGGGTATGCGCCGCGGACGATCAATCATTTTCTGTCGGCGGTCTGGGGGATGTATGCCTATCACGGCAGTTTCGATCGCGGTCCGGTGATCAATCCGGTGCCGGAGTCCGCGGAGCGCCGTCGGGCGTTCGCGCATCTGAGTCCGTGGGAGCCGAAACCTGTTGTGCGGCGGGCGCGTTTGCGGCAGAAGGTGCCGGTGACGCAGCCGCGGTCGATACCGGATCGGCTGTGGGACGAATTGTTCGACGCGATGCGCACCGACCGGGACCGGGCGTTGCTGCTGTTCTATGTGTCCAGCGCGGCGCGGGCCAGCGAGCTGCTGGGCGTGGAGTTGCCGGATGTCGACTGGGGCGGGCTGAGGATCTGGGTGGTTTCGAAGGGCAGCCGAGCGCGCGAGGACATTCCCGCGGACCCGCAAGCGTTCGTGTATCTCGCACGATATCTGGAACAGGACGGCCTGCCAGCGTCCGGTGAACCGGTGTTCCGGACGCTGCGTGGAGAGGCGCGGCCGTTGTCGTATTGGGCGATGCGGCGGGTGCTGCAGCGGGCCAACGATCGGCTGGGCACGAACTGGACGCTGCACGATCTGCGGCATACGGCCGCGATCCGTCTGGTCGGGGATCCGGCATTGACGCTGGTGGAGGTCCAGCGGATTCTGCGGCACGCCAACCTGTCCACGCTGAGTGTCTATACCAGGGTGCGGGTGGAGGACATGTTCGATCGGCTGCAGGAGCATTACGCGCGGCCGCGGCCGACGGTGTCGTACCCGGTCGGCTACAGCGCCGACGACATACAGGCGGTGTTCGGTGGCTGATCCGGTCCTGCCTTCACCGGCGCGAAGTCGGCGCCCGACTGGGCGGCACCTCGACGCGAATGGTCTGTCGACTCGCTTCTGCACCGATCTCAAGGCCGAACCCGCTCCCGCACCGGCGGATCCACCGCGACCGTGCGGTGACCTCGTCGCGGCGCCCGCCGACCGAATCCTCGAGGCCGCCTACGACGTATGGTCCGGACAGGCGCGATCGGCCCGTAACAAGAAGACGCGCGGGCTGCGCCTCGTTCTCGAGTACCTGCAGACTTTCGACGGGACGACGTGGACGCAGCGATGGCTGGCCGCCGGGCTCGACGAGCGCCACACTCCCCCTCACCGAGACGTTGTCCGGCGGCCGGTCCTGCCAGCGCGAAAGTCTGCACGCAGGGATCGCGACCTTGTTCGCGATGCGGATCGTGCAGCCCTCGGTGCCCGGCTTTCGTTCGTACACGCTGATCAACTACCCGGCCGTATTTCGCTCGGTGCAGCGAGATCCGTTGCTCGACAAGGTCTTCGCCGAGGCGGAAACGTGCGCCCACATCATGCGGTATCACCGTGTCCGCGCGTTGCTGGACCTGTGCTGTGCGCTGACGACGCAGGGAGTCGCGCTGGCCGACCTGACGCCGTCGGCGTTGCTGCACTACTCCTACGAATGCCGCCGTCACGCAGTGACTCCCGGCGCGCGCGGCAAGACCAATCGCATCGCGGGCAATGTGGCCTGGGAGCTGCTGCACACCATGGGGCACTTTCCGCCGTCGACACCACCGACCCTGCGGGCGTTCGTGTTCAACCCACAGCCCACCGTCGAGCAGCTCATCGACCGGTACCGGCTCCGCAGTCCCGAGATCCGCCAGCTCCTCATCGACTACCTGACCCGCCGGATGCTCGACTCCGATCACCGCAGCCTCGATGGCCCGCGTGCTGGCCGGACACTTCTGGGCCCGGATCGAGACCATCAATCCCGCTCATCCCAGCACTCTGACCATCGACCAGACCACCTACGAGCAGTGGCGCGAAACGATCAACTGGTGCGCGAACGGAACACGCCGCAGCAATCCGCAAAGTCTTCTGATGACCATCCGCGGCTTCTACGCCGACCTGCACAGCTGGGCCGCCGAGTCCCCGCAGACTTGGGCGCGATGGGCGGCGCCGTGGCCCGATTCCGTACGGGGAGCTGCGCGGCGGCGGCACTCGACGGCGCCGGGTGAAGGAGCGGATCGACAACAGGATGCGGGAGCGGCAGCCGCTGCTGCCGGCGCTGGTCGAGCATGTCGAGACCGAATACGAGCGGGTGCGCGCTCTGCTGGCGGCGGGTGCGGCCGTCGAGTCCGGTCCGGTCACCCATCACGGCCGTCGCTACGAGCGGATCATCTCCGGCCACGATCGCACCAACCCCGAACACACGTCGGTCCGGCTGCGCGATCTCGACACCGGCGAGGTCACCAACGTCACCTCCGCCGAGGAGCTGCTGTTCTGGCGATGGGCGGCCATGGAGGTCCTACGGCTGTCTGGGATCCGGATCGAAGAACTGGTGGAGTTGAGCCAGCTCAGTATCCGTCAGTACCGGCGGGCAGGTGGTGAAGTCATCGCGTTGCTGGTGATCGCGCCGTCCAAAACCGACCGTGAACGCGTCATCCCGATGTCGGCCGAGCTGTTCCACGTGATCGCGCAGATCGTCAAACGGCACACCGCCGGTGGCCGGGCGATCCCACTGGTTCACCGGTACGACGACAACGAGCGCGTCTGGATCGACGAGCCGATGCCCTATCTGTTCAGCGCCGCGTCGGCAGTCTGCTCAAAGTCATCGGAAGAACCACCGTCCTGGACTGGCTGAAAAAGGCGTGCCGCGAACTCTCATCGACGAATCCAGCCTTCCGCGATCTGCACTTCACACCGCACGACTTCCGGCGCTTGTTCGCCACCGAGCTGGCCAACAGCGGACTGCCCATTCATATCGGTGCGGCGCTGCTGGGCCACCTCAACCTGGAAACCTTCCGCGGCTACGTCACCGTCTTCGACGAGGACGTCGTGCGCCACTACCAAGCACATCTCGACAAGCGACGGCGGCTGCGGCCAGCTGAGGAATATCGCGGTGTCACCGACACCGAGTGGAACGACTTCGTCGAACATTTCGACAAACGCAAAGTCGAACTCGGCGGCTGCACCAGGCCATACGGCACCGGCTGCCAGCACGAGCACGCTCCATTGACTGAACTAACTCCCGGGGTTCGGCAGGTCGGGGGGCACGTGGTTCGGGCCCGGTCGGTAGCTTGCCCGCGTGATCGAATCCGAGGAGAACCACCGCGATCTCGCGAGTCTGATGGTGCCGCGTTCGGGACGGTTGGAGGCCACCGGCGAACACTCCGAGCCGTATCGACTGCTGGATGGCGGCGGGGTCGTGGTCGAACCGGTGGCGTTGTTTCTGCGAGAGCTGTTCGCGGCGGGGCGGTCGGCGACAACGTTGCGTTCGTATGGCATGGATCTGTTGCGGTGGTGGCGATTCCTGCATGCGGTCGATATCGGCTGGGACCGCGCGACTCGGGTCGAGGCTCGCGATTTCAGTTGCTGGATCCAGCTGACGGTGAAGCAACGTCGTCACGTCGATCGTTCCAGCAGTGCTGGTTTGGTGAATAGTGTTGCGGGAGCACCGAATCCGATCACTGGAAAGCCTGCACTGGTGGACGGGTACGCCCCTGCGACGGTGGCGCACTCGGAGACGGTGTTGCGGGGCTTCTACGACTTCCACCGCGACGCGGGCACCGGGCCGATCCTGAATCCATTCCCGCTCGATCCATCCCGGCGTTCCCGGCGAGCGCACGCGCACCACAATCCGATGGATGGGTGTGCGCGCGAACGGGTGGGCCGTTACCGGCCGAAGGTTCCGCATCGGATTCCCCGCGCGATTCCCGATCAGCGGTTCAACGAGTTGTTCGCCGCATTGGGGTCGCATCGGGACCGGGCGCTGGTGGCGTTCTGGATCTCGACCGGGGTGCGGGCGTCGGAGCTGCTGGGGCTGCGGAACTGCGACGTCGACCCGGGCCAGCAACTGATCACCGTGGTGCGCAAGGGAACTCGCGCCGCACAACAGGTGGCGGCGTCGGCGGATGCGTTCGTCTGGCTGCGGTTGTATCAGGAACAACTGCACGACCAGATCCCTCGGGGCCGCGTCCAGCCGGTGTGGTGGACGCTTCGGCGACCGCGGCGGCAGTTGAATTATCATGCGGCGCATCGGATGTTCGAGCGCGCCAACGCTGGCCTCGGCTCGGACTGGACCTTGCACGATCTGCGCCACTCCGCAGCCTCCAGAATGGCTCGCGATCCGCAGCTGACGTTGAGCGACGTGCAGCTGGTCATGGGACATGCGCACCTGTCCACCACCGAAATCTACCTGACCCCGAATACCGACGAGGTGATCGCCGGAGTGCTGGCCCACCATGCCCGCACCGCCGAACAGCGCGACAAACCGGTGCCGCCACCGCCGGCACCCGGCTACGACCCGCAGACAATGAGCGTGTTGTTCGGGAGGAACCTGTGACCTCCATCGTCAAGCACAGCACCCGCAAACCACTCGCCGCCGCCGCGACGGTCGCCGCCGAGCAACGGCCGCGAAATGGTCAGCTGCGCACCGAATTTCCGCCACGGCCCGTCGAGAGATGGTGGCCGCACACGGCAGCGACAGCCGAGCAGGTGCAGCAGCGGTTGACCGCTCCACCGTTCGTCCCCACGGCGAAAGGCACCCGGGCCGGGCGACGACGCGGAGTGACCAAGATACTGCGGTGGCTGTCGTCGTTCCCGGGTGACACCTGGCAGGATCGCTGGCAGGTCAGCGGCGCCGAGGAGCATCCGGGAGCGGAATGGATAAAGCTGCCGATGGCGTGGCTGGCAGCGCACGGCGGAACCACCTCCTACGACTCGACCGATCTGCCGTCCGGGTTGCTGATGCTGATCTGCGGAGATGTGCTCCGCCCCGGCATGGGTTGGATGCTGACCCGGACTCACCGGTATCTCGCAACAGTGATGGCGCAGGTCAGAGATCCGAATGGGTTCGCTCGGCTGACCGAGCTGGCCGCCGCCGGACCGGCCAGCTCCCAGGCTGACGCGAAGATCGCGACGACCCGCATCGCCGTAGTCCTGGCCTGCAAGGGCGGCACCATCACCGACATCGCCGTCGGTGACTGCGCGGAACTGGTCGACACCATGCGCCGAGTCCAGACCCGCGGCGGACAGAAGAAGGTCGACTTCTATCTCCGATTGCGCTCTATAGGCGTCTTCGGCGAACACTCGCCGCACAGCGTCCGCGCGTTCGGGCTGGCCGGTGGACGGCTGACGATCGAGCAGTTGGTCGACCGCTACCGCATCCATTGCCGACCGATCCGCGGCCTGCTCATCGACTACCTGCGTGAACGGCAGCCGTCCCTGGACTTCGCCAGCATCGACGCGGTCTCGAGGACGCTGGCCGGCCTGTTCTGGGCCCGCATCGAGACAATGTCTCCCGGCATCGACACCCTGCAGATCCCGACGGACGTGATGCGCGACTGGAAACACGGCCTCGGCACCGTCGAACGCACGACGATCAGCAGCACTGGCGAACGGATCAAAGTGCCGGTGCCGCGGCTGAACCTGAAAGACGAACTGATGCGAGTGCGGGCCCTCTACCTCGACATCGCGCACTGGGCCGTCGAGGACCCGGCTCGCTGGGGACCATGGGTCGCGCCCTGCCCGATCACCAACGCCGAAATTCAGAAGGCCAAGGAACGCAAGCACCGCAAGGCCCGCATGGACCAGCGCACCCGCGAACGGCTGCCCGTCCTGCCCATCCTCGTGGCCACCGTCAACGACCGGCGGCTGGCAGCGGCCAGGCTCCTGGCCGCAGTACAAGCGGCAGAACCCGGGGCGATCATCGACGGAACGGCCGGGACACTGCGAAAAGCTGTTGTTCCCAACGCGATCGGGCGATTCGTCTGGGCCGAGGAGGTCACGACCGGCAAGCGGCGCAACGTGTCCTACGAAGAAGAGGAAGCGTTCTGGGCGTTCGCGACCATCGAGGTCCTGCGGCTGACCGGCATCCGCTGCGAGGAATTACTCGAACTGTCTCACCACAGCATCACCGAGTATCGGCTGCCCGGCACGGGCGAGCTGGTGCCGCTGCTGCAGATCGCACCGTCCAAGACCGACACCGAGCGCCTTCTCCTGGTCAGCCCCGAGCTGGCCGACATTCTCAGCACCATCGTGCAGCGCTTACGCAACCCGGCCGGCTCCATCCCGCTGATCGTCTCCTACGACGTCAGGGAGAGAATCTGGAACCCGCCCATGCCAGTGCTGTTCCAGCGCGGAATCGGCAACGAACACCGCGCCTATACCCCGACCGCGATCCGCAAGCTGCTCATCAACGCCCTCGCCGCAACCCGGCTCACCGACCCGAGCGGCGACCCACTGACCTTCAGCCCTCACGACTTCCGCAGAATCTTCGTCACCGACGCCATCATGAACGGCCTGCCACCGCATATCGCGCAGGTCATCTGCGGTCACAAGAGCATCGATACGACCATGGGCTACAAGGCCGTCTACCCTGCGGAAACGATTGAGGCGCACCGGGCTTTCATCGCGCGCCGCCGGTCCGTTCGGCCCGGCGAAGAATACCGCACTCCGACCGACGAAGAATGGGATGCATTCCTGTCCCACTTCGAAAAGCGGAAGGTGTCCGTCGGGACCTGCGCGCGAGCATTTTCCACGCCGTGCATTCATGAGCACGCATGTGTCCGGTGTTCACTCCTGAGACCGGACCCGGTCCAACGAGCCAGGCTCGAAGAGATCCGAGACAATCTCGAAGCCCGCATCATCGAGGCCAAACGCGAAGGCTGGCTCGGTGAAGTCGAGGGCCTGCAGGTCAGCTACAGCGGCGTCAACGAAAAACTCGCCCAGATCGACGCCACGCTCCAGCGAACCACGGCAGCTACCGAACTTGGCATCCCCGGATTCGATGCCATCTCCGGAAGGGCCTCTGCCCCATGAGAATTAAGTTCAGCGAATGACAACGGATTCCGGCCGAATGCGAAGGGCCGTTTCGCGTTGAGAGCGTGACGCCGTTGCCGTCAGGCCTTGCATGCAGGACGGTGGGCTACGGCTGGGGCAGCGCCCGAACGAGCACTGCTTCAACCTCTCGCGGGGCACCGCCGGCAACGTCTACGGAGAACACGGCTTCGAACGGGCCTCCAGAGCGCACCGCCGGGTGCGCGAGGAACTCGGCTTTCTGGCACAGCCTGGCCGCCCCTGCGGTCCCGAACGCTGTTCCGCCAGCGAGGATCAAGATGGTGCTGCTGACATTGAACGGGCTGCTGGCACGAACCACGACGCCGTGGTCAGTGCGAGTCTTCTTGCCGTCGGGAGTACGTATCCTGGACCATGTTTGACCTGATTGGCGGTCATGCACCGCCGAACGCTCTCTTGAGGGTGGCGCGAGACTGCCGAACCCTACATTGACATTGAGCCGCGCCAAGGCGTCCGCCGTCAGAGCGTTGGTCCCGGGACCGCCGATCAGAATCAGGTTGCTGCGCCAGTCGTCATCGTTCAGCCTGTTTGACGGCCGCACAACCAGTTTGCTGATCCCCAGAGCGCTCACCGTCTCCTGCAACGTGACCAGGGCGACGACATCGCCCAGGCCCACCCATTCGGTTCGTTCGATGGTCTGGACTTCGCCAACCTGGTGGATCGGGGTGATCACTCGGAATCCACTGTTCGCGAACGGTTTCCAGAAGGATCGAGTACTTCGCGTTCGCCATCGGCTGCGAGCCTGATTGCTCGACAGCCCTACACCGAGCGCGATTCCCGCAGCCAGAAGATTGATTCCAAGATCCTGAAGCTCCTGCACACCGTTATCCTGCCGCATTTGCTCTGCGCCCAAACAGATCATCTGGCAGGCGTATCGGTTCCCGCCCCAAGCGGCCCATGAACCAAACCTCGTGCACGAACAAGTTCAGAGAAGCCTGCATCCGCTGCCCGATGCTCGCGGTCAACCCTAAGATGCTGCCCCGCCTCGACGGCATCGAGAAAGACCTCCTCGACCGCCGGGGCCGGGCCGAACGCGAGGAGTGGCTCGGCGAGATCGAGGGAATCGACCTCACCCTGACATTCCTGCAGCAGAAGCGCGAACAGACCGAACGCCTGGCCCGCCTCACACCGACCGGTCCGACGATGCTGACATTGCAACGCGCCCGGCCGAACGAATAACCCACAACCCGATCACGGAGGTGTCGTCGCAGAAGGCCCAGCAGGTCAACGCCGCCCTGCGTCGCCCGAGGACGTTGTCGCGCCAGTGGCCGTCGAGTTGGGCGATGCATTCGCGCACGCCGATGGTGCGGTAGCCGGCTTGGTGACGCAGGGCGATGCTGGCGTGGTTCTCGGGAAGATCGAGGTCTGCAGGGTCCGCAGGCCGACGTCGGCGCGATGACCTGGGTGTGGAGCAGGGCGCCCGCGCATGCCCTCAGCGACGTAGACGAAGGTTCGGCAACGCCGCGGTAGCAGTCACGGCCCGAGACCGGGCTGGCGACAGCCCAGCCGACGACCTGGCCGTCGATTTCGGCGATCCACCGGTGACCGAGGCAGCCATCGCGCGTCGAGGTCGTCGCGGCCGGGAACGGCGGTGTCGAAGGTGGTATATCCGGTGGCGATGCCTTCGCCGTAGACGCGGCGCACCGCTTCCCGACCGGCGTCGTCGAGGGCGCGGACGGTGACATCGTCGGGGATGTTGTCCAGGCCGCGCTTCCGCACTCACCGGGATCCCGGTCAGCCGCACCGTCGACAAGGTCGGTCCCCGGACTGTGATGACCACCGGTTCCCTTTCCAACATGGCCGCGCACGCGGTAGTGGCATTGGCGCGGCATCCAGTGGTGATCTACGCGGGCTGGGTCGCGGCCGGGGTGGCGATGGGGCAATGTTGTATCGTCCGTGCTCACAGCACTGACCCGCTGGTGGGGCGATCGGCGCCTCACCGGGCCGCTGGCTATCTCCGTCACGGACCCGTGCCGGTCGGCTTACCCTGAGCGTCTGAACCGCGTTCGGCAGGCAGTTCGGTGACGGCCTGACCGTTGCCACGGATCGGCATGCTGGAGACCAGCACGATCAGGACAGAGCCCAGCGCGGTGACACCACCGAGCATCGCCGCGGCGCCGAGACTGACACTGGCGACGTCGCGAATATTGGAAGAGCCGTTGCCCGATAGCAGATCGCGCAGTCCACCGGTGTGAGAACCCTCTACGACAGTCTGGAACGTCGGCCCCTTGCCGTTGAGGTACAGCAGCGTGCAGAACACCGACAGTGCCTGCCCGGCACTGCAGCCCAGCACGAGCAGGGCGAGCGCGGTGCTCCCCTCGCGCAGGTACAGGACGATAGCGAGGACCGTGGCGATCGCCGCAGCGGCGGTGAGGATTCCCCAGGCGGCGCTGATGTGCGTCGGGTGCACGCCCTCGCCCCACGTGTGCGCGGTATTCGAGTCGGTGGGGCTCTGCGTCCGGCCGAAGGCGTTTGCCAGCACCCGCCCGTTCGGCCCCTGCGCGACCAGCCAGGGCTGAAACAGGAGAACGATAGTGGCGAGGCTCAGCGCTGCCGCACAGAGGAAACCCCAGTATGCGCGCAGGTCGCGACCCGTCAACGCGAGATCGCTTGCCTGCCTCCCGTATACGAACCGCGGAAGCTCAACCTCGTTGCTACGCCGTGGATCCGACTGAACCATTCTCCTCAGCCCGAGAAGTTGTTCACACCCGTTGACCGGTGCGGCGAACGTGGATCGCCACCCCACCGTCGGTCGAATACCTGGCTCGCATCGGCGAACGACTGGACGACCATCGGAATACCGAAACACCACGCACGCGGCCGACCACACCACGGTATCACCTGGGGAGATGATCACACGGCAGCTGCAAACTGCCCTCGGGCCACCGTATCCGGTGACGGTCGCTCCCGGTTATCCGCGAGCCGATTTGCCACGGTGCGGGTGTTTACGGCATCTTTACTGCTCGGTGTGCCGGGAAGTCTGGTCGGCGAGTCGTGCCCGTGACCTCGGGTGAGGCAGGTCAGACCGACGGAAGGCGCGCTGGGTGAACTGCAGTGGAATGACCTTGACGGAACTACAGGTGCCCGGCCCAGGCCGAGCCCGGCCCTGCGGGGAGTCATGCCTCACAGATGGCCGAGGACTTCCCACTGGCGGGGATGGAAGCCGATGCGCTAGCCCCGGCGCGGCTGCTCGGCGTAGTCGCGACGTACGGGAATGGCTGCCCCAACGCAGTGGTGTCGGCGGCGCAGATGACACCGTTGACGGTACCGCGCTACGCGCGCCACGATTCGTGGCCGGTCAGGCTGGCACACGAGCCGATGTGCGACCACGTGGTAGCCGACTCACGGGGCTAGACGGTGCGCGACGCCATCCCCGAGTGGCTGGTCGAGGATCCAGCGGCGAAGGGAGTCGAGCCGGCCTGGCCGCGGGTGCGGATGTCGGAGCGGCGCTGGTGAACTCGCATCCAGATCGCCCCACCGATCTGATCGAGGAGTGTGGTCGGTGACCGCCTCCGCGATCGCCGCAGTCGTCGTCTTCGCTGTGGCCTATGTGCTGATCGCCACCGAGCGAATCCACAAGACCACCGCCGCACTCGCTGGTGCGGCGATCGTGCTGGCGTTCGGGGTCGTCGGGTCGGCCGACAGCTTCTTCTCCCACGACACCGGTATCGACTGGAATGTCATCTTCCTGCTGCTCGGAATGATGATCATCGTCGGGGTCCTGCGGCAGACCGGTGTCTTCGAGTACACCGCGATCTGGGCGGTCAAGCGCGCCAAGGGTTCTCCGCTGCGGGTGATGATCCTGCTGACCCTCATCACGGCGGTGGCGTCGGCGTTCCTCGACAATGTGACCACCGTGCTGCTCATCGCGCCCGTGACGTTGCTGGTGTGCGACCGTCTCGACATCAATCCGACACCCTTCCTGATCGCCGAGGTCCTGGCGTCCAACATCGGCGGCGCCGCCACCCTGATCGGGGACCCGCCCAACATCATCATCGGCAGCCGCGCCGGGCTGACGTTCAACGACTTCCTCGTCCACATGGCGCCCTTGGTGGTCATCGAACTGGCGGTTTTCACAGTGATCCTGCCCTGGTTGTTCCGTGGCAGCTTTACCGTCGACCCCGCGCGCGCTGCCGATGTGATGGCCTTGGACGAACGTGAGGCGATCCGTGACCCGAGGTTGCTGATCAAATGCGGTCTCGTGCTGGGTGGGGTGTTCGCGGGATTCATCGGGCACTCGCTGTTCCACGTCGATCCGTCGGTGGTGGCGCTACTCGGAGCCGGCGTGCTGGTGCTGATTTCCGGTGTGCCGCAGCGGGAGTACCTGTCGGCGGTGGAGTGGGAGACGCTGCTGTTCTTCGCCGGGTTGTTCGTGATGATCGGCGCGCTGGTCAAAACCGGGGTTATCGAAGACCTGTCGCGGCTCGCGGTCGACGCGACCGGTGGGAATGCGCTGGTCGCCACAATGCTGATTCTGGTGGTATCAGCGGTGCTGTCCGGCGTGATCGACAACATCCCCTATGTGGCGACGATGAGCCCGCTGGTCGCCGAACTGGCCGGAGGAATCGACCAAGACGGCCACGTGCTGTGGTGGTCGCTGGCCGCGGGCGCGGACTTCGGTGGCAACCTCACCGCCGTCGGCGCCAGTGCCAACGTGGTGATGCTGGGCATCGCGAAACGCGCCGACACCCCGATCTCTTTCTGGGAGTTCACCCGCAAGGGTGCGATCGTCACAGCGATCACCATCGCCATCGCCGCTCCCTACCTGTGGTTGCGCTACTTCTTCTGGGGATGACGACTCCCGATACCGGGAGTAGCGCGGGATCGGTCGGCGTGCGGGATCGGTTGCCGGTGCCTCTCGCGCGCACAAGGGGTTGCGCTGTGCTGGGTCTTTACGGCATGTTGACAGTCAGGAGTGCCGGGAAGGCTGGTCGGCAGCTCGGCCCACAGCGGATCGGGTTCGAATTTCCGCTATGGCCGGAAGGTGCTCGACCCGTGATACAAAAATTCGCCAGAGAACTCTTATCAGGCCTGACCGTGGCGATCGTCGCGTTGCCACTGGCCATCGCCTTCGGCATCACTGCGACCGGGAGCTCGCAAGGTGCGCTGGTCGGTCTCTACGGCGCGATCTTCGCTGGATTCTTCGCGGCCGTGTTCGGCGGAACCCCCGGCCAAGTCACCGGCCCGACGGGCCCTATTACCGTGGTGGCAACCGCGACCATCGCCGCACACGGTCTCGAGGCAGCGTTCCTCGCGTTCGTCATGGCCGGCGCATTTCAGATCGTCTTCGGGCTCTGCCGGCTCGGCTCGCTCATCCGCTACATACCGCATCCGGTGGTTTCCGGGTTCATGGGCGGAATAGCGCTCATCATCATCGGCGGCGAGTTGGATCAAGTGCGGGACAGTCTTCTGCTGGTAGCACTCACCATTTTCCTGCTCTTGGTTTTCGGCAGGCTCGTCAAAGCGATCCCGGCGAGCTTGATCGTCCTTCTCCTCACCACCGCGATATTGCCGCTGTTGGAGCCGTGGCTGCGGGGGCTCGAGATCGGTCCGTTCTCGATCAACAAGGCAGTCGGTTACATCGGTGCGATTCCGGAGTCGCTGCCCTCGTTCGACGTCCCTGAATTCAGTGGGTCGCTGGTGGTGCAGCTGCTGTTGTCGGCGCTGGCTATCGCGGTTCTGGGCTCCATCGACTCGCTGTTGACCTCTGTGGTCATGGACAACATCACCGGCACTCGTCACCGCAGCAACAAAGAACTCGTCGGGCAAGGGATCGGCAACATCGCCAGTGGGCTGTTCGGTGGCCTGGCCAGTGCCGGCGCGACGGTTCGGTCGGTGGTCAACATCAGAAGCGGTGGCCGCACCGCGGTGTCGGCGGCCATCCACAGTATCGTCCTGCTGGTTTTCGTCGCCGGACTCGGCGTCGCCGTGCAATATATTCCGCTCGCTGTGCTGTCGGGGATCCTGATTCTGACCGCAGTCGGCATGTTCGACTGGCAAGCCATGCGGAAAGCCCACGTGTCTCCCAAGGGAGACATGGCCGTGTTGTTCGCGACGATGATCATTACTGTCGTCGTCGACCTCACCATCGCCGTCGCCACCGGCATCGCACTGTCGCTGCTGATCCACCTGCTCCGGTCCCGGCGGCACAAGGCCGTTGTCACGCAAGACGACTCCGACACGTATCGTATCGACGGGCCGCTGTCGTTTTTGTCGGTCGACAGAGTATTTTCCTCCCTCCGCGACAGCCGGACCGACGTGTCACTGAACCTGGAGAAGGTCACCTACATGGACACCTCCGGCGCCCGTGCGCTGCTGTATTTCATCGACCACTCCCACAGGGAAGGCATTCAGGTCAGTATCGAACAGCTCCCGGTGCACATCGAGAACCGATTGACAGCTCTCGCCGACGACGCGCAACGCGACCGATTGGAGACAGCCGTCCGACCGGCGTGACGGCAAGGACCCTTCGAGGGCGTGTCCGGCCACGCTTGACCAGTACGGCTCTCCGTCACCGCAGTGATCTTGACGGTTTTCATGCGAGCGATCAACACCGGCACTGTCGTATCCTGCGGGTGTGCACGCATCGCAGATGGCCGAGGAATATCCGGTGGTCACCATGGACACCGACGCGCTGGATGCCGCACGACTGCTGGCCGAGCATCGACTGCCCGGCATCCTGGTCACCACGGCCGACGGGCGGCCCGAAGCGGTACTTCCGGCCTCGCAGGTCGTTCGGTTCCTGGTGCCGCGGTACGTGCAGGACGATCCGTCACTGGCCGGGGTGATCGACGAATCGACCTGCGATCGGATGGTGACGAAGCTGCGTGGCAAGAAGGTCCGCGACGTCATTCCCGAGCGGTTGATCAAGGTGCCC
>NZ_JARWOP010000034.1 GCF_029868745.1 Nocardia wallacei | reverse complement strand
CCCGCTAGGAGCGGCGTGACGGTCTAACCCGGTGGGGCCCGCGCCTAAGACGCCCCCAGCCGCGCCCGGTAGCCGATGGGGGGCCGGGCCGGCCGGCGGGTGTGGGCACACAGCCGGACGGCCCGGGAAGTTGGACGGATGCCTCGAGGATCGGCGTGAACACGGTCACTCTCAGCGTGGGCAGATAACATCACCAACCGTGCCCGACGCCGCAACTGCTGTCTTGACGAAACCGTCGCCCCCCACCCCCGTGGCGACACCCCGCGATTTCCGCACCGCGCGCCTGGTCGCGCTGGTCGCCGGGGTGCTGGGCGCGCTGTTCGCGATCGCCGCCCCGTTCCTGCCGGTGAATCAGACCACCTCCGCGGTGGACTGGCCGCAGGGCGGCACCCTCGGCAGCGTGCAGGCGCCGCTGATGTCGCAGGTTCCGGTGGACCTGAACGCCACCATTCCCTGTTCGCTGGTGGACCAGCTGCCGCCGCAGGGCGGCATGCTGCTGGCGACCGCGCCGCCGCAGGGCGACCGCGCCTCGCTGGAGGCGATGTTCGTCCGGGTGTCGGAGAC
The DNA here is from genome assembly GCF_029868745.1 of Nocardia wallacei. Classification (GTDB taxonomy): domain Bacteria; phylum Actinomycetota; class Actinomycetes; order Mycobacteriales; family Mycobacteriaceae; genus Nocardia; species Nocardia wallacei_B. Next base: position 3,144 of record NZ_JARWOP010000034.1, on the reverse strand, counting down.
CTCGGTCGACGTCGTGGACCGCAACGCGGTGGTGGCCTCGGCGCAGCGGTCGGAGTTGAGCGGCTGCTCGTCGATCGTGATCAACTCCGATCACGACCGCACCTACGCGTCGTTCGAGGGGGCGACGAGGCAGGTCGAGCAGCCGGTCCAGGGCGGTGCGCCCGGGGCCACCGAAACGGTGACGGCGCCGATCGACGGCACCCTCGGCGGCGATCTGCGGCCCCAGGTGGTCGGCGTGTTCACCGACCTGAAGGGCGCGACGCCGGACGGGCTGTCGTTCCACATGACCGTCGACTCCCGGTTCACCACCACCCCGACCCTCACCAAACTGGTGGCGATGATCGCGGCCGTGCTGTGCACGCTGATCGCGCTGGGCGCGCTGGCTCGCCTGGACACCGGTGACGGCCGCGGCCACCGCCGTTTCCTGCCCGCGCACTGGCTGAAACCGACCTGGGCGGACGGCGCGATCGGCGGCACCCTGCTGCTGTGGCATTTCGTCGGGGCCAACACCTCCGACGACGGCTACATCCTCAGCATGGTGCGGGTCGCCCCGCACGCTGGTTACCTCGCCAACTACTTCCGCTGGTACGGCGTGCCCGAGGCGCCGTTCGGCTGGTACTACTACGTGATCCAGGCGTTCGCGCAGATCTCCACGGCCAGCGTGTGGGTCCGGATCCCGGCGCTGCTCTGCGGAATCCTGTGCTGGATGGTGATCAGCCGCGAGGTGGTGCCCCGGCTGGGACGCGGCGTGCGCACCTCGAAGGTCGCGCTGTGGACCGGCGGGCTGGTCTTCCTGGCCTTCTGGCTGCCCTACGACAACGGCTTGCGGTCCGAGCCGATCGTCGCGCTGGGCGCGCTGCTGACCTGGGTGTCGATCGAGCGGGCCATCGCGACCTCCCGGCTGCTGCCCGCCGCGATCGCCGTCCTGGTCGCGGCGTTCACGCTGGCGGCCGCGCCGACCGGCCTGATGTGCGTGGCGGCCCTGCTCGCCGGTATCCGGCCACTGGTGTGGATCGTGGTGCGCCGCCGCCGCGAACTGGCGGCGGGCGCGGGATCGGGCTGGGCCTCGAAACGCTGGACCTCGACGCTGATATTGCTGTCGCCGATCGCGGCCGCGGGCTTCCTGGTGCTCACCGTCGTCTACAGCGACCAGACCTTCGCCGCGATCCAGGAGGCCAACCGCGTCCGGCAGCTCGCCGGGCCCAATCTGGCCTGGTACGAGGACTATCTGCGCTACTACTACCTGTTCGTCGAGACCGTGGACGGCTCGCTGGCCCGCCGCTTCGCCTTCCTGGTGATGCTGCTGTGCCTGTTCACCACGATGATGGTGCTGCTGCGCCGCCGCCGGGTGCCGGGCATCGCCAGCGGACCGACGTGGCGGCTGATGGGCATCGTGTTCGGGACGATCTTCTTCATGATGTTCAACCCGACGAAGTGGACCCACCACTTCGGCGCCTACGCGGGCATCGCCGGTGCGCTGGGCGCGGTGACCGCGGTCGCGGTGTCGGCGTCCGCGCTGCGCTCTCGGAAGAACCGGTCCATCTTCCTGGCCGCCCTGCTGTTCGCGCTGGCGCTGTCGTTCTCGGGCATCAACGGCTACTGGTACGTGTCCAGCTTCGGGGTGCCATGGTTCGACAAGACCGTGTCGCTGAAGGGCATCGAGTCCAACACCATCATGCTGGTGCTGTTCGGCCTGGCGTTGGCGCTGGTCGGCTGGCAGTCGCTGCGCGAGGGCTACGCCAAACCGCCGGCGAGCCCGAAAACCGCGCGGGGCAGGCGAATTCGCAAGTTCGCCGCCATTCCGCTGACCGTGGTCGCGGCCGTGATGGTGCTGTTCGAGGTCTTCTCGCTGGTGAAGGGCGCGGTCGGGCAGTACCCGGCGTACTCGCTGGCGCGCTCGAACGTCGGTGCGGTGGGCGGCGCGACCTGTGGCCTGGCCGACGACATTCTGGTCGAGCAGAACGTCAACAGCGGCAACCTGCAGCCGATCGTCGATCCGGCGCATCCGCCCAAGGACGGCGACGCGCTCGCCGGTGGCGACCCGGTGGGCTTCTCCCCCAACGGTGTTCCGACCGATCTGAAGGCCGACACGGTCGAGGTGAAGCCGGGCACCGGCAACACCTCCACGCAGTCGGTGGGCGCGGTGTTCGCCGAGGGCCAGAACGCCGGCACCGGTGGCGGCACCACCCAGCAGGCCGGGGTGAACGGCAGCACCGTGGCGCTGCCGTTCGGTCTCGACCCGGCGACCACCCCGGTGATGGGCAGCTACCAGGAGGGCGTGCAGCAGCCCGCGCACCTGACCTCGAGCTGGTACCAGCTGCCCGCGCGCTCGGATGATTCGCCGCTGGTCGTGATTTCGGCGGCCGGGCGCATCCTGTCGGTCGACGACACCGGCGCGGTCAAGTACGGCCAGTCGCTGACCGTCGAGTACGGCAAGAAGCAGGCCGACGGCTCGATCAGCAAGCTGGGCAGCTACCTGCCGCGCGACATCGGCCCGTTCCCGTCGTGGCGCAACCTGCGGGTGCCGCTGGACCAGATCTCGCCCGAGGCCGACACGGTGCGCATCGTCGCCAACGACCCGATCCTGATCGGCGACCAGTGGCTGGCGTTCACCGCGCCGCGCGTGCCCAAGCTGCAGACGCTCGACGACGTCATCGGCACCGAGCAGCCGGTGCTGCTGGACTGGGCGGTGGGCCTGCAGTTCCCGTGCCAGCGCCCGTTCGACCACCGCGACGGCGTCGCCGAGGTGCCGAACTACCGCATCCTGCCGGACCGCCCGCTCGCGGTCAGCTCCACAGACACCTGGCAGGCCGAGGAATTCGGTGGCCCCCTTGGCTTCTCACAGATGCTCGTCAAGTCGGTCACCATCCCGACCTACATGAAGAACGACTGGGCCCGCGACTGGGGTTCGCTGGAACGCTACGACCAGTACTACAAGGCCGCCCCGGCCGAAATAACCACCGGCACCACCACCCGCTCGGGCTTCTGGTCCCCGGGCCAACTCCGAGTGTTCTGATCGGATCGAAACCAAGGGCGGGGGGGGGGCCCCAACGACCCCCCCCCCGGCCGGCAGACCGCGAACACCGCCCCCCACCAAGATAAAAACCGCGAGTGCAAGCTGGGGGGGGGCAACCCCGCGGGGGG
>NZ_JARWOP010000033.1 GCF_029868745.1 Nocardia wallacei | reverse complement strand
GGGGGGGGGTTTTCTGTTGTTGGTATAACCCTTTGCCCCGGTCTGTTTTGCCTTTCCAAAAACTTTTTCTATGCCCCACCCCCTCCCCACCCGGCCCCCGGCGGCGCACCCTTTTTTCCGGCCCGGGGACGACGACGGCCGGTCCGGAGCATGTCCGGACCGGCCGAGTCGGCGCGACGATCAGGCGGCGTTCGCGGTGCAGGCGTGCAGCACGATGGTCGCCGGGCGCGGGCTGGCGCTGCCCAGGTCCGGGAACGGCGGGGCACTGGGGCCCAGCACGTCGCGGGCCTGCTTCTCCGCCTCCGCCTGGGTGGGGCCCCAGCCGACCGCCACCTTCCGGTCGACGCCCTGCGCCACCGCGCCGCACCCGTCGGTGAAGTGCAGCACGACACGGCAGTCACGGACCCCGCAGTGCGAGTTGGCAGCGGCGTCCGCGGCGCCGGGGTCGTCGTAGTTGACCGCCGACGCCACCGTTCCGGTGCTGTCGGACAATGCGATCGCACCGTGCAGGGTGCCGGCGGCCGAGGCGGGCCCGGCGACCCCGAAGCCCGCGACCGCCGCGCCGGCCAGCACGACGGCTGCCTTGGATACCAAGGACATAGAAAGTTCCACTCCAATCGAGACGGCAATCTGACGACTGGATCTTTCTCCACCGCGCGTGGTTCTGTCCACCACCTGCCGGCGGGCGCTACCGTTTCGAAATGTTCCGGCCGACGCGGCTTTTACACGCCCGTGACACGGGCGGGCCCTCCCGACATACGAGTACATGATTCTGACAGCCAGTCGTCCGATCGAGAGGAGCAGTCCGTGACCTTTCACGTGCCGATCATCGATATCTCGCCCTACACCGAGGGTGGCGGCGACACCGCACGCGCCGCGGTCGCCCGCCGGATCGACGACGCCGCTCGCACCGTCGGTTTCATGCAGATCCGCGGCCACGGCGTCCCGGACGCGGTGATCGCGGAATTCGCGGCGGCCGTCGATTCCTTCTTCGCCCTCGATCCGGACATCAAGAACAATTACCGCACGCCGCCGGAGATCAATCGCGGATACTCACCGCCCCGCAGCGAAAGTCTGAGCCTCAGTCTGGGCGTTCAGGCGGCCGACGGGATGAACGACTATTTCGAGGCGTTCAATGTCGGGGTCACCGCCGACCGATATCCGGATCTCGATCTCCCTACGTCGGATTACGCGGAAAACCTCTGGCCGCAACAACTTCCGCGTTTCCGCTCGCGGGTGCAGGCGTATTTCGAGGAGGCCGCCCGGGTGGCGCGGGTGCTCACCACCATCTTCGCCGACGCTCTCGCCCTGCCGCCGGGCTACTTCGACCGGTTCACCGATCACTCCCTCGACGTGTTGCGCATGAACAACTACGCGCTGCCGCCCGGCACCGTCGACCTCGACGGTGAACTCACCGGCATGGGCGAGCACACCGACTACGGGATCGTCACGGTGCTCTGGGCCGACCGGGCGCCCGGACTCCAGGTGCTCGGCGCCGACTCCCGCTGGCACGACGTGCGGCCCGCCGACGGCGCGCTGCTGGTGAATCTCGGCGATCTGATGGCCCGCTGGACCAACGAGCGCTGGCTCTCGACGCTGCACCGCGTGCGGCCGCCGATCACGCACGGCACCATCGAAAGGCGCAGGAGCGCCGCGTATTTCCACGACGGCAATATCGACGCGGTGATCGAGACACTGCCGTCGTGCGTCGGTGCGGGCAGCCGGTACCGTCCCACGACCGTCGCCGAGCACATTCGCGCGAAATTGGCGGGTTCGCGTGCGCTGCAGCCGAATACCGGCGCGGCGCGGGAGGCCGCCCGCGTCCTCGCGGCCGCCGAAGACCCGTAGCGGATTGTGAGGCGAGACAAATTAGGGGATTTCGGATATTCGAATCCCGCTTGTCTGAAACCATGTTCTCATGCTAGGAAGTCGGATTTCCCGCCGGGCCGCAGGGACCGCCGCGGCGCTGATCGCCTGCGCTACATGCGTAGTGGGCGGCGCCCACGCGGACGAGCCCGCACCGGCCGCCTCCGACGGTTGCGCGGCCGCGGCGGCGCCGGGGGAATCGCTCCAGCAGTTCGCGGCGGCCGGGAAAGCGGGCAGCTACATCCTGGATGTGCCGAACCACACCGGCCCGCTGCCCGTGGTGGTCGATCTGCACGGCTACATGGAGCCTGCCGTCATCGCGCACGACGTCTCCGGCCTGAGCCGCCTCGGCGCCGAGGCGGGATTCGTGACGGTCACGCCGCAGTTCGAGGAATCCGGTGCGCCGCGCTGGGATTTCGGCCCCGGCAGCGCCGATATCGCCTATCTGTCCGACCTGCTCACACACGTGGAATCGACGTTGTGTGTGGACCGCGCCCGGGTGTACGTCGCGGGAATGTCGATGGGCGCCTTCACCGCGTCCTCGATCGCGTGCCAGCTCTCCGGTCGCGTCGCGGCCATCGCCGCCGTGGCCGGGCTGCAGGACTTCGACTGGTGTCGGCCCGACCGGGCCGTTCCCATCATCGCCTTCCACGGCACGGCCGACCCGATCGTCGCTTATACCGGCGGCCTGGGCGCGCACGTCCGCTTCCTGCCGAAACCGGACGGCACCGGATCGGTCGATCCCGACGACCACAGCGGCTCGCCCGGTGGCCCCGGCCCGCGGAGCATTCCGGACAACGCGGCCGCGTGGGCGCGGCGCAACGGCTGCGGCACGGATCCCGCGACACAGCGGGTAGCCCGGGATGCCACCCTGACCGTCTACGCATGCCCCGCGGGCGCCGACGTCGAGTTGTACTCGGTCGACGGTGGCGGGCACGCCTGGCCGGGCTCGTCCGCCACGCTGTATCCCACTCTCATCGTCGGCGCTTCCATGAACTCGATCAGTGCCACCACCCTCATGTGGGACTTCTTCCGGGCGCATCCGCTGCGGTCCTGAAATGCGCCCGTAACATTTGCCCGCTCATCGCTGAAACCAGCAGTGCGACAAGGCAATGCGGCCGGGATGCCTGGCGAATCCGGAGCGCATGGCCTAGCCTGCAAGGGCAGCACTTCAGCCGTGGTCGAGCGATGCGGACGCAGGCCCGCTCAGGAGGGGACACCTGAAATGGATCCGAAGACCATGGTGGCCGAGGTGTCTGCGCCGGTGCACGTCGGCGACGCGAGCAATTTACCGCCGGACACACCGCTTTCGATTCCCCTATCACGCCTCAGCGCGAATCCCGTTGTCATGACGGGTTGTCCGGTCCGGACGTGAGCACGGCGCGCCGAAACCGGTAGCCCCACAGACGAAACCGAACCCCGCTGGGTTGTTTCAGGCCGACCGCGGCCCCGACCCGGGTCGATCACCGGCACGGGCATCACGATGCCGAGACCCACGACGGCCCGCCGGCGGGTGCAGCGCGAACGATCTTCCATGTCAGGAGACACCAACAGTGAGAATTGACGTGCCGTTCAGGCCCGCGCATACGCTTCGCACACCGGCGCACCGCGGCCGGAAATCATGCAGTCCCGCACCCGCACAACAGGTTTCGGCCGAGCAGGCGGTGGACTGACTCGATGTCGTCACCACAGCAACAGGGCGCGTGCCCGGTCGGGTACGGATCGCCCACCTCGATCCACAGCACCGGCGTGGCATTGAGCGGCCCGGAGTTCGCCGCCGATCCGCACGGCGCGTACCGCGACATGCGCAAGCGGTACGGCTCGCTGGTGCCGGTCGAACTGGCGCCGGGCGTCCCGGCGACCCTCGTACTCGGCTACCGGGCCGCGCTGGAGATCCTCAACGACGAGTTCCACTTCCCCGCCGATCCGCGGGTGTGGCAGGGCAACGTGCCCGACGACAGCCCGGTCAAGCAGATGCTCGAGTACCGGCAGAACGCGCTGCGCACGGCGTTCGACGAGCACGACCGCTACCGGCGCGCGCTGTCCTGCCTGGCCACGGTCGATCTCAACAAGATGGAGCGGGCGGTCGATCGCGCGGCGGAGGAGCTGATCAACGGCTTCTGCGCGTCGGGCACCGCGGACATTCGGATGGATTACGCGCTCCCACTGACCTTCCGGGTGCTCAGCGAGGTGATGGGGTTCCCGCACGAGGCCGCGCACAAGGCGTACCAGGGCATGGCCGCCATCCTGGAGGGCATCGGCGCCGAGGAGGGCAACGCGATCTTCGCCGCCACCCTGTACGAGGTGATCGTGCAGAAGCGCGCCGCGCCGGGCGATGACCTCACCTCGCGGCTGATGGCCTCGGCCGAGCAGCTCGACGATATGGAGATGGTGCAGCAGGCGGCCCTGCTGTACGCGGCGGGCACCGAACCGACCACCAATCTCATCCTCAACACGCTGCGCCTGGCGCTGACCGACGACCGGTTCGCCGGCGGCGTGATCAGCGGCACTCTACACACCCGTGACGCGGTCGACGAGACGCTGTTCAACGATCCCCCGCTCGCGAACTTCTGCGTCAGCTATCCGCGGCAGCCGATGCTGATCGACGACGTGTGGCTGCCCGCCCATCAGCCGGTGGTGATCAGCCTGGCGGCCTGCAACAACGACCCGGCGATCAATCGCGGCGACCGCACCGGCAACCGGTCGCACCTGGCGTGGGGCGCGGGCCAGCACGCCTGCCCGGCGCAGCCGGTGGCCCTGGTCATCGCCCAGCGCGCGCTCGATCAGCTGCTCGACGCGCTGCCGGACATGCGACCGGCCGTCCCGGCGGCCGAATTGTCCTGGCGGCCCGGACCTTTCCACCGCGCCCTGGCCGCGCTGCCGGTGGTGTTCCCGCCCTCGGCACCGATGATCCTCACCCGTTAGGAGTCCCGATGACGATTGACCACGAAACTCCGCTGATCCTCGACGCGACCGGAGCGGACGTGCAGGGCGAGGCCGCGCGCATCCGGGCGCGCGGGCCGGTCGTGGCGGTCGTGCTGCCCGGTGCGGTCACGGTGTGGTCGGTCACCGACCAAGCCGTACTGCGCGGGCTGATGACCGATCCGCGGGTGTCCAAGGATCCGAACCACTGGTCGGCGTATCGCGACGGCGAACTGCCGCCCGACTGGGTGATGGTGCCGTGGGTGGCGGTCCGCAACATGCTCAACGCCTCCGGCGGCGATCACCGGAGGCTACGTCGGCTGGTCGCGCCGGCCTTCACCGACAAGCGAACTCGCGATATGCGGCCGCGTATCGAGGCGATCACCGTGGACCTGCTGGATCGGCTGGCCGAGACCGCGCCGGGCGACATCGCCGATCTCCGTGCGGAATTCGCCCGGCCACTGCCGATCCGGGTGATCACCGAACTGATGGGCGTACCGGCCGAACTCGGCGCGACGCTGCAGGTGTGCGCCGACCGGACGCTCGACACCACACTCGGCCCGGAGGCGGCGGTCACCAACTTCGTCCAGCTCAACACCGCGCTGGCGGAGCTGATCGCGTACAAGCGCGACCACCCGGGCGACGACCTCACCACCGTGCTGATCAGCACCAGCGACGAGGACGGCGCCCGGCTCAGCGAGCAGGAACTCAGCGACACCCTGGCGCTGATCATCACGGCGGGCCACGAGACGACCACCAACCTGCTCGATCACGCCATCCACGCGCTGCTCACCCATCCGGGCCAGCGCGCGGACCTGGACGCGGGCCGGATCACATGGTCCGACGTGATCGAGGAGGCGCTGCGGCACGAACCGCCGATCGCGCACATGCCGTTCCGGTTCGCGGTGGCCGACATCGATCTCGGCGACGGCGTGCGCATCGCGCGGGGCGAGGCGTTCATGGCCTCGTTCGCGGGCGCCAATCGCGACCCGCAGGTGTACGGGGACACCGCCGACGAGTTCGACGCGGACCGGGAGACCAAGAGCCACTTGGCCTTCGGGCACGGTGTCCATCACTGTCTGGGCGCGCCGCTGGCCCGGATGGAGGCGTCGGTCGGGCTGGCGGCGCTGTTCGAGAGGTTCCCGGAGATGCGCCTGGCCGCCGAACCGGCGGCGCTGGGTCACCTACCCAGCGTCGTGATGAACGGACACCGCACGCTCCCGGTTCAGCTGCGATAGCCGGTCTACTTCTCCTCGCCCGACTCGCCGCCGCTGTGCAAGGCCTTGTCGAGTTCCTTGCGCAGCCGGTCGGCGGTCTCCTCGTCACCGGCGTCCGACGCGGTGGTGATGTCCTGGCGGAGCTGGGCGATGATGTCCTGGAACGCCACGGTCATGTTCTCCTTTCCGTGCGAGGGCCTACCTCCCTCGGATGTCCGGTCTGCCAAGATCGAAACGGCCGGGCCGTGCGGTGAACCGGATCACAGGCTGTCACGGCGGGCGGGCCCGCGGTGTCCTATGGTCGATCGCATCGAGCCGCACGATCGGCGGCCGGCTAGGAAGAGGACCTGCTGTGGATACCGACCACGCCACCGACCCGGCGACCGAGGCGTTCGTCGCCCACCGCAATCTGCTGTTCACTGTCGCCTACGAGATGCTCGGCTCGGCGGCCGACGCCGAGGACGTGCTCCAGGAGACCTGGCTGCGGTGGAGCCAGGTCGACCCCGGGCAGGTCGAGGACGCCCGCGCCTACTTGGTCCGGATCACCACCCGACAATCGCTGAACCGGTTGCGAACCCTGAAGCGCCGCAAGGAGTCCTACGTCGGTCCCTGGCTGCCCGAGCCGCTGCTCACCACTCCCGATGTCGCCGAGAACGTGGAACTCGCCGAGAGCATGTCGATGGCGCTGATGCTCGTCCTCGAGACGCTCTCCCCCACCGAGCGCGCCGTCTTCGTGCTCCGGGAGGTCTTCGACATGGGCTACGACGACATCGCGGCGGCGGTCGACAAGACACCCGCGGCGGTCCGTCAGATCGCGCACCGCGCCCGCGGGCACGTCGACGCCCGCCGGCCGCGCACCACCGCGACGCCCGCCCAGGCCAAGGCCGCGCTGGAATCGTTCCAGCGGGCCATCGAGACCGGCGACCCGCAGGGCCTGCTCGACGTCCTCGCGCCGGAGGTCGTCCTGCTGGGCGACGGCGGCGGCGTCAAACGCGCCGCGCCGCGCCCGGTCGTCGGCGCGGAGAAGGTGGCTCGCTTCATGGCCGCCGGCCTCCGCAAGGTCGGCGCGACGCTCACCACCGAGGCGACGACGATCAACGGCAACCCCGCCCTCCTCTTCCGCCTCGACGGCGAGATCGAGGGGGTCATGGCGTTCCGGATCGAGGACGGCCGTTTCACCGGCCTCTATTTCGTCCGCAACCCGGAGAAGCTGACCCGCGTCGAATCCGCGACCACACTGAGCCTCGGCTGAAGTCGTTACCTTTCCGCGGCGGCTCGCGCGCTCGCCGATTCGGCGGGGCTCGCGCTGCTCGTCGTGCTGGACTAGCTCGGCCCGAGCGAGCGATTGGCCTTCGTGCTGCACGACATGTTCGCGGTCCCGTTCGCCGAGATCGGCCGGATCCTCGGCAAATCCGCCGACGCCACCAAGATGATCGCCAGCCGGGCCCGAGGGCTGGTGACCGTGGATATCGGTCACATTTGTCGGGTGCGGCTGCTAATTTGCGGGCGTGGATCTGTTCTCACGTGCTTGGGCGGCGTTGCGGGTGGCGGTGGCCGGACTCTCGGACGAGGATTTCACCCAGCCGTCCGGATGCACCGGGTGGCTGGTGCGAGATCTGGTGTGCCACTTGGTCATCGACGCCCAAGACGTGCTGATCACGCTGGTCACACCCGCCGATTCCGAACCTACGCGCGACGCGGTGACGTACTGGGAGGTCACCGACAAACAGCCGACCGGCGAGGAGCCGCTCGACGCTCTGACCGTCCGGCTGGCCGCCGCCTACGAGGATCCGCGCCTGCTGCAGTTCCACCTCGACGATGTCGGCTCGGCCGCCGGGCGCGCGGCCGAACTCGCCGACCCGAATCTATGGCTGCGCACCCGCGACGAGGTCATCACCGCGGGCGACTACCTCGCCGCCTACGTCCTGGAATGGACGCTGCACCATCTCGACCTCGTCGCACACCTGCCGCATGTCGCCGCACCGCCGGAGGAGACGCTCGCCCGGTCCCGGCGAATTCTCGAAAAGATCGCTGGGACAGCGTTTCCCGCGACGTGGTCCGACAGCGACGCGCTGCTGATCGGTACCGGGCGGCGGGTCCCGACCGACGCGGAAGAAGCCGAAATGGGAGACCTGGCGGGCAAGGTTCCCCTGATCCTCGGCTGACGGGAGCACACGCCGATTACCAAGGGCCGATGACGAATTCGAGCGTCGCCAGGATGACCGCGGCGACTGTCGCCACGGCGAACGCGCCGAGCGTGGTCAGCGCGGCGGACCGCCACGGGTTCCGGGCGCTCCCCCGCTGCACGAGCATCCCGACCACCGCGCCCGCGAGGGCGAGCACGAGCGCACCGCCGAGTATCAGATAGAACACGCTCGCCAGGGCGGCGTCGGCCGCACCCGACGACCCGCGAGCGTACTCGGCGAACGGAACCGGGAACCGGTACACGCACGCCACCACAGCCGCGGCCAACGGCGCGGTCAGTAGAGCCGCGACCGCACCCCACAGCGGCACCGCCCAGCCGCGGCGCGGCGGGCTGGTCACCGGCGCGCTGTCAGACCGTGAAACCGAGGGCCCGCAACTGCTCCCGGCCGTCCTCGGTGATCTTGTCCGGGCCCCACGGCGGTATCCAGACCCAGTTGATCTTCAAGTCCTCCACCAGGCCGCTGCGCACCAGCGCGTTGCGGGACTGGTCCTCGATGACATCGGTGAGCGGGCACGCCGCCGACGTCAGCGTCATATCCAGCACCGCGACCTCGTTCTCCAGGCGCAGGCCATAGACCAGGCCGAGGTCGACGACATTGATGCCCAGCTCCGGGTCGACGACGTCGCGCATCGCCTCTTCGATGTTCTCGAGCTGCTCCTGCTCCTCGGCGGACAGCTGCCGCTCGTCGGCGGGTGCTCGAGTCTCTGCGGGTGTATCAGTCATGGCGTTCCCCGTTCGTGGAAAAGCTATTGCGCTCGTTCTGCTCTGCGGAGGTTATCCGCACCACGGCATCCTTGAACGCCATCCAGCCCAGCAGCGCGCATTTGACGCGCGCCGGGTACTTCGAGACGCCGGCCAAGGCGATGCCGTCGCCGAGCACCTCCTCGTCACCCTCGACGGTGCCGCGGCTGGAGATCATCTCGCTGTACGAGTCGACGGTCTTCAACGCCTGCTGCACCGGCAGGCCGATGACCTGGTCGGCGAGGATGGACGTGGCGGCCTGGCTGATCGAGCAGCCCTGGCCGTCGTAGGAGACGTCGGCGACATCGCCTTTGCCGTCGATGTGGACGCGCAAGGTCACCTCGTCGCCGCAGGTCGGGTTGACGTGGTGCACCTCGGCGCCGAACGGCTCGCGCAGCCCGCGGTGATGCGGGTGCTTGTAGTGGTCCAGGATCACTTCCTGGTACATCTGCTCCATGCGCATGATCTATGCAACTCCGAAGAAGCTCTGGGCCTTCCGCACCGCGGCGACCAGCGCGTCCACCTCGTCGACGGTGTTGTAGACGGCGAAGGAGGCACGCACGGCGGCGGGCACGCCCGTGCGCCGCAGCAGCGGCCACGCGCAGAAGTGCCCCACCCGCACCGCGACACCCTCGTCGTCGAGGATCTGGCCGACGTCGTGCGCGTGGATGCCGTCGACCACGAACGACACCGCGCCACCGCGTTCGACGTTCTCGACCGGGCCGACGATTCGCACGCCGTCCAGCCCGCTCAGGGCCTCGAGTGCCGCGCCGGTGAGCGTGTGCTCGTGCGCCGCAACGGCTTCCATGCCGAGTTCTTCCAGGTACCGCACCGCCGCACCCAGGCCGACCACCTGCGAGGTCATCGGCACACCGGCCTCGAACCGCTGCGGCGGCGGGGCGTAGGTGCTGTGGTCCATGTAGACGGTCTCGATCATGGAGCCGCCGGTGATGAACGGCGGCGTCTGCTCCAGCAGCTCGTAGCGGCCGTACAGCACGCCGACGCCGGACGGGCCGAGCATCTTGTGCCCGGAGAACGCGGCGAAGTCGACGCCCAGCGCGCGGAAGTCCACCGGCATGTGCGGCACCGACTGGCACGCGTCCAGCACCGTCAGCGCGCCGACGGCCTTGGCGCGGCGGACCAGCTCCTCGACCTGGCCGAAGGCGCCGGTCACGTTCGAGGCGTGGGTGAAGGCCACCATCTTGGTGCGCGGGGACAGTTCCAGCGAATCGAGATCGATGCGGCCGTCGTCGGTGACGCCGTACCACTTCAGCGTGGCGCCCGTGCGGCGCGCCAGCTCCTGCCAGGGCACCAGGTTGGCGTGGTGCTCGAGTTCGGTGGTGACGATCTCGTCGCCGGGGCCGACATGGAACGGAAACCTGTTGTCCGCGAAGGAATATGCCACCAGATTCAGCGATTCGGTCGCGTTCTTGGTGAACACGATCTCGTTCGCGCCGACGCCGACGAAGCGGGCGATGTCGGCGCGGGCGCCCTCGTAGGCGTCGGTCGCCTCCTCCGCGAGCTGGTGGGCGCCGCGGTGCACGGCGGCATTGTGCTCGGTGAGGAACCGGCGTTCGGCGTCGAGGACGGCCACCGGCCGCTGCGAGGTCGCTCCGGAATCCAAGTAGACCAAGGGTTTTCCGTCGCGCACGGTGCGGCTGAGGATCGGGAAATCGGCCCGGATCTTCGCGACGTCGAGGGCACGCGACCCGGGGACCCGGCTATCGGAAACCGTAGCGGTCATATCAGGCTCCAGCGGTAGCGGCCGCGGCGGAGGTGAAGCGCACGTAGCCGTTGGCGTCCAGTTCGTCGGCGAGTTCCGGCCCGCCCTCGGCGACGATCCGGCCGCCCACGAACACGTGCACGAACTGCGGCTGGATGTAGCGCAGGATGCGGGTGTAGTG
>NZ_JARWOP010000032.1 GCF_029868745.1 Nocardia wallacei | reverse complement strand
GGTGAGGTGGCGGCGGCGTGTGTGGCGGGGGTGTTGTCGTTGGAGGAGGGGGCGCGGATCGTCGCGGCGCGGTCGAAGTTGCTGGTGAACCTCACCGGCAGCGGGGGCATGGTCGCGGTCGGTGCGTCGGAGGGTGCGGTGGCGGATCGGCTGGGGACCGGACTGAGTGTGGCTGCGGTGAACGGCCCGGAGTCGGTGGTGGTTTCGGGTCCCGTGACCGAGCTGGACGCGTTCGTCGACGGCTGCGTCCGCGACGGAGTGCAGGTGCGTCGGTTGCCGGTGGACTACGCCAGCCACTCGACCGAAATGGAACAGATCCGAGCCGAACTCGTTGCGGCACTGGAGGACATCAGGCCACGCCCCGGCCACGTCCCGTTCTTCTCCTCGGTGACGGGCGAGGTGCTCGCGGGCACCGAGCTGGACGCGGAGTACTGGTACCGGAACCTGCGCTCCACCGTGCGCTTCGAGGACGCCACCCGCGCCCTGCTCGCCCACGGTCGTTCGGTGTTCATCGAAGCCAGCCCACACCCGGCGCTGCTCGCGGCGATACACGACACGTTCGACTCCGTCACCGACGAGACGGTGCGTGACCGCGGCCTGGCGACCGTGCCGTCGCTGCGCCGCGACGATGGCAGCTGGCAGCAGATCCTCACCAACGCCGCCCACGCCTGGACGCGAGGTGTGCCCGTCGCCTGGCAGCGGCTGTTCGGCGACGCGGGCGCACGGCGAATCCCACTGCCCACCTACCCTTTTCAACACCAGCGGTTCTGGTCCGATACCCGGGCCACCGCCGACCTCACGACGGCGGGCCTGGAAACCACCGGGCACCCGTTGCTGTCCGCCGTGATCCCCGCGCCCGAGGGCGACGGGGTCCGGCTCACCGGACGCCTGTCACCGACCGTCGCCTGGTTCGCCGACCATGTCGTGCACGGCCGGACCCTGCTGCCCGGCGCGGCCTTCGTGGATCTGGCGGTCCGCGCCGGGGACGAGACCGGCACGCCCGTCGTCGACGAGCTGAGCCTGCTCGTGCCGCTGCCACTGGACCGGGGCGCGATGCAGTTGCACGTGGTCGTCGGCGGCGAGCACCCGGACGGCCGGTGGCCGGTGCGCATCTACGCGCGACCGGATGTCGCGGAGCCCACGCCCTGGCAGCTACACGCCGAAGGCCTGCTCACCGGGGACACCGGCGACACGCGCCCCGGACACGAACCCTGGCCGCCGCACGCCGAACCCGTCCACCACGACGACCCGTACGGCATCCTGAGCGCCCGCGGCTATCACTACGGACCGAGTTTCCAAGGGCTGCAGCAGGTCTGGCGCGACGGCGACCACACCTATGCCGAGGTCGCACTGCCGGAGGGCGTCGAACCCGGCGGATACGGCATCCATCCGGCATTGCTCGACGCCGTGCTGCACGCCGTGCTGCCCGAGGCCACCGAGACCGGCGTGACGCCGCTGCCGTACCTGTGGTCGGGTGCGGTCCTGCACGCCACCGGCGCCACCCGTGTCCGGGCGACCATCGTCACCACCGCCGGCGACACCTACAGCGTCCGGCTCGCCGACCCGGCCGGGCAGCCCGTCTTCACCGCCACCCTGCGCACCCGGCCGCTGTCCGCGGAGCAACTCCAAGCCGGGGACACCGCGCGGCCGCTGCACGAAGTCTCGTGGAAAGAGCTGGGCGACACGGCTGCTCAGCGTTTCGACGGAGATATCCGAGTAATCGACCTCGCGGACTTCGCCGATGCGATCACCGACGACCCGATCCCCGACATACTCGTGGTCCGCTGCCCGAGCGCCGGTGACATCGACGGTGACGACCTGATCCGCGAGGTGCACACCCTCACCCACCGGGTACTCGACATGCTGCGCGGCTGGCTCGCCGACGACCGCTGCCTGCACAGCCGCCTGGTCGTCGAGACCTGCGGCGCGGTGGCCACGCCCGGCGCACCGGCCGAGGACCTGGCCGCCGCGGCCGTCTGGGGGCTGGTGAGTTCGGCACAGGCCGAATACCGCGACCGCATCGTGCTCGCGGATACCGACATACGGACCGATCCCGCCACCTACCTCATCACCGCCGAGGACCGCCTCGCCGTCCGCGGCGGACGCGTCTACGTCCCACGGATCGGCGAAATCGAGCCCGACCCCACCAGCGACGTGGTCACCGATCCCTTTGCCGTACAACTGGATTCGGGCACCGTGGTGATCACGGGAGGCACCGGCGGCCTGGGCGCGGCGCTGGCCCGGCATCTGGTACGCGAGCACGGCGTCCGGTCGCTGCTGCTGCTCGGCCGCCGCGGCGCGGAGGCCCCCGGCGCCGCCGACTTGGCGGCCGACCTGACCGCGGCGGGAGCGCGGGTCCAGCTCGTGGCGGCGGATGTCGCGGACCGGGAGGCCGTGCGCGCCGCGCTCGCGGAGGCGCCCCCGGACGCGCCCGTGGTCGGCGTCGTCCACGCGGCCGGCGTGCTCGCCGACGCCGTCCTGCCCGACCAGACCGCGCACCGGGTCGACGCCGTCTTCGCGCCCAAGGTGGACGGCGCCTGGCATCTGCACGAACTCACCGCGGGCACCGACCTGGCCGCCTTCGTCCTGTTCTCCTCGGTCGCCGGAACCCTCGGCGCGCCCGGGCAAGCCAATTACGCTGCCGCGAACAGCTTCCTGGACGCGCTCGCCTCCTACCGTCGCGCCCGGGGCGCCGTCGCCACCTCGATCGCGTGGGGCCTGTGGGCCGACAGCACCGGAATGACAGGTCATCTCGCCGGAACCGATCTGCATCGGCTGCAGCGCGCCGGAGTCGCCGCCATGACGCGGGACCACGCGCTCGCCCTGTTCGACCGCGCGCTGAACACCGAGACGAGCGCGGTGATCGCCGGACGATGGGATCTCCCGGAACTGCGCTCGCGCGCCGCCGCCGGGACGCTGCCGTCGCTTTTCGCCGATCTCGTGCCCGCACAGCGGGCCACCGCCACGCGCGCCCCGGCGCCGGGCGCGCTGTCACAGGAACTCGCGGGGCTCGGCGAGACACAGCGGTACGAGCATGTGCTGGACCTCGTGCGCGCCCGGGCGGCCGCGGTACTCGGCCATACCGACGCCCGGCAGATCGAGTCCGGACACGCCTTCAAGGACCTCGGTTTCGACTCGCTCGACGCCGTCGCCTTCCGTGACCAGATCGGCGCGGCGACCGGCGTCCGGGTGCCCGCGAGCGCCGTCTTCGACTACCCGACCCCCCGCCTGCTGACCCGCTACCTGGTCGGCGAACTGACCGGCAGCGGCCTGCCGCAGCAGGTGCACCGAGCCGCGGTCGCGAGCGCGGAACCGCTGGCCGTCGTGGGGATGGCGTGCCGATATCCCGGCGCGGCGTCGCCGGACGAGCTGTGGGACATCGTGCTCGGCGGGCGGGACGTGATGGGCGAGTTCCCGGACAATCGGGGCTGGGACCTCGGGCAGTTGTACGACCCGGAACCCGGTGTGGCCGGGAAGACCTACGTGCGCGAAGGCGGATTCCTCCAGGACGCCGGGAGTTTCGACGCCGGGTTCTTCGGCATCACGCCGCGCGAGGCGCTCGGGATGGACCCGCAGCAGCGGCTGCTGCTCGAGGTCGCCTGGGAGGCGCTCGAGCACGCCGGAATCGACCCGAAATCGTTGCAGGGCAGCGCGACCGGTGTCTTCGCGGGCGTGGCCTCGCCGCAGGGGTACGGCGCCACGGGATACGGCATTCCCGCGATCGCGGCCAGCGTCGCGTCGGGTCGGGTGTCGTATGTGCTGGGTTTGGAAGGTCCTGCGGTGACGGTGGATACGGCGTGTTCGTCGTCGTTGGTGGCGTTGCATCAGGCGGGGTTGTCGTTGCGGTCGGGGGAGTGCTCGCTGGCGCTGGTGGGCGGGGTGACGGTGATGGCGTCGCCCGCCGTGTTCCTGGAGTTCTCGTTGCAGGGCGGTTTGTCGGGGGACGGCCGCTGCAAGTCGTTCGCGGCGGCCGCCGACGGGACGGGCTGGGCCGAGGGCGTGGGAATGCTTGTGGTGGAGCGCCTTTCGGATGCCGTGCGCCACGGTCACGAGGTGCTGGCGGTGATCAAGGGGTCGGCGGTGAATCAGGATGGCGCGTCGAACGGTTTGACCGCGCCGAACGGTCCGTCGCAGCAGCGGGTCATTCGTGCCGCGCTCGCGAACGCCGAGCTTTCGGTGGGCGATGTCGATGCCCTGGAGGCCCACGGTACGGGCACCACTCTCGGCGATCCCATCGAGGCGCAGGCGGTGCTGGCGACCTACGGGCAGCGTGCCGCGGATGGTGAGCCGCTGTGGCTGGGTTCGGTGAAGTCGAACATGGGTCACGCGCAGGCGGCGGCGGGTGTGGCCGGGGTGATCAAGATGATTCAGGCGATGCGGCACGGGGTGTTGCCGAAGACGTTGCATGTGGATGACCCGTCGCCGCATGTGGATTGGTCGTCGGGGCACGTGGGTTTGCTGACCGAGCAGCGGCCGTGGCCGGATGTGGGTCGTCCGCGGCGGGCGGCGGTGTCGTCGTTCGGTATCTCGGGGACCAACGCCCACGTCGTGCTCGAGCAGGCGTCGGCCGCCGTGCCGGACGCGACACCGGTACGTGTTGTGCCGCCGGTCATTCCGTGGATCGTGTCGGCGCGATCCCGGACGGCGTTGTCGGCGCAGCTGGCACGGTTGCGTGAATTCGTCACGGAGCGGCCCGAGTTGGAAGCCGTCGAGGTGGGTGCGGCGCTGACACGCCGGACAGTGTTCGAGCACCGGGCGGTGGTGACCGGGACCGGCCGTGCGGAACTGCTGGCCGCGGCGGCCGAAGTGACACCTGCGGAACAGGTTCCGGGCCGGACGGTGTTCGTATTCCCCGGACAGGGATCGCAGTGGCCGGGTATGGGCCGCGAGCTGTACGAGGCGTATCCGGTGTTCGCCGCAGCATGGGACGCCGTCGAGGAGCATCTCGGCCTGCCGCTGCGCGAGATCGTGTGGGGCGAGGACGCCGACCTGCTGGCGCGCACCGAAAATGCCCAGGCGGGCTTGTTCGCCGTAGAGGTCGCCCTTTTCCGGCTACTGGAATCGTGGGGCGCGACACCCGATGCGGTCGTGGGCCATTCGGTGGGCGAGATCGTCGCCGCGCACGTCGCTGGCGTGCTTTCACTCGCCGACGCGGTGCGCGTGGTCGCCGAACGCGGCCGGTTGATGCGGTCGCTGCCCGGCGGCGGCGCGATGGTCGCCGTGCGGGCGAGCGAGGACACGGTGCGCCCGCTGTTGCTCGACGGCGCGGAGATCGCCGCGGTCAACGGTCCACGGTCGGTCGTGCTCTCCGGGGACGTGGCGGCCGTCGAACAGGTGGCGGCGACCCTGGCGGCAGAAGGCTGCCGCACCAAGCGGCTCACCGTATCCCACGCATTCCACTCGGCATCGATGGAACCGATCCTGTCCGACTTCGCCGCGGCCATCGCGGACATCTCGCCCCGTGCGCCACGGCTGCCGGTGAGCGCCGGCCTCACCGGCGAACTCGGCGCGGACGAATACGGCAGCGCCGCATACTGGGTGCGGCACGTGCGGGAAGCGGTGCAATTCGGTGACGGGATCGCGACGCTGCGCGAACACGGCGCCCGGCGATTCGTGGAGGTCGGGCCCGACAGCGGGCTGACGGCCACCATCGCCGACATCATCGACGACGCGGCGGTGATCGCGACACTGCCTACACCCGGCGGCGAACCGGTCGCGGTCGTCGCGGCCCTGGGACGACTGTTCGAGGCCGGGCACGACGTCGAGTGGTCGCGGTTCTTCGAGGGAACCGGCGCACGCCGAATCACCCTGCCCACCTACGCCTTCCAGCACGAGAACTACTGGCTCACGGCGGCGACCGGGGGTGACGCCACCGAGTTCGGGCTGCGCCCGATCGACCACCCACTGCTCGCCGGTGTGGTCGACAATCCCGACACCGCGGCGGTGACGCTGGCCGGGCAGCTGTCGCCGCGCACCCATCCCTGGCTGGCCGACCACGCGATTCTCGGCAACACCCTGCTGCCCGGCACCGCCTTCGTCGAGCTCGCACTCCGCGCCGGGCACACGGTCGGCCTGACGGTGCTGCGGGAACTGACCCTGGCTGCGCCGCTGCCGCTCGATCGGCACGGCGCGCAGCTCCGGGTGCTCCTCGGCGCTCCCGACGGCGACGGGCGGCGGTCCGTGGCCGTCCATTCGCGCACCGACGATGACGGGTGGATCCAGCACGCCGAAGGTGTTCTCGCCGCAACAGATTCGACCAATTCCGGTGACGCGGTGCCGGACGGCCCGCCCGACCCGGGGCAGCGTTTGGACCCGCCGGGGCTATACACCATGCTGGCCGACCGCGGCTACGACTACGGTCCGGCCTTCCACGGACTGCGCGGCGCCTGGCGTGCGGACGGCGAAGTGTACGTCGAGGCGGCGCTGCCCGAAACAGTCGACGCGCAGGGCTATCTCCTGCATCCGGCGCTGCTCGACGCGGTGCTGCACGCCGTTCTGCTCGCCGCCGACGACACCGGAGACACCCTGCTGCTGCCCTTCTCCTGGAGCGGCGTGCGCCTGACCGGTCCGGGCGCCACCCGCGTGCGAGCGCGGATCTCGCCGACCGGCCCGGACACCGTGACGGTCACGGCCGCCGACGAATCCGGCCGTCCCGTGCTCACCGTCGAAAACCTGCGCTCCCGGCCGGTTTCCGCCGCGCAGCTGGCCCCCGGCGCGGCCGCACACCTGCACGGCCTCCACTGGATCGAGCAGGCCGCACCCGCCGCCGACCCCGGCACCGTCGCGGTGACCGACCCGGCCGGCCTCGCCGCGATGTCCGGGCGCAATGGCGACGGGCCGGACGCGGTCGTCGTGGAATGCGGTGCGGTCGAATCGGATTCCGCTGCCACCGTGCCCGCGGCCGCACGCGAGGTGCTGCATCTCGTGCAGTCTTGGCTCGGCGACCCACACAACGAGCGGACGCGGCTGATCATTGCGACCCGCGCGGCCGTCGATCTCGGGACGGGCGCACCGGACCCGGCGGCGGCAGCGATCTGGGGGCTCGTCGCCGCGGCACAATCCGAACACCCGGGCCGCATCGCCCTGGTCGATCTGGCGACGGGCACTGACCTCGACGCCGCCACGATCGCGCGGTGCCCGGAGCCGCAATCGGCGGTTCGTGGCGACAGCGTGTTCGTGCCACGCCTGGAACGGATACCGGACGGCAACGGCCCGCGTCCCGAATTCGGCTCCGGGACAGTGATAGTCACCGGCGGCACCGGTGGGCTCGGTGCGTTGCTGGCACGCCATCTGGTGACCGAGTACGGGGTACGGTCCCTGCTGCTGATCAGCCGCCGGGGTGCGGCCGCGCCGGGCGCCACCGAACTGGCCGGCGACCTGACCGCCGCCGGCGCCCGGGTACGGATCGCCGCCGCCGATGTCGCCGACAGGGAGGCGCTGCGTCGCGCGCTGGCCGACGTGCCGGACGCCGCGCCGCCGACCGGAGTGGTGCACGCCGCCGGTGTCCTCGACGACGCGGTGTTGGCCGCCCAATCCGCGGACGGCATCGACCGGGTATTCGCACCGAAGGTGGACGGCGCCCGGCACCTGGACGAACTCACCGTCGGCGCCGAGCTCGCCGCCTTCGTGCTGTTCTCCTCGGTCGCCGGCGTACTGGGCACCGCCGGACAGGCCAACTACGCCGCTGCCAACCGCGCCATGGACGCGCTCGCCGCCCGGCGGCGATCCCGGGGGTTGCCCGCCACCTCGATCGCATGGGGCCTGTGGGACGAAAACACCGGAATGACAGGGAATCTCGCGGCAGCCGACCGCGAACGGGTGTGTCGGGCGGGTGTGGCCCCGATGTCGAGCGAGTACGCGCTGCGACTGTTCGACAACGCCGTGCGCACCGACCGCAGCGCCGTCGTCGCCGCGCGCTGGGACCTGCCGGGCTTGCGAGCCCGAGCGAGCGCGGGCATGCTGCCACCCTTGTTCGGCGAATTGGTGCCCACACCGACCGACGCGGGAACCGGGACACCGATCGCGCACCTGCGGGAACGGCTGCGCGGCGCGGTGCCCGCGCAACGGCCGGACCTGGTGCTCGACGCCGTCCGCGCACACACGGCCGCCGTCCTCGGCCGCGCCGAGGCCGACGGCATCGACCCGGACCGGGCCTTCACCGATCTCGGCTTCGATTCCCTGGGCGCGGTCGAATTCCGCAACCGGTTGAGCGCCGCGACCGGGCTGCGGCTGCCCGCTGGGCTGGTATTCGACCGGCCGACGCCGCTGGCGCTGAGCGACTACCTGCACGAGATCCTCGCCCGCGAACTGGCGGAAACCACAGCGGCGCCGTCGGATTCGCTCGACGGCCTGCTGGATCGGCTCGACGCCGCGCTGTCGCGGACCATCGATCCCGGACGTTCCGCCGATCGCGCGCGGGTACTGCACCGACTGCACACCCTGGCCGCGAAATGGGAGAACGGCCAGCGGCCCGGCACCGACGACGACATCGAAGCCGCGACCGGCGACGAGCTTCTCGCGATCATCGATCGCGAACTCTGAGCGTCGTAAGGAGAGAGGATCCGACGTGACGACCGACAACGATAAATACGTCCGCTACCTGAAACGCACCGCGGTCGAATTGCGCCAGCTGCGCGAGCGCAATAGGGAACTCGAGAGTGCTTGGTGTGAGCCGTTGGCGGTGGTGGGTGTGGGTTCCGTGTACCTCACCCGCCGGGGGCGGCTCCCGCCGCCGTGGCGCCGAGGCCCTCGCCGCCTTCCGCGCCGAAAAGACCCCTCCCACAGCATCTTCCACCACGGACACCTATGTCCACGG